>CATYZK010000003.1 GCA_958415665.1 uncultured Collinsella sp. | reverse complement strand
CCTCGTAGGCGCTGCCTTTCTTGATCCTCAGCAGCTCCGCGACCTCGTCGGCGTCTAGCATGTGAGGCCTCGGCGTCTTCGCCACCTTCTCGTCCATGGCTCCTCCAATCAACAGCGTACGTATATGTACGGTTTACAGATTGAGAGTAAACGTACGCATCCGTACTGTCAATAGAATTGCGTACATTTGCGTACGCTGATAAGATGTGCGGGTACGTAATTCCAGGAGGAGGGCGCATGTCCGTAGGCGAGAACATAAGGCGGTACCGCAAGTTGCGCGGCATGACGCAGGCGCAGCTCGCCGAGGCGGTCGGTCTGACCGAGGGGGCCGTGCGCCATTACGAGAGCGGCATCCGCGCCGTCAAGCCCGAGCTGCTCGAGTCCATCTCCGCCGCGCTCGGCGTTTCCGTCAACGCCCTCAAGGATTACGGCGTCGAGACCGCGGGCGACCTCATGTCGCTGCTCGTGCGGCTCGAGGACTCCTTCGGCATCGTTCCCGCAGCCGACGGCTCGGGCCTCTCCCTGAACCCCAAGGCGCCGCACGCTCCCAAAGCCGCGATGGCGATCGAGCTGTGGGCCGAGAAGCGCGCGCAGCTCGAGAACGGCGAGATCGACGCCGACGAATACGAGGGCTGGAAAGCCTCGCTGTAGCGGCTCCCCGCATTTCGCAACCAGCGCAACCGAATCAGGACGCCAGGCTAGGCGGTGAGCTCCGCCCGCTCCTGCGTCTGCTGAGTTTTTACTCCCCATTGCATGTCAAGGCATTTTCGGCGCTCCTGGGGAGTAAATGACGCGGTGGCTTATATGACGGCACGCGACAGCACGCCGCGGCATTTCCCCTGATTACTCCCGTTTTCCTTGAGACGGTGAGATTCTTTACTCCCCATTAACGACCTGGGGAAACGCCGTGCGGAGACCGCCGAAAAGCCTATTGAGTTCGATTTGAGTTTCACGGGCCCCGAAACGGCCTCGTTTCGTCCTCGGGGACAAAAACCGCGCGTCTACTCATTTGGGATGAATCCTTACTCCCATTCCTCCGAATACCGCCCAGTGCTTTGCCGTCTTGAAATACGGGGAGTAAATGGCGAAATCGCAGGTGAAAGGGAGTAAATAGGCAAAGAAAAAGCCTCCGTTCCAACATGGGAGCGGAGGCTAGATTATCGTATTTACTCACCGCCGTCGCCGGTGGCTTTGCCATGACTGTCGTACGAAACGAAACTCAGCGGCACAGCGCGGCACTCAAAAATGCAGGTCAGAACCCTATCGGCCTACTCCCATTCGATGGTCGCGGGCGGCTTAGACGTGATGTCGTAGCACACGCGGTTGGCGCCGGGGACCTCGGCCACGATGCGGCCGGAGATGCGGGCCAGGACGTCGTAGGGCAGCTTGGCCCAGTCGGCGGTCATGGCGTCGCTGGACTCGACGGCGCGCAGGATGATCGGGCGCTGGTAGGTGCGCTCGTCGCCCATAACGCCAACGGACTTAATGTCGGGCAGGACCGCGAAATACTGCCAGCAGCTGTGCTCGGAGTTGCGCTCACCCGTCTGTTCAAACAGACGCTGGTTGTAGGCGTCGAGCTCCTCGCGCACGATGGCGTCGGCGTTCTTGAGGATCTCGAGCTTCTCCTTGTCGACCGCACCGATGATGCGGATGGCCAGACCCGGGCCCGGGAAGGGCTGGCGGAACACGATGTGACCCGGCAGGCCCAGCGCCAGACCAAGTGCACGGACCTCGTCCTTAAAGAAGTGGTCGAGCGGCTCAATAAGGTCGAAGTGCACGCCCTCGGGGAACGGGATCAGGTTGTGGTGGCTCTTGATGGTGGCCGTCTTGCCGCCCGTCTTGCGAGCGCCGGACTCGATGATGTCGGGGTAGATGGTACCCTGAGCCAGATACTTGACCGGCTTGCCATCGGTCTCGAGCTGCTGCGCCACGGCGAAGAACTCTTTCCAGAACTGCGTACCGATGATGCGGCGCTTCTCCTCGGGCTCGGTCACGCCGGCCAGAAGCTCGGCATAGCGGTCCTCGGCGTGGACGTGGATAAAGTCGACGTCAAACTGCTTGGTGAAGACCTCCTCCACCTGCTCGGGCTCGCCCTTGCGCAGCAGACCGTGGTTGATGAACACGCAGGTCATCTGCTTGCCCACGGCGCGGGCGCCCAGCGCAGCCACGACGGAGGAGTCGACGCCGCCGGACAGGGCCAGAATCACGCGGTCGTCGCCGACCTTCTCGCGGAACTCGGCCGTCATGGTCTCGACCAGGTTGTCCATGCTCCAGTTGGGCTCCAGGCCGCAGATCTCAAACAGGAAGTTGCTCAGCAACTGCTGACCGTACTCGGAATGCTTGACCTCGGGGTGGAACTGCGTGGTGAAGATCTTACGCTCGGCGCACTCCATGGCGGCAACCGGGCACACGTCGGTGCTGGCGGTAACGGTAAAGCCCTCGGGCACCTCGGAGACGGCATCGCGGTGACTCATCCACACGGTCTGCTCCATGGGCGTGGAGTTAAAGAGCTTGGCGCCGGCCGTACGCGTGATGGTGGCGCGGCCGTACTCGCCCACCTCGGAGTGGCCGACCTTGCCGCCGAGCGTCACGGCCGTGATCTGATGGCCGTAGCAGAAGCCCAGGACGGGAAGGCCCAGGTCAAAGATGGCGGGGTCGATGGACGGAGCGTCCTCGGCATACACGGAGGCCGGGCCGCCGGAAAGGATGAGCGCAGAGGCGTTCATCTCGCGAATCTCATCGGCCGAGATGTCGCAGGGGACAATCTCGGAATACACGTTGAGGTCGCGGACGCGACGGGCAATGAGCTGACCGTACTGCGCACCAAAGTCGAGTACGAGGACCTTTGCGGAAGCCTTTTGATCCATGGTTTCCCCCTCTTGTTGGCGGGGAGCCGGTGCCCACCCGCGCGAATAAACGAAAACAGCTTTCATAGTGTACACGTTATATGGGGTTTCTCGTCCCTCGCAGCCATCAGCGCACGGCAAACGCACGACCTGGGCCCTATTTGACGGCGATTGAAGTGTTACCAAACGTTACAGATGATGTAATACGTTTGAACATTGGACGCCCTGTGCCACAATACTGCTGAACGACTCCGCCTCTGCGGCGGCAAATACGATAGGAATACCAGCATGAAGCGCATCCTTCTCATCGCCACGGGCGGCACCATCGCATCGACCGAGGACGGCAACGGCCTCTCCCCCGCCCTGACCGGTGAGGAGCTCGCCCAGAGCGTCCCCGAGATCTCGGGCCTCTGCGAGCTCGACGTCGTGCAGCCCATGAACATCGACAGCACCAATATGCGCCCCAGTGACTGGATGCGTATCCGCGACGTCATCGTCGAGGGTTATGCCGACCACGACGGCTTCGTGATTCTGCACGGCACCGACACCATGAGCTACACCGCGGCGGCGCTTTCCTATCTGATTCAGGACAGCCCCAAGCCCATCGTGCTCACCGGATCGCAAAAGCCCATGGGCAATCCCTTTACCGACGCCAAGCTCAACCTGTACCAGAGCCTGCTCTATGCGCTCGACGAACACTCGCACGACGTCTCGATTGTCTTTGGCGGCGTAGCCATTGCCGGCACGCGCGCCCGCAAACAGCGCACCATGAGCTTTAACGCGTTCATTAGCGTCAACTATCCGCCCATCGCCTATATCCGCAATGACCGCATTGTGCGCAACGGGCTTCACGGGACTCATCAGGACGAAAACCCGGTGCGTTTCTACGACAGCATCGACCCGCGCGTATTTGTGCTCAAGCTTACGCCCGGCGTAAACCCGGGCATCCTCGACGCCCTTGCCGATAGCTACGACGCCGTGATTCTGGAGACCTTTGGCATTGGAGGTATTCCCGAGTTTGGCGAGTCGGGCGAGTCGTTCCAAGAGGCAATTTTCCGCTGGGTCGATTCGGGTCGCACCGTCGTTATGACCACGCAGGTCCCCGAAGAGGGCCTCGATCTGGGCGTTTATGAGGTCGGCCGTGCCTACGCCGATCATCCGGGTATTTTGCGCGGCGACGACATGACCACCGAGACGCTCGTGGCCAAGACCATGTGGGCACTCGGCCAGTCACGCGATGCGGCAGAGATTCAGCGCCTGTTCTACAGCCAAGTCAATCACGACCGAATCCCGATGGTGTAATCCCTAAGGCAGTTCCACTTATCGCAGCCTCAAACGACAGGTGGTCCCCCTCGGGCCGTGCAAAAATCGGAGTATTCTGCAATTTCTCCGCCGGAGGCGCAGAATCGGCTGATTGTTAGACAGACTTTTAGGACGAACGGGCCGTCTAGTAAATATTTATTCCTCATTTTTATTTAGCGTGTGGATTAAATACCGTTAAAAAGGCAACACCAGCCGCTCGGGCTACCATCTACGACTGAACAGGTGCTGAATACTCGCGATTTTGCACATCGCAGCCAGGGGGACCCGCCCAAAGAGCGTCAAACGCAGCGGGGGAACGCCCTATTCGATACCCTCGAGAAGCTCTGACACCGTCATGCCAAGGGCGGGTGCGATTTTAAATAGAACCTTGAGCGTGAAATTTGCCGTCCCGTCTTCGATTCTGTCGAGATAGGGGCGGCTGATTCCTGTCGCCACACAAAAATCAACCTTGGAGATACCAAGGTCCCTGCGTGTCTCTTCGACCCGCCTGCCAAGAATCTGTTTAGCACGTTCATCCATGCAGACGAGTTTGAAATGGAGCCGAACATAAACGTAAACTATAGTTTACGTTTTGCCGAATACACAGGAGTTTTCTATGTCGGCTTGCTCGATTTGCATGCGTCAGAAATCACGTTGCGCAGACGGTGTGCAGCCCAAGATTGTCGTCGTTGAGGCCGAATACCTTTCCCCAGACGAACGAACGGCCTTTGCGTTGTTATCGAGCCGTGTTGCGACCGCACTACTCCCCGACCCAGCGCAAGGCGAGCTCGCCGCTCAATGTCAGGCGTTCGGCTGCACCCTTGACCAGGCCGTAGTAATCGCAACCAGCCAACGCGGCCTGCCCCTTCTCCTGGAAGCCGGTATCGCACTCGCCCTTCGCGGCGCCGGATACGAAAACGAGGCCGCCGCCGATATGGTCTTTAAACCACGATCGAGCGGCGGCCTCGCAGCAGCCATTGAATATGCGTGCAGGCTCGTTGCCTAAAAGGACAAGCTAGAAACCAAAGCCAAAGCCTGTGCCGGTTATCGCCGAATACATAAAGTAGACGTTAATCACATTGAGGAACACACCCGTGACGCAGCCGTTGCGCAGATAACGCTCGCACGTAAGACGCGCCATCACGGCAGAGTCCTCGTTGTTCTTAGCCTGACGGCCAGCCGTAAAGTACGTCGCCACGCCAAGCAGCAAGTTGAGCACCGGCAGCGCCAGCAGCTCGTAACTCTTACCCCAGCGCGTCGCCTCGCCGGCGGCGTTGAACTTCGTTGCCACCTCGGGTCCAATGTTGGGAAGGACACATGCCGCAACCACGAGCGGAAGCACCGCAAGCACGAGCAGCGCGATACCCATGTAGCCGGCTTTTTTACCATATTTGAACATGTACGTCGTCCTTACACGTTAAAACGGAAGTGCACGACGTCGCCGTCGGCCATGATGTACTCTTTGCCCTCGATGCGCAGCTTGCCGGCAGCCTTGGCGCCCTGCTCGCCGCCGAGCTCGATGTAGTCGTCGTAGCCAATGACCTCGGCCTTAATAAAGCCGCGCTCAAAGTCGGTGTGGATGACGCCGGCGGCCTGCGGGGCGGTCGCGCCCTGGCGAACCGTCCAGGCCTTGACCTCCATCTCGCCGGCCGTAAAGAACGACTGCAGACCGAGCAGTTTGTAGGCAGCCTGAGCAAGCACGTCCAGGCCGGGCTGCTCCAGACCCAGGCTCTCCAGGTAATCGGCGGCGTCCTCGGGATCGAGCTCGGAAAGCTCGGCCTCGATCTTGGCGCAAATGGGCAGCGGCTTGACGCCATCGATGGGCGCCAGGTCGTCGTTGAGCATGTCCTCGTCCACGTTGGCCACATACAGGATGGGCTTCATGGTAAGCAGGAACAGTCCCTTGGCGGCAGCGCGCTCCTCATCGGTCATTTCCATGGACGCGGCACGCTTGCCCTCGTTGAGCCAGGCAAGCAGACGCTTAGCGACCTCGAACTTGGGCATGAGCTCCTTGTCGCGCTTAGCCTCCTTCTCGAGCTTGGGCAGCTGCTTCTCGAGCGTCCCCATGTCGGCCAGGATGAGCTCGGTCATGATGGTGTCGGCGTCGCCGGCGGGATCGACGAACTCGCCCGTACGGCCCACCTCACGCATGACGTTAGGATCCTTAAAGTAGCGCACGACCTCGCAGATGGCGTCGGTCTCGCGGATGTTGGCCAGGAACTGGTTGCCCAGGCCCTCGCCCTCGTTGGCGCCCTTCACCAGGCCTGCGATGTCGACGAACTCGACCGTTGCCGGCACGATACGGCCCGGGTTGACGATGTCGGCAAGCTTTTGCAGGCGGCTATCGGGCACGTCGACGATGCCCACGTTGGGGTCGATCGTGGCGAACGGGTAGTTGGCGGCAAGGCCGGTCTTTTTGGTGAGCGCGGTGAACAGCGTCGACTTGCCTACGTTGGGCAGGCCCACGATACCGATGGAAAGGGACACGACAGCTCCTTTTGGTACAAGTATTTCAAACTGCATAAGTATAGCGCCGCCGCAGCATCCGGGCGAACCCAGACACCACGGCGGCGCAAATGAAGCAGAGATTCGGCCGCTAGCTAGTCCGCGAGCTTCTCCACTTGGTCGAGCATCTTGTCGAGCTTAGCCTTTGCCTCGGCCTTGACCTTCTCGGCCTCTTCGTGGGCCTTGGCCTTCTGAGCGGCCTTTTCCTCAGCCTCGGGATCAACGACGACCAGGTTGGATGCATCGTGCTCAACGAGCTTGAGCGCATGCTCGGGGCAAACCTTGACGCAGGCGCCGCAGCCCAGGCAGTACGTGGACTCCAGCGCAAAGCGGCCGCTTCCCACCAAATCGCAGGCAAACGTAGGGCACACATTGACGCATTCGCCACACGACGTGCACTTGTCAAAATCGCACTCCGGCGTGCTCACCTGCATATTCTGGGCAAGCTCGGGGTGATTCTGAAGCGTCGAGAGCACCAGCTGGCGGCCGTGCGTCAGCGTACGGCGACGCTTGGCCGTCGTGGTGCCGCACATGGTGTTGAGCGTGCGTTCGAGCTGGGTAATCTGGTGACGGTGGGCCTTCAACTTCTGCGTCACCGAGGCCAGTGCCGCAGTCGCCGGGTTGAGCTTAGTCACGGTTAGGCCCGTGGTGCGGGCGATCTTTTCCATGTACTCCTTGCGCTCGTACTCGCGGCGCTTATGACATTTGAGGCTCTTGGGGTCGACCTCCAGGCCCATGCCCGTACCAGCCCACTCCTCGGCAGTGGCGATGGCCTCGCCCAGAATATCCTCGCCACCGGTGTTGCGGCACTTATCGCACACGCCCAGCGGCAGGTACACGCTCACGTTGGGATAGTCGGCCAGCACCGAGAACCAGGTCTCGGCAGTAATATCGCCCACGCAGGCGACGACGACCTCGTTCTCGCGCGGCATGCGCTTAAGGGCGCGCGTGCAGGTAACGTAGGCGGTCTCGTGGCTCGTAGCTGCCGAGACAATGTCGTCGTAAACGTTTTTGGGCGCAAGGCGCGGAGAGATGATCGCCTCCGTCGGGCAAGCAGCGACGCACAGGCCGCACTTGCGACAGGAGTCGAGGATCTCGATAGCGTCTTCCTCGACCTCGATGGCATTGACCGGGCACACGTCCATGCACGCGGTGCAGCCGCTCTTTTCGTTTTTGCAGGTCAAGCACGGAATGGTGTTGCCGCGCGGACGCTCCTTGTAGTCGGCAGGATTCCACTGCGGCGCCGACGGATCGAGTGCATCGGTCACACCGCCAAGCGGGTTTTTAAGAAAGTCGAAACCCTTGCTGATCTCGATAATGTCATCAAACAGATCGTGTTCCTGCGCCATGCGCGGCCCCTCCCTGAGCAGTGCAAACAAGCAAGAAATAATGATACGCCATCGGCCCGTGCCTCGAGCAAATTACACGCGGAGCACCTTTGGGACAAATAGCCCCGGCCTATCGCCGCCTCGATTGCACAAGGTCAATCAAGCGCCAAACTATGCCTCGCACATGAGCTGCACGAGCTTTTGTTTGGTCACCTTGGCCTGCTCGTTGGCCATATTACGCTCGTTTCTAAAGATCGCATTTGCAACACCCTGCAGATCGGCATCGGAAATCTCGCCAAGGCCCAGCTCCTCGAGCGTCGTCGGCAGACCAACGCGTTGGCAAAACTCGAGCACCTGATCAAGCTCGGGCGCACGCTCCAGGCGCAGCTGCACCACCAGACCAAATGCCACGGCCTCACCATGCATGGCCCTGCACTCGGGCAGAATCGTCAGACCGTTGGCGATGGCATGCGCCAACGCCAGGCCGCCACTCTCAAAGCCAACACCCGAAAGCAGAATATTGCACTCAATCAGGCGCTCAACCGCCGTCGATATACGTCCCTTTTTAAGATCGCGCTTGGCAGCGACGCCGCACTCCATGAGCGTGTCATAGCAGGCGCGAGCCGCAACCAGAGCCAAGTGCCCTGGCGCGCCACCGTGCTCGTTGGTGCCGTGCGCTGCGGCGCACGAACGCGCCTCGAAGTACGTTGCCAGCGCATCGCCCATACCAGCAACCGTCATGCGCAGTGGGGCCGCAGCAACCACATCGGTATCGACCACGACCAGGTCTGGATTCTTCTCGAGCATCAGGTAGCGGTCGAACGACCCATCCTCGTGATACAGCACCGAAATCGCACTGCACGGGCCGTCCATCGAAGCCGCCGTGGGGCATACACACAACGGCAGCTCGGCATAAAACGCTACTGCCTTGGCGATATCGAGCATCTTGCCGCCGCCAATGCCCACCACCATGTCGCAATACTCGGCCTGGGCTTCCTGAGCCATTCCGACAACGGCCTCTTCCGTACACGGACCGTTATAAATCTTAAAGAACGGCTCGCTTAGATCTTCGTCCAGAAATCCATCGACGATCTGCCTGCACAGCCGATCCTCGGTGCCCTGGTCAAACAAGACATAGGCAGCGCAGCCCAACCATGACAAATACCTGCCCTGACGCGAAAGTTCGCCCGGCCCCTGAACATACCGGCCGGGGCCGCCATAAACCATAGGAAGCGCCATACGAGAATCCGCCCTTCATCAAACAACGATTGGTGCAAAGTAACCTGACCCCTTTGCACCATAGCAAAAGGGGCAAAACCATCTGTTGGCTTTGCCCCTTCCTTAGCTTGATTTACTCATCCATGAGATAGTAGTGACCCAGCGCGTCGGCACCCAGAATGGCGTTTGCGACCATCTCGGGCGTCACCTCAAACGGCATGTTGCACATGGTGTCATCGGGCGCGCAGGCGGCCTCGGCAACAATCATGGCCTGCTCATGTGTAAGCTCGGCAACGCCAAGTTCCTTCATCGTGACCGGCAGGCCCAGCTCAATGCAGAAGCCCAAGACTTCCTCGAGTTTCTCAGTCGGAGCATCCTCGAGCACCAGCTGGACGATGGTGCCAAAGGCGACCTTCTCGCCGTGGTACATGCCGTGGCACTCGGGCAGCATCGTCAGGCCATTGTGGATGGCATGAGCAGCAGCAAGGCCCGAGCTCTCAAAGCCAATGCCCGAAAGCAGCGTATTGGCCTCGATGATATGCTCGACTGCAGGCGTGAGCGCACCCTTCTCCAGCGCGACCTTGGCCTTGACGCCATCGGCCATAAGCGTCTCGTAGCAGAGCTTGGCGAGCGCCAGGCCGGCCATACCGCCCTTGCCGCCAGCACAGGTACCGCCGTCGGCATCATGCGTCGCCTGGGCCTCAAAGTAGGTTGCGAGCGCATCGCCCATACCGGAAACCGTCAGGCGCACCGGGCTCGCCGCGATAACCGTCGTATCCATCAGGACAATGTTGGGGTTTGCCTTAAGGAAGAGATATTTATCGAACTGGCCATCGTCGGTGTAGAGCACCGAAAGCGCCGAACACGGGGCATCGGTCGAAGCAATGGTGGGGCAAATGATAACCGGGGACTCCAGGTAATAGGCGACGGCCTTCGCGGTGTCGAGGATCTTGCCGCCACCGACGCCGACGATGATGTCGCAACCGTTGTCGCGAGCGAGCGCAACCAGGCGATCAACCTCGCCCTTGGAGCACTCGCCGTTAAAGTCCTCAAACAGCAGCTCGGCCTTAGCCTCGGCAAAGCCGCCCTCGATCTTGGCACCGACGCGCTTCTTGCCCGAAGGCGTCACGATGACGAGGGCCTTAGCGCCGAGCGGCTCGACATAGGAGCCGAGCTTGGCGAGCTCGTCCGGACCCTGGATGTACTTGCTGGGGCTATTGAAAATTGCAGCCATAACTATCCCATTCTCTAATTAAAAAGAAAGGGGCTCCGTACGGATACGTGCGGAGCCCCTCGTTACGATAACAAGAGTCGATTAGAAATCGATGTCGGTGTCGTAGTAGCAGGCCTTGAGGATCTTCTCGAAGTCGGCAGCCTTGGTCTCACGCGGGTTCTCCGGCGTGCAGGCGTCGGTCTCGGCGTTCGCGGCGATCTCGGGCAGCTTGGCGAGGAACTCCTCCTCGGAAACCATCTGCGGGTTCTCGGCGTCGACCTTCACGCCACCATTCGCGTAATCCTTGATGGACTGCGGAATGTTGAGCTGGTCGTTGAGGTCGCGGATCTTCTGGACGAGCGCAGCGATGAGCTCCTCGTTGGTCTCGCCGGGAAGGTGCAGGATCTCCTTGGCCACATAAGCGTAGCGCTCGGCAGCACGGGGATCCTTGGAGTTCCACTGGATGACCTTGCCCAGGTACATGGCGTTAGCAGCACCGTGGATGATGTGGCCGTTCTCGAAGGCGGCACCAGTCTTGTGAGCCATGGAGTGAACAATGCCGAGCAGGCCCGAGGAGAAGGCGATACCGGCGATGCACTGAGCCTCGTGCATGTGCTGACGGGCCTCATGGTCGCCAGCATAGGACTTGGGCAGCCACTCGACGATCTCGCGGATGCCGTGCAGAGCGTTGGCGTCGGTGAACATAGAGGCGAAGGTGGAAACGTAGGCCTCCATGCAGTGGGTCAGAGCATCCATGCCGGTGTGAGCGCACAGCTTGGCGGGCATGGTGTAGGTGAGCTCGGGGTCGACGATGGCGACATCAGGGGTGATGTTGAAGTCGGCCAGCGGGTACTTGATGCCCTTGGCGTAGTCGGTAATGACGGAGAACGCGGTGACCTCGGTAGCGGTGCCGGAGGTAGAGGAGATGGCGCAGAAATGAGCCTTCTGACGCAGCTCGGGGAAGCTGAACGGCTGGATGATGTTGTCGAAGGACTCCTCGGGATACTCGTAGAAGACCCACATGGCCTTAGCGGCATCGATGGGCGAGCCGCCGCCGATGGCGATAATCCAGTCGGGCTCGAACTCGCGCATGGCCTCGGCGCCCTTCATGACCGTCTCGATGGACGGGTCGGACTCGACGCCCTCGAACAGCTTGACCTCCATGCCGGCCTCTTTGAGGTCGGCCTCGACGTCCTGCAAGAACCCGCCGCGACGCATAGAGCTGCCGCCAGAAACGATGATGGCCTTCTTGCCCTTGAGGTTCTTCACCTCGTGGCGAGCGCCCTCACCAAAGTACAGATCGCGAGGATTGGTAAAACGTCCCATACTGTGCCTCCTAAACAAGCCCCTCTTAGACCTGTGTATATAACGGAGCACCCGATTGGCTCCGTTAGGACCGTTTTGTGCGTTGCCGGCGATGACAATGCACGATGTCTAAACGTCTCAACGCTCAGACAAACACTATTTTACCGTTCTGGTTGGTCAGTTATTCACCTAAAGCCGCCAATGATGAAACGTTTTTTCTATCCCCGAAGACCCTTGTGTGGCATCCATACCCCCAAGCTGGGCAAACGTTTTATCAAGGTTGACTACATATCCCGGGCAGGACGGTGCCCCTCCAAAATATGCACCGTTCGCCGCCAAAAATCGACCGTTTGCGGCACCGTGATACCACTCGGTCGTCCAAGGTGCCGACATTTGTGCGACATCCGTCTTCGTGGTGCAAAGGTGCAAGTCCAAGTGCGGCACCCCCGGTGTGCCACATGCGGGTAAACTAGAACCTTATATAGAGACATTTGAACCCTAACCGCAGCAAAGGAGGCCCCATGGCATTCGACCCCATTCAAGAGGATTGCCATCGCCTCGTTCTTGAGGCCTTGCGCCGCGACAACATTCCACTCACCGACGGCCCCGCCGTCGAGCGTCTGATGGAACAGTTCACCCGTAACCCTGCACCGCTCATCGTGCACGACCGCGACCGCGCCGGGCACCTCATTGCCAAGGTGGTCGAGGCTGTCGACTACCGCATCCCCTTTATCCCCGACGATGCCCAGGCAGAGCAAGAAGAAGCCGCAGCCGAGAACATGCTCCGCGAGGCAGCCGCGCTCGATCCGGCCAACTGGGATGCCCAGCGCATGCTGACGGCGCTCACCGCCGAATCCAACGAGGAATACGTGCAATATCTGGTGTCCAAGTGCGACGAGGTGGAGCACGATCTGGCGCTCAAGATTGCCTCGGCGCAGGACCCCTACGAGCGCGAGGCCGCAGGCGACCTGACCCGCCGTCCCTACCTGCGCTGGCTTGCCGCCTTGGCATCGCGCGCGCTCATTAGCGGCCGCTACCGCATGTCGCTCGAAGCCGCAAACCGCAGCCTCGACTTTGCCCCCAACGATCCTGCCGGCGTCCGCCACACCGCAATGCTCGCCATGGCAAAGCTCGAATACCCCGCTGAGGAGCTCAAGCGCTTTCGCTCTGCCCACTCCGTCCCCTATCTCGCCAACACGCCGCTGCGCCGTCGTCCCAAGGATGCAGAACGCGACTTGGACCCGTGGACGCTCTTCGCGCTGATGAGCGCTGCCTGGCGCGAGCTGGATTACGAGGGCGCCGAACACTACCTGCGCATCCTTGCGCACTCGTGCCCGCACGCAGCCGAGGCGCTCTACTTCCAAACCGAGTTTCCCGATGGCGTCTATGCCCGCGTCAACGTGGGTGCAGGCTCCACCGACGAGCTCGTCCTTGCACTCTCCGAGGCGACGCCGGTACTGCAGGAGGGCCTGGGCGCGCCCGACAACGCCAGCTTTGCCGCCTGGGTCGCCACCAACGACATCGTGCGCTCCCAGATCGACGAGCGCATACTGCGGGCGGCCGAGCAGGGCTTGCCGTTTAAGGGAGGAGACCTCTAATGGATCCGAGCGTCTACATCCCCGCCTACCTGGAGCGCACCTATCTGGCGTCGCACCCCGAGCTCACCGATGCAGCACGCAAGCTTGTCCATAACGACATGAGTGCGAATCCCCAAAAGTATGCGCAGTCCGAGCATGCTCAGGCGCTGCTGTCCTATGCCGGTGTTCATCGCCACCTGCTCGACGAGCTCCATCGCATCGAGGACATGGGCAGCGACGAGGAGTTTGAGCAGACGCGCAACCGCCTGTTCGACGATATGCGTGATGAGCTGCTCAAGATCGTCCGCATCGATGCGCTGGCCGTCGATGCCCAGCTGCTCGCCATCATTTTGGCGGACACGCCCGTCGACGCCTGCCTGGGCGACCTGATGAAGCTCGAGACGAGCACGGCCGACTACCTGCAACAGAGCGTGCCCGGGTTTGATATGGAGGCCCCGCACTACTGGGCCAATAATGTTTTGGCCGACGGTGTCACCGCAGCGGACCTTACTGTGAGCGAGCCGGCCCTTATCGGGTGGTTCCACACGCTCGAGGCCATCTCGCAGCTGTGCATGGCGAGCGCCCGCTACCGCGCTGCTGCCAACTATGCTCGCCGTGTTCTTAAGGCGGAAGGCTATCCCACCCGAGCCGCCGGCACCGTGCTGCTCGCCCTCGCCCGCCTGGAAGACCAGGACGGCTTTTTTGCCCTGGCCCACCAGCTCGAGGAGCAGATGGGGGCAGACGCACTCGAAAACTCTCCTTGGTACCTGCTCGCCCGCACGATCCTCTTGTTCAAAACGAACAAGATGCGTCCGGCGGTGCGTGCGCTGCGTGAGTTCGCTAACCGTTGCGAGGGTGGCGCGTTCTTCTTGCTGAACCCCATGTACCAGACGCCGTATCTTCCCTGCCGACCCGAGCCGCGCGACCCCTGGGACCTTTCGCACCAGGCAGTTTGGGAGGCCGACGGCATTATCTCGGACACCCCCGACTTTGCCCCCTGGGCCAACGCCTGCGAAGATGTATCGCAGCTCGCCCAGGAATTTGCGCGCCGCTACGGCTTTTAGCGACGCGATCGCCCCGACCATGTCATCTATGTTAGGAACGGCTTCATGAACCTCCGCTCATCTCTCGCCTGCACCTCGAGCGATATCGCCCGCTGGGGACTGCGCTCTGTCCTCAAACGCCAGGGTGGCGTGCTTCCCGGCCGCATCGCCATGAAGATCGACCCCGAGCTGCTAAGCGACCTCGCGAGCCTGGTCGACCGCAGTGTGGTGATCACCGGTACTAATGGCAAGACCACCACATCCAACCTCATCGCCGACGCAGTTGCTGCCAGCGGTGCTACCGTGGTGTGCAATCGTGCCGGCAACAATATGGAGCCTGGTGTGGTGGGTGCTCTGCTCGAGGCCCGCGGCGACCTTAAGCGAACCGCCAACGGCAAGCGCGTGGGCGTTTTTGAGTGCGACGAGCTCTACACCGTACGCGTTCTGCCCAAGCTCAAGCCGACGTACTTTGTGCTGCTCAACCTGTTCCGCGA
Source organism: uncultured Collinsella sp. (assembly GCA_958415665.1). Lineage (GTDB taxonomy): Bacteria > Actinomycetota > Coriobacteriia > Coriobacteriales > Coriobacteriaceae > Collinsella. The sequence goes on along the minus strand of CATYZK010000003.1, from coordinate 89,618 downwards.
CCAGCTAGACCGCTACGGCGAGATCGACCATACCCAAGACGTCATCGCCCATGCGTTGGAGCTCTCTCCGGCAACAACGCTCATCTACAACGCAGACGACCCGCTATGTGCCGCGATCGCCGCGCGCGTTCCCAACGCAAGCATCGCCTTTGGCATCGACGGCGCCACGGGCACCGAGTCCGACCGCATTAGCGACTCACGTTTTTGCTCACAGTGCAACGCACCGTTGGAGTACGACTATGTGCAGTACGGACAGCTTGGCGCATACCATTGCCCCTCGTGCGGCTGGGCCCGCCCTGCGCTTGTCCGTCGCGTGACGAGCGTGGAGCTCGGCTGCGACGGCTACGGCTTTGACCTGGTCTTTGGATCTGCGTCCGACGCGGCTGCCGCACACATCGCCACACGCTACAACGGCCTGTATATGGTCTACAACGTTGCCGCCGCCTTCTTTGCGGCGCGCGAGATGGGCGTGGACGCGGCGCATTTGCAGCCCACGCTCGATGCCTACATCCCCGCCGGCGGACGCATGGGCCGCTGGAACATTGCCGGCCGCACCGTCGAGGCCAACCTAGCCAAGAATCCCGTGGGCTTCGATCGCCAGATCCAGTCCATTAAAACGGCAGGTGGCAGGCTCTGCGCCTTCTTCCTAAACGATAACGATGCCGACGGCCACGATGTCTCGTGGATCTACGATGTCGACTTCGAGCGCATCGCCGACACGCCGGGTCTTGTCGCCTTTGCCGGAGGCACGCGTGCGCACGACATGCAGGTACGCCTCAAGTACGCCGGCATCGATGCCGCGATTATCTCGGACGTCGCGCAGGCGATTGGCGCCGTGGCAGACGAGGCCGCCGATGACACCTTCTACGCCGTCGCCAACTACACGGCCTTCCCGCCGCTGGTCAAGGAGCTCGACGGACTCAAAGGCACCGATGCGGCCACGGTTGCCGCCCACGCTGCACCGTGCGCCGATGGTAGCGCTGTCCCCACCGATATTGCGCCGGTCGAGCTTTCGCGCCCCCTGCGTATCGTCTACCTGTACCCCGATGCCCTCAACCTCTATGCCGACGGCGGCAACGTTATCGCCCTCGAGCGCCGCTGCGCCTGGCGTGGCATTCCCGCGCGTGTAGACGAGGTCCGTATGGGCGAAACGCTTGATTTGACCGATGCCGATATCGTCATGATGGGTGGCGGCTCCGACCGCGACCAGCTAGCCGTGGCACACGAGCTGCTCGCCCAAAAAGACAAGGTCGCGGCCTATGTTGAGGATGGCGGCTCGCTGCTTGCCATCTGTGGCGGCTATCAGCTGCTCGGCCGTTCGTACTATATGGGCGAGGATCGCATCGAGGGTCTGGGGGTCATTGCCGCCGAAACCGTACGCGGCTCCGACCGCCTGATCGGCAACGTCGCCGTCAAGACCGACCTGGCACCCGAGCCCTTTGTGGGATTCGAGAACCACGGCGGCCGCACTCTGCTCGACGCAGATGCCACGCCGCTCGGAACGTCCATCGTCACGGGTACCGGAAACAACGGCGACGATGGCTTTGAGGGCCTCATCTACAAGGGCGTCATCGGCACGTATCTACACGGACCGGCACTGCCCAAGAACCCCGAGCTCGCCGACTGGCTCATTACCCACGCCCTCGAGCGCCGCGGCGATGAGCAGGCCACAGCCCTGCTGCCGCTCAAGCCCCTCGACGACACCTACGAGCACACCGCCCACGACGCCGCCATGAAGCTCCTCCCCTAACGCCTCACTACCACAAAGGGGACAGGCACCTTTGTGGTGGTTTTGATCCGTCCCGCTAGTTTGTCTCGATCTGTAACATCTAGACCGCCAAAAGCCGTCTTATTGTTACAGATCGAGATGTTCGTCCCGACGCCTACTTTTTGTCTCAATCTGTAACAGATAGAGCCAATTTACGTGCCCAGATGTTACAGATTGAGATGTTTGATGATCGGGATAGAAAGCCTGCGCCTGTGTGGTGGTTTTCCAGTTTGTCATCGATATACGAACTGACGAAAAAGTCTGCTATACTCTTTCCCGCTGTCCCCATCGTCTAGCGGCCAAGGACGCCACCCTTTCAAGGTGGATATCACGGGTTCGAATCCCGTTGGGGGCACCATTTGAATTGAAAAGCCCGTTACCCTCACGGTGACGGGCTTTTTGCTGTCCCGGCGCCGGGATTCGAATCCGACACGGTGCCGATCCACACTGCATCCGGGGGCCCGTGTTCAAAAAGTGGCAAATATGAGTACTGATACCAATTTAGTAGCAGCGATTTATGACCTACAGAGGGTAAATCTGGACCAAAACCGGCCAACAGAGGGACATTGATGCCTATTCATCGGCTGCGTATCTGGACATATGTTGCGTAACTTGCAGAATAGTGCTAATTAATTATGATACTCAACAGGTGACAGTACTCATATTTGGCATTTTTTGAACACGGTCCCTTACGAGACCGGCGAATCGATCTCGAAGCGAATCCAAACCGTCAATTTCACTCCAACACAACGCCCCGCATGCCAAACACATGCGCCATATGTGCGCCAAACTCGGCGCAAAAAGCCGGGGCCCGCGCGATGCGGACCCCGGCTCAATACCGTGACGATATGTCAGTTACGCTCTACACGTAGAACAGAATGTCGTCGTAGGTCGGGACCGGCCAGTAGTCGGCGGCCACGATCTCTTCCATGGCGTCCACGGCGGCGCGCAACGTATCCATAGCGGGAACGACCTCGTGCGCGTACACATTGGCCTGCTCCTGGCCATCGAGAGCCTCGGCCTTCTGGTGTACGGCATCGAGCGCCTTGATGGAGTCGTTGATGGCGGTGATGCCGTTGCAGAGCTTGTTGAGCGTGTTCTGCTCGCACTGCATGGCGGCCTCAGCACCGGCGGCACGAATAGTCTCAAGGCCCTTAGCGACCTTGGTGGCGTAGGCGGTAATGACCGGGCGATAGGTACGACGCGCCTCGCGAACCATCGTGGTAGCCTCGATGTTCATAAGCTTGTTGTACTTCTCGAGCTTGCAGTCGTAACGGCACTGGGCCTCGGCCTTGGTCAGGACGCCCGTCTCCTCAAAGAGCGCAATGGCCTTATCGGAAACAAAGGCGGGCAGGGCGTCGGCCGTGGTCTTGTTGTTGGCAAGGCCGCGCTTCTCGGCCTCGACGGGCCACTCATCGGAGTAACCGTCACCGGAGAAGAGGATGCGCTGGTGGTCGGTCAGGACCTTCTTGCAGTACTCGAGCGCGGCGTCCTGGAAATCATCCTCGGGCGTACCCTCAAGGGCATCGGCGAAGGACTTGAGCGACTTGGCCACGGCGGCATCGAGCACCAGGTTGGAGTCGGAGACGTTCTGCTCGGAGCCGCAGGCACGGAACTCGAACTTGTTGCCGGTGAAGGCAAACGGGGAGGTGCGGTTGCGGTCGGTGTTGTCCTGCATCAGCTTGGGCAGAGTATCGGCGCCCAGGTCGAGCACGCCGCGCGTGGCATGGACGGAAGCCTTGCCATCGATGATCTTCTCGACGACCTCGGTAAGCTGGTCGCCCAGGAAGATGGACATAATCGCCGGAGGAGCCTCGTTGGCGCCCAGACGATGGTCGTTGCCGGCCGAGGCAACGGAGGCACGCAGGAGCTCCTGATAGTTATCGACGGCCTCGATCACCGCGGTGAGGAAGACAATGAACTGCAGGTTGTCGAGCGGGGTGTCGCCCGGATCGAGCAGATTCTCGGACTCGGTGCCAAGCGACCAGTTGTTGTGCTTACCCGAACCGTTGATGCCCTCGAAGGGCTTCTCGTGCAGCAGACAGACCAAGTCGTGGCGGGAGGCGATGAGCTTCATCTTCTCCATCATGACCAGATTCTGGTCGATGGCCTCGTTGACCTCGCCATAGACCGGTGCGAGCTCATGCTGGCAGGGAGCAACCTCGTTGTGCTTGGTCTTGGCAGGAATGCCAAGCGCCCACAGTTCATCGTCCAGATCCTTCATGTAGGCCGAGACGGTGGGGCGGATAGCGCCAAAGTAGTGCTCCTCGAGCTCCTGGCCCTTGCAGGGGGCAGCACCAAAGAGGGTGCGGCCGGTGATGACCAGGTCCTTGCGCTTGCGGTAAGCGTCCTTCTTGATCAGGAAGTACTCCTGCTCGTCGCCCACGGAAGGAACAACCTTCTTGGGGGTCTTGCCAAACAGCGCCAGAACGCGCTTGGACTCACGCGAGAGCGCGGTCATGGAGCGCAGCAGCGGGGTCTTCTTGTCCAGGGCCTCGCCCGTGTAGGAGCAGAAAGCCGTGGGGATGCACAGGACATCGTCCTTAATGAATGCGGGGCTGGTGGGATCCCAAGCGGTGTAGCCACGGGCCTCGAAGGTGGCGCGCAGGCCGCCGTTGGGGAAGCTCGAGGCATCGGGCTCGCCCTGGATGAGGTTCTTGCCCGTAAACTTGGTAATGGCGGTGCCGTCGTGGTTGGGCTCGAGGAAGCTGTCGTGCTTCTCGGAAGTAATGCCCGAAAGCGGCTGGAACCAGTGCGCGTAGTGCGTCGCGCCCTTGGAGATGGCCCAGACCTTCATGGCGTGGGCAACGGCGTTGGCCACATCCAGGTCGAGCGGCTCACCGTCCTCGAGGGTTGCAGCAAGGCGCTTCCAAATGTCCTTGGGGAGGTAGTCCTTCATGACTTCCTCAGAGAACACCATGGTCCCGAAGCGGTCAGTAAGTTCGGCCATACGGAACTCCCTTCGTATCGGCACCGCGTGAGAAGCGGTGTTGATTACTAACGAACGAGTCATAGATTAGGCTCGTCGTGTTTCCGCAACATTACCGTTATGTTGCTGTCACGAAACCAATCAATGAGGTTACCGCATCGCGGCGGCGTTGCCGCTCTCAACAGCCAATCAACTGTATAAATTGCAGACCTCTCCCCATGGTTTAAGGGTAGTCAATTTGGGATGGGGCTCTATTAACTGGTATTTCGCATCAGATACCAGTCTTTATAGCCCGTGTCAAAATGAGCCGCTCTGCTATAGGAAATGCCGATAGCAAGGCATCTTTGATTGGTATCCCTAAATAGCGAGTAAAACTCCACCGTGGCACAGTGGTGCTGTAGAATCCTTACAACACATCGCACTAAATGTCTAAAGGAGCACGATATGCGCGTCGACGAGGTTTTTAAGCAGGCAGCATCCCAGGGCACTGCACCCGTTTCGTTTGAGATGTTCCCGCCCAAGGGTGAGCTTACCCTCGATACGGCTCGCGAAGTGGCGGGCAATCTGTGCAAACTTTCGCCGAGCTTTGTCTCGGTCACTTGTTCCGCTGGCGGCTCGGGCAACGGCGCCACCACCGCCCCCATCGCGCATATGATTACGAGCGAATTCGATACGCCCTCGGTGGCGCACCTCACCTGCGTTGGCCGCACGCATGCCGATATCGCCGCCAAGATCGACGAATACCGCACCGCCGGCGTAGAAAACATCCTGGCCCTGCGCGGTGATCTGCCCGCTGGCGCGACCGAGGACGACAAGCCCGCCTCGGACTACGCCTACGCCCGCGACCTCATCCCCGAGCTCGTCGACGCCGGCTTTTGTGTGGGCGCCGCAGCCTACCCCGAGGGCCACATTGCCTGTGAGGACCTCAACGCTTCGGTCGAATACCTCAAGCAAAAACAGGACGCCGGCGCAAGTTTCTTTGTGACGCAGCTCTTCTTTGATAATGAGTGCTTCTACCGCTTCCGCGAGCTTGCCGACAAGGCGGGCATCACGGCACCCATCACCGCGGGCATCATGCCGTTTATGGGCAAATCCCAAATCAGCCGCATGGTCTTTATGTGCGGCGCCTCGCTGCCCTCCCCCGTCATCAAGATTCTCGCCAAGTACGAGAACGACCCCGAGAGCCTGCAGGCAGCCGGTGTAGATTATGCCGCCCGTCAGCTTTGCGACCTTAAGGAGCACGGTGCCGCCGGTCTGCACCTGTACACTATGAATCGTCCTGCGATCGCCGCGACCATTATGGAGCGCCTAGGGTAATGGAAAAACCGCACATCGATACAACCGCTGTCGAAGTGCCGGCCGACCTTGCGTCGCCGGCGCTTTACCGTGTCGATGCTGCGCACCATCCCCGTGTCGACCGTGCCGAGATGCTGCGATATCTGGGTTACGGCGGGCAGCAGATTGAGCCCGAGCTGTCACGACGTATTGAGCTTGTGGTCGAGCGCCTTGAGCTGGACATTGAGCCCCGTGGCGTGCGGCGCGTGTTTGCCGTCGATGCCACGGGCGTGGACGAGCAGGGAGAGCCCTGCATCCGCTTGGTTGGCACGAACGTTGAGCTGCAGGGTCGCGATATCTATCGCCATCTCAAAGACGCCCGCTTTGCCGCGCTCATGGCATGCACCCTCGGCATGGACGCCGAGCGTCGTCTGCGCACCACGGGAGCCCAGCAGCCCCTGGAGGGCGCTGTGCTCGACGCCGCGTGCTCGGCATATGTTGAGGCCGCCGTTGAGCAGATGGACCAGCAGGTCAAGGCGGACGCTGCCGCACACGGACTCGCCGGCAACTGGCGCTTTAGCCCCGGATATGGCGACTGCCCGCTTTCGGCTCAGCGCTCAATCGTCGACGCACTCAACGCCACACGCCTCATTGGACTCACCGTCACACCCACCAGCCTGCTCATGCCTACCAAGAGCGTGACCGCGGTGATCGGCCTGTTCGACGGCGATGTCCACGACGCCCAGACCCGCCCCACCTGCAATATCTGCCGCATGCGCGAACACTGCCGCTTCCGCGCCGCCCACACCACCTGCTATTCCAGCCATTAGGAGCCCTCGATGTTTACTCCGCTTATCACTCATGATTCTGACGGCACTGCATTGGCGGCGCCTGTTGATGCTGCCCGCCGCAGCGGCGCTGCATACAAGACGCGCACAATCGACGACCTTCGCATTAAGGACGATCGCCTGCGCGCCGCCATCAAGGGCACGGGGCACCTGCTGTTCGACGGCGGCATGGGTACCATGCTGCAGGCGGCCGGCATGAAGGCCGGCGCCCTGCCCGAGCTGCTCAACTTTGAGGAGCCTCAGGTCATTACCGATATTCAGCGTCAGTACGTCGAGGCCGGCTGCGACGTGATCACCGCCAACACCTTTGGCGCCAACAAGCACAAGCTCGACGGTGCCGCTACCGTGGCAGACGTCTTTGCCGCCGCGGTCTCTTGCGCCCGCGCGGCCGGTGCCCATTACGTCGCCGGCGACATCGGCCCCATCGGTGCGCTGCTTCGCCCCCTGGGCACCCTCAGCTTTGACGAGGCCTACGACCTCTTTGCCGAGGAGGTGCGCGCCGGCGTCGATGCGGGCGTGGACCTCTTTATTATCGAGACCATGACCGACCTTGCCGAGATCAAGGCAGCCGTCCTCGCCTGCCGCGAGAACTCCGACCTGCCCGTCTTTGCCACCATGACTTTTGAGGAAGACGGCCGCACCTTCTTGGGCACGAGCCCCGAGGTCGCCGCCATCACCCTCGACGCTATCGGCGCCGATGTCCTGGGCATCAACTGCAGCCAGGGCCCGGCCGAGCTCCGCGGACTCGCCGCGCGCATGCTCACCGTCACCGACAAGCCTGTCATTGTGCAGGCAAATGCGGGACTACCCCGCGTGGACGATGACGGCAACACCGTCTTTGACATCCAGGCACCCGAATACGCCGAGGCCGTCGCCGGCATGATCGAGGATGGCGTGAGCGTCGTCGGCGGATGCTGCGGCACCACGCCCACGCACATGGCAGCCTTGCGCACGCTTATCGACAACCACACGCCCAGCCCGCGCCGCCGCAAGCCCAGCATGTCGGTCACGAGTGCCCAGACCGTGGTGGACCTCCCCTGCGACGGCCACAAGATCGCCGTCATCGGCGAGCGCATCAACCCCACCGGCAAAAAGCGCCTGCAGCAGGCTCTGCGCGATGGCAACCTGGATTACGTCGTGAGCCAGGGCATCAGCCAGCAGGAGCAGGGCGCCGACATCCTGGATGTCAACGTGGGCCTGCCCGAGATCGACGAGGTCAAGATCATCCAGCAGGCAACCGAGCAGCTCCAGGGCTCCACCCTTCTGCCCCTGCAGATCGACTCCACCGACCCCGCCGCCGTCGAGGCCGCCGTGCGCCGCTACGCCGGCAAGCCCATCATCAACTCGGTAAACGGCAAGCAGCAAATCATGGACGAGATCTTCCCGCTGGTCGCCCACTACGGCACCAACGTCGTCGGCCTCACGCTCGACGAGGGCGGCATCCCCGATACCGCCGAGGCCCGCTTTGCCATCGCCGAGCGCATCGTGGCCGAGGCCGCCCGCTACGGCATCGGCCCGGACCGTATCCTCATCGACTGCCTGGTCATGACCGCCTCGACCAACCAGCGTCAGGCCGAGCAGATTCTGCGCGCCATGTCGCTGTGCAAGGAGCACCTGGGCGTTAAATGCGCGCTCGGCGTGTCGAACATCAGCTTTGGCCTGCCTGCCCGCCCGCTGCTGGGCTCGGTCTTTTTGGCCGCCGCTTTTGGCGCAGGTCTGGACGCCCCTATCATGAACCCGGGTTCCAAGCGCTTTATGGACACCGTCTACAGCTATCGCGTGTTGAGCGTCGAGGACGAGGGCTCGACCGGATACATCGAGCGCTACGCCGGCTGGACCGACCCGTATAAGATCGCCGCGAACCCGGCGGCCGCCCAGGCAGCAACGACCGATGCCGCACCCGCCGCGGGCACCACCGCCAGCGCCGACGACGATCCCATCCGCCACATGGTCGTCTCGGGCCGCAAGGGCGAAATCGCGGCCGAGACCGAGCGCCTGCTGGCCGACCACGACGCTATGGACCTCATCAACAACCACTTTATCCCAGCCCTCGACGAGGTTGGCGTCCTCTTTGACCAGGGCAAGTTCTTCTTGCCGCAGCTCATGGCCTCGGCCGAGGCCGCGCGCGTGGGCTTCGACACCATCAAGCGCCTGATGCCCGCCGGCGAGATTGCCGACAAGGGCAAAATCTGCGTGGCCACCGTCAAGGGCGACATCCACGATATCGGCAAGAACATCGTCAAAATGCTGCTCGACAACTACGGCTACACCGTCTTTGACCTAGGCCGCGACGTCGATCCGCAGGAGGTACTCAAGACCGTCAAGGAGCGCGATATCAAACTCGTCGGTCTCTCGGCGCTTATGACCACCACGGTCGTCGCCATGGAGGAGACCATCAAGTTGCTCCATTCGGAAGTTCCGGGCGTCAAGATCATCGTGGGCGGCGCCGTGCTCACCCCCGAATACGCCAAGCAGATCGGCGCGGACTACTACGCCAAGGACGCCGCCGAAAGCGCGCGCATCGCCGAAGAGGTCTTTGGGCAGTAACACAACGGAAACAACCGAGCACCAAAACGTGCCGCATGCGCCACTTGGCACGTGCGGCACGTTAGAATAGAAAAAGCTATGCTCGTTTTGGCAGATAGGAGCGCAAGGATGGCGATCACGCCCGCAGAAATCGCGGAAACCCGCGGCATGGTTGAGGAACAGAACCTCGACATCAGGACCATCACCATGGGTGTTTCGCTCATGGGTTGCGGTGACGAGAACCTCGACCGCATGTGCACGAAGATCTACGACCACGTGACGCACACGGCTGAGCATCTGGTCGAGACCGCCGAGAACCTCGAGCGCGAGTACGGTATCCCCATCGTCAACAAGCGCGTCTCCGTCACCCCGGTGGCACAGATCGCCGCGTGCTGCAAGGATGAGGACCTCACCCCCATCGCGCACGCCCTCGACCGCGCGGCCGAGACGCTCGGCATCGACTACCTGGGCGGCTTCTCCGCACTCGTCCAGAAGGGCATCGGTGACGCCGACCGCCGCGTCATCCAGTCCATCCCCCAGGCGCTCGCTACCACCAGCCGCGTCTGCTCCAGCGTCAATGTTGCTAGCCTGCGCGCTGGCATCAACATGGACGCCGTGCTTATGGCGGCTCAGACCATCATCGATGCCGCTAAACTCACGGCCGACCAGGATTCCGTCGGCGCTTCCAAGTTTGTCTGCTTTGCCAACATGGTCGAGGACTCCCCGTTTATGGCGGGCGCTGTCCACGGCGGTGGCGAGGCCGACGCCGTCATCAACGTAGGCGTTTCGGGCCCCGGCGTTATGGCCGCAGCCCTGGAGACGCTGCCCGATTCCGCATCGATGATGGAAGTCGCCGAGAAGATCAAGCAGACCGCCTTTAAGATCACCCGCGCCGGCGAGCTCATGAGCCGCGAGGCCGCCCATCGTCTGGGTGTCGAGAAGGGCATTGTCGACCTGTCGCTGGCTCCCACGCCCGCCATCGGCGACTCCGTCGCGCGCATCCTCGAGATCATCGGCGTGGGCACCTGCGGTGGCCCGGGCACGACCTGTGCGCTCGCCATGCTCAACGATGCCGTCAAGAAGGGCGGCGTCATGGCCAGTTCCAGCGTGGGCGGTCTCTCCGGCGCCTTTATCCCCGTGTCCGAGGACGCTGGCATGATCGCCGCCGTCGAAGCCGGCGCGCTTTCGCTCGAGAAGCTCGAGGCCATGACCTGCGTGTGCTCCGTCGGCCTGGACATGATCGCCATCCCCGGCGACACCCCGGTCGAGACCATCGCCGGCATCATCGCCGACGAGATGGCCATCGGCGTCATCAACAACAAGACCACGGCCGTGCGCGTGATCCCCGCCATTGGCAAGGGCGTGGGCGACTGCGTCGAGTACGGCGGCCTGTTCGGCCGTGCGCCCATCATGCCGGTGAACCCCAACGCCGGCACCGTGCTTGCCCACCGTGGCGGTCGATTCCCGGCGCCGCTGAACTCGCTGAAGAACTAGGCTAGGGATTCGGGCGAGGAGCCCCGGGGAGGGCAAATATATAAGGTCGCCGCTCGGACAGTCCTGACTCGCACGGAGAGCACATTAAGTGCTCTCCGGCTCGTGCGGAACTCGCGATCGACCTTATATATTTGCCCTCCCCGGGGCTCCCGCACAGCGGGACCTCAGTTGGGTTCTGTCCCGGTGGCAGTTGCTTCGCTCCTGCCCGCCTTGGTTGGTATGGCGGTTTGGCGTTGGAACGGTTCTTTTTCTGATATATGCTGGTTGCGGCTCTTCTTTTTGGGAGGGGCCGCTTTTTTGTTGTGAGGGGGATGGCCCGTGGTTGATGGGGAGAATCGTTCTGAGCTGCTTTCTGCTGATTGGAATGATGAATGGATGCGTTTGCAGGCTGCTCGGCATCGGGCTGATGACTCTTTTGAGTGGGACAAAAGGGCTCGGCATTTTCGGCCACTTGAGACTGCTCCGTATGCTCGCGATTTTATGAAGCTGCTGGCACTCCAGCCTGGTGAGTCGGTGCTTGATATGGGGTGTGGGGCTGGATCGATTGCTATTCCGCTTGCGCAGGCCGGGCACCCTGTGATTGCGGCTGACTTCTCTCCTGCTATGCTTGGCACGCTTGATGCCGGTATTGAGTATTACGGGCTCGAAGGCCGTATTACGCCGCTTGAGCTTGCTTGGGATGATGATTGGGATTTGGTTGGACCGGTCGCGAAAACGGTGGATGTTGCCTTTGCCAGTCGGTCGGTTACGACGACCGATCTAAAAGGTGCGCTTGCCAAGCTCGACCGTACGGCTCGTCGGCGTTGTGCTGTCACGATGGTCGCCAACTCCAGCCCGCGCTATGATCTGCACTTGATGAACGCTATCGGCGCCTCGGTTACCTGCAGCAATGGCTTTGTGTACGCCTTCAACATCCTCATTCAGATGGGTACGTTGCCGCAGGTTACATACTTTGAATCGCCTCGTCGCGATACCTTCGATAGCCTTGAGGCAGGCGTGGCGGATTTTTCCCGCATGCTTGAGCATGGCAACGAGGATAAGGTCGACCGTCTGCGCGACTACATCGCCCAACACATGATCGAGAATCCCCATGCCGGTGAGCCGGGCTCCAAGGGCGTGCCGCAGGGGCGCTATATGCTCGACCATATCCGTAAGGTTCGCTGGGCGTTTATTGCATGGGAACCGGTCTCTGAATCCCGCTCGTGGCCCGTTCACAGCCTGCGCTGCCCATCACCTCGGCATCCGCATTCTTTTTGAACTGGGCAAACACGCTCCACACCGCGCCGTTCCTGCGCTATCGTGGGACAGCTCACGTAGATTAAGGCCCCGTCGCGGGGCGCCCCATACATAGAAAGCGAGAACCCATGGCACTGACAGGAGCCCAGGTCAAGCAGCTTCGCAGCATGGCCCATCACCTCAACCCCGCCATCATCATCGGTAAGTCCGATGTCAACGAGGGCACCGTCGAGCAGACGGTCGCCTACCTGGAGAAGCATGAGCTCGTTAAGTGCTCCGTACTCGATGGCTCCAGCCTTTCCGCCCGCGAGGCCGCCGAAGAGCTCGCTGAGCGTTGCCACGCCGAGGTCGTCCAGGTCATCGGCCGCAAGTTCTCGCTGTATCGCGAGTCCTCGCGCAAGGACATCGAGAAGATCAAGCTCGTCTAAGAGCCAATGATCCGGCGAGCCAACACATAGCAAGCTTACGGGTGCCCAAGTACTTCGGGCGCCCGTTTTTTATCGCTCGACCAGCACGCGATTGAGCCGCCCCTCCACCAAGCGCTCGTATAGACGCCGCGTCTCGGGCTCAGGCACGCCATTGACCTGCTCCCTCAGATGGTGCATATGCCCGCTGTATAGCTCGACGATATCGCGCCGCCGCCCCGCCGCACTGTAGACGCGCATGGCGCAGCGCACCATATCCTCACGCGCCGTTTCCTGTCGAAGCCCCGACTCCGCCAGCCAAATCGCCGACTGCAGATCGTTTTCTTCTAGAGCGGCATTTGCTCCCTTAATCATGCAATCGATGTACTTTGACTGCATAATGCGTCGCATACGCAAAAAGTAGGTGGGATTACAGCCATTGGGAACATATAGCGGTCCGGCATAAAGCTGCTCAATCTTAAGGCACAACTCGACCAGATGGGGCCCGCGCGCACCCGTGCGATTTCCCAAAACCTCGCGGCTTATCTGGTCAAACAGCCGTACATCGGTCTTGACGTAGTCGCCGTTGAGTCCAATGCATTCATTTTGGATCAGCACGCACGATTTTCCGTCTGGCGTCGGCCCCAAGGCCGAACGCAGGCGCGATATCGTCGAATACAGGTTGTTGCGGGCGCTATTAAACTCGGCATGGGGCCACAGCTCCATTGCCAGCGTCTCGCGGTCGACGAGCGCATCCATGCCCAGTGCAAGCCGCTCGGCAAGCGTCGCCGCCTTCTTGCGGCGCCACATTTTGTCCGTAATGGGAAACCCGTCGCGCTCGGCGCGAAACGCACCAAACATGCGAATCTCGATATGGTCGATGGTATCAACGGCTTCAACCTCGCCGGCCTGAAATAAGCGCTCGCCCTCCCCTTCCAGATCATCGCGCAGCGAATACCGCGATAGCTCGCGCACGGGAAGCTTCTTGCGAATCCTGGTCGCCGGCTCACCCAGACAATGCATGGCAAGGCGCGCAAAGAGCCGATACGATGGCTCTAGAATCCCCGCACGATTCATGGACATCCAGGCCGCAAGATCGCTGTCTCGGCCCGCACAGGCCAAATGCAGCGCCACCATCCAGGCCTCCGCTCCACCAACCTGCGTCTGGCTTATATCGAGTAGCTCCGCTTCCTCGCGCACCGAAACCATCGAAGTGTTACGCAGATATGCCGCGCGCTCCAGCAGCAATGCGTTATCGCGCATGTACGCAATCGACTCCTCGGCAAGTTTAAGCACTTGGACCGCACGGAACTTTGCATTAACCGGCCGTCCCTCTGCCAGCGACTGCCAGCCTTCTAGCAACAGGCCAAACAGCTGAATCTGGTTGTCGCGCATGCGCACGGCAAAACGATCGAGCTCGTTGAACGCCGCGTCGTCGGTTACCGGCAAGCCGGAAAGGAGCCGCCGTGCCGCCAACACCATGCGCACCCAGATAGCCATCGCCTTAAGCCCACGTACGTCGAGCGCCTCCCGCACCACCGTCATCTCGTCGTCGCGCTCGTCGGTTCCCGTAAACGACCCATCGAAGAGCTCCACCAGCATGCTATCGGCCCGTATAACAATCCCCGCAATGTCGAGCTCGCAGTCGTAGGCCTTGCTCGTTTTGAGCTGCTGAAGAACGCCGCCGTCATCTCCCCGCTCAGCCAACCAGTGCTTGACCCCGATATGTGCAAAGAGCATGTCGAGCGCCGTGTGTTCCGTCTCGATTTCCGGCACAGCAAGGTTCATGGGAAGCCCAAGCCCGTTGTCCCCATAACAAACTGCTGTAAGCACCTGGGCGACCTTCCACGAAACGGGATCTATTTCACAGGCTGCCTGATCGCCCGCATGCTCAATAAGCGATGCCATACAGCGGGCGAGCTTTGTGTTGGACACGCTGACCGCCGCCAAATAGACGCCGAGCGCCTCGGCAGGCGTTGGCTCTGGGGCGGGATCGTCAGCATCGATCGTGGCCAACGCCGCCCGGCAGACATCGGCACCGTGCCCCGTCAGAGCCAGATCGACCCCATACTGCCCAGCAAGTTCAAGGACCGCTTCACGGTCCAAAAAGGCGTCCGCCAGGCCCATCGCCGCATCGCATCGGCCCGCCTTAAGCAAAATTCGAGCTGCCCGCGGAACAAGTTCGGGGCGAACCTCGGCCACCAACTTACGCAAACGCAAGCGTCCGTTGTCCTCCGTGCCCAGGCACGTAAAACTTCGCTCGGCGGGATCCAAGCCAAAGATCGGGTAGTCGCGCACAAAGTAGGACTGGTCGACCATCGACAGCCTCACCCCACAAGCCTCGAGTTCTGCGATATTGCCCTCGCCCATCAAAATCATGAGACATGCCACGCAAAACAGCGCATTATTGTCGAGCGAAGCCAGATCGACAAGTGCCGCGCCATATACGTTGACAATCTCGTTTTCGAGCAGACCGGCTACGTCGCCTTGGCCATACAGACCCGTCTGCAATGCCGAAACGAGCCCGGGCACGCCCTGCGTGAGCTGATAAAAGTCGAGCGATGTGCTGATCGAAAACGCCGATGCCCACGCCGAATACTCATAGGCATGCACCTTGAGCATCTGCGCATTGATCTTAACCGAATCGCCCAGCCCATGAATCAGCTGACGATTTGAAGGACGGCAGGAGATAAAGACCCCTACCCCCATAGCGCGCAGGCCGCGAATCCTGTCGATGAGGTCTTCGGTATCGTGCTGATCGAGGTTTGGCACATTATCAATCGCGATAAGGGAGTGCGGTTTGTCTTTGAGTTCTTCGGTAACCACCTCGAGCTGCATAAACACCTCGCGCCCAATGGCGCGATCGGCCTCGATAATCCGCACGGGGCCTCGCGTCGGGTCGCATTTAACCTCATGGGCGTACTGCAGCAGCACCGAGGTCTTCCCAAACCCGTCGGGCGCATAAAGAACCACGATGCCGGCCTTTCGGCCCTTGGCGATAAGCTCATTCATCAAGCGTTCGCGTCGAACCATATAGCCTCCGCCCAGCGGCATCAGCTCGAGGTCGTCTATACTGCTCAAATCGTTTCCCATGCCCGCTCCTCAACTCGACCGTATGGACACTGTAACCGCAAGACCATACAAGCCGCGCTGTGAATAGAGCGACCTTGTGTGTTAGGTTGTCTTTTGGTACGCAAGCGGCAAGTTTTTGTACAGCGAGGGCCGATTGTTATTAATCCCCCGACTAATCGGTCTTTAAGCAGGTAAATGAGCTTGTCAGCTTGTCCCATCTGAGCGGCAGTGTAACGCAAGTGAACAAGGTTCAGCCATGTCATTCAACTCGCCTAGCACCCGCTACCGTCTACGACCTTTTAGTGGCATTTTTGCATAGAATCTGGTATGGAATGAATCAAGCTGTTGGGTATCCGGCATCCGTCAAGCTTGCGGCATGCTCTTGGTCAAGCATATGACAAGGACAGCAAAAAGGCCCCCGCAAAGCGGAGGCCTTCGGCAAAGCTATGTCGAGATGACGGGCTCGCGCTACTCGCAGAGCGAAAGGGCGGCCTCGTCAGCGACCACGACGCAGTTGGTGTGCAGCTGCAGGATCGAAGCCGGGCACTCGGGCGTAACCGGGCCATAGCACATGTCATGCACGGCCTGAGCCTTGGCCTCGCCGTTGGCGACGACCAGGATCATGCGAGCATACATGATGGTCTGGGTACCCATGGTGTAGGCCTGACGGGGAACGTCGTCGATGCTGTCGAACAGGCGGCTGTTGGCCTGAATGGTGCTCTCGGTAAGGTCGACGCAGTGCGTGCCCTTGGAGAAGTGGTCATCGGGCTCGTTGAAGCCGATGTGGCCGTTGTTGCCAATGCCGAGCAGCTGCAGATCGGGATAGCCGGCGGCAGCGACGACCTTATCGTACTCAGAGCAGGCAGCGGCGGCGTCGGGGTTGGAACCGTCGGGCACATGCGTGTTGTTCAGGTCGATGTTGATGTGATCGAAGAAGTTCTCGCGCATGAAGTAGTGATAGCTCTGGGGATCGTCATGCGAAAGGCCGCGATACTCGTCCAGGTTGTAGGTGCTGACCTCGGCAAAGTCGACGTCGCCCTTCTCGTACCAAGCAGCGAGCTGCTTGTAGGCACCGATCGGGGTGGAGCCGGTGGCAAGACCCAACACGCAGTCGGGCTTGAGGATAACCTGCGCCGAGATAATATTGGCGGCCTTGCGGCTCATATCCTCGTAGTCTTTAGCTTTAATGATCTTCATTACGCGTCCTTTCTCGTACAAGAGAGGCAAGGCTCCCCTTACAGGCACTTGCCCGCGGCCCGCGTCGGCCGCAACCAACGTGTGCGGCCACCAGGGCGAGGTCGCGTAATGTATGTGTCTCGTGTCTAGCCGCGTCGAGGCCCCTGCCCGTCCACGGTGACCCAAAGCTGTTTAGCTTCGGACAAATCCCATCTTGCCACGGAGGGCGTCCTCTTTCAAGGGCGCCCTCCGTAAACGTGTTTGAATTGTAGGCTAATGGCCACGTGCACTTGCTAGCGCTCGCGAGCGACGATGAGCTGGTCCATCTCCTCGACATGATCACCAATGGAGCCCTTGATGCTCGAGAACTCGACAGAGTTACACACCAAAATGGGAACCGTCACATCGTAGCCTTCGGCCGCGATTGCCTCGCGATCGAACTCGATGAGCACGTCGCCCTTGTGGACGACATCGCCCACCTGTGCATGCACGCTAAAATGCTTGCCCTCAAGTTGAACAGTGTCCAAACCAACGTGGATGAGCACGTCTAGGCCATCGACCGTGTTGAGCGCAACGGCGTGCCCCGTGGGAAAAATGGCCTCGACCTTGGCGTCTGCCGGCGCAATCACACGCGTGCCAGTAGGCTGAATCGCCACGCCCTGGCCCAAAAGGCCGGTGGCAAATGTCTGATCATTGACCTCGGACAACGGAATGACGTCGCCCGAGATGGGAGCATCCAGCGTAAGGACTCGACCACGCATACCAAAAGACCTTAGGACTTTAGTGAACATGCTCCCCCTCGGACATACCAATCAATCAAAATAGTTTTAACAGTTTACCACTTGGCACCCGTTTTTGACCATTAGGGAAGTTCGCGCTTGACAACCTCGACGATGTCGTCAACAACGCGCTGGGTCAGCTCGTGCGTCTCGGCCTCGGCCATCACGCGGACCAGCGGCTCGGTACCACTCGGGCGCACCAGAATGCGGCCGCGGCCGTCAAGCTCCTTCTCGGCAGCAGCGACAGCATCCCAGATGGGCTGGCAATCGTCCAGGCCGGCCTTGTTGTCCGAATGCACGTTGACGAGTACCTGCGGGTACTTCTTCATGATGCCGGCAAGATCGGTGAGGGTACGACCGGTGCGCTTGAGCACGGCCAGCAGCTGCAGAGCCGTCACCAGGCCGTCACCGGTGGTGTTATGCTCCAGGAAGATGATGTGGCCGGACTGCTCGCCGCCGATGACGGCGCCGTCCGCAAGCATGCGCTCCAAAACGTAGCGATCGCCCACGGCGGTCTGAACCATTTCGAAGCCCTGCTCCTTCATAGCGATGGAGAAGCCCAGGTTGCACATGACGGTCGAGACGATCTCGGAGTTGGCGAGCTTGCCGCGAGCGGCCAGGTCGGAACCGCAGATAGCCAGGATGTAGTCACCGTCGATCTCATTGCCCTCGCCGTCCACGAACAGCACGCGATCGGCGTCGCCGTCGTGGGCCAGGCCGATATCGGCGTGGGTGCGCAGCACGAGCTCGCGCAGGGGCTCGAGGTGAGTGGAGCCGCACTCGACGTTAATGTCGGTGCCACAGTAATCGGTGTTGATGGCATGGACCGTGGCGCCCAGGCGCTGCAGCGCGGCAGGCGTGGTCTGGCAAGAAGCGCCATGGCCGCAGTCGACGGCAACGACTAGGCCATCGAGCCTCAGGCCATCAAGCGTATCGATGGCGTGGTCGACGTATGCCTTGCGAGCGTCCTTCATCTTGATGATGTGGCCCACGCCGGCACCGGTCGGCAGCGTGTCGGCAGCCATGGCTTCCTCGGACATGACCCAGGCGCTGATCTCTTCCTCGACCGCGTCGGGAAGCTTCATACCCTTGCGGCTAAAGAACTTGATGCCGTTGAACTCCGGCGGATTATGCGAAGCGGAGATGACGATGCCGCCGTCGAGCTCGTTTTGAACGGTGAGCAGCGCCACGGCAGGCGTGGGGATGACGCCGCAGCAGTGCGGACGGCCGCCCTCGGCCATGATGCCGGCGGTCAAAGCGCTCTCGAGCATGGTGCCCGAAAGACGCGTGTCGCGACCGATGCAGATGTCCGGACCAAGAAACTTGGTCGCCGCGCGGCCCAGGCGAAACGCGAGGTCGCACGAGAGGTCGGCATTGGCGACGCCACGGACGCCGTCGGTACCGAAGATGTTCTGGGGCATAGGATCGCTCCTTCCCTAGCAGGCGATATGCAACCGCCTACCCTAGTCGAAAAAGAAAGCGGGACCCGCCGAGGAATCGGCAGGCCCCGCTTGTACATTGTATCTCGAAAGGAGATAAAACCTTAGCGCTTGGAGAACTGGGGAGCGCGGCGGGCCTTCTTGAGGCCGTACTTCTTGCGCTCGACCACGCGAGCATCGCGCGTAAGGAAACCGGCCTTCTTGAGGTCAGCACGGTAGTCGCCAGCGTTCAGAAGAGCGCGAGCGATGCCCAGGCGCAGAGCGCCGGACTGACCGGAGATGCCGCCGCCATCGCACAGAGCGATAACGTCGAACTGACCGGCGGTGTCGGTCACCTTGAAGGGAGCAAGGGCGTTCTCAACGAGCTGATGACGGCCGAAATACTGCTCGGCGTCACGCTTGTTGACAGTCACCTTGCCGGTGCCGGGGACGAGACGGACGCGGGCGACGGCGTTCTTACGACGGCCGGTACCCTGGTAGACAACGGTGTTCTCAGCCATCTTTAAGCCTCCAGCTCAATCTTCGTGGGGTTCTGGGCAGCGTGCGGATGCTCGGCACCAGCGTAGACCTTAAGCTTGGTCATCTGGGCACGGCCGAGGGTGGTCTTGGGCAGCATGCCGCGAACGGCGCGCTCGATGACCTTCTCCGGGTGCTTCTCCATAGCCTGGCGGAAGCTCTCAGCCTTGAGGCCGCCGTTGTAGCCGCTGTGGCGATAATAGGTCTTCGTGTCGGCCTTGTTACCGGTAAGCTGGACCTTATCGGCGTTGATGACGACAACGAAGTCGCCGCAGTCGCTGTTGGGCGTGAACTGGGGCTTGTTCTTACCGCGCAGGATCATTGCGATCTG
Organism: uncultured Collinsella sp.; assembly: GCA_958415665.1. Classification (GTDB taxonomy): domain Bacteria; phylum Actinomycetota; class Coriobacteriia; order Coriobacteriales; family Coriobacteriaceae; genus Collinsella. The sequence continues at coordinate 69,825 of CATYZK010000003.1, read as the reverse complement.
GGTGGCAAGACGGCCCAGGACAGCACCATCGGCGTCGACGAGAACCCAGTTGCGCTGGACCTCGCCCTGCTTGGCGTAGTGAGTCGATTTCGAAATCACTTAGACTCCTCCATGTACAGTACGTGTTGTTACAGAGATTCACGGGGCTCTGCAAGTAACCCGTCCATATTACCCCGCTCGCCGTCCGAGTCAACAGGTATTTTGGCTCCGACCAGAGTTTCTGCACATGTCGTCCATGGGCCGCAGTGTTGCGGCGCTAGCGCTCGACGAACTCCTGGATTTCCGCGAGCAAGCGCTTTGCCTCCTGGCGACCCTGAATATACAGATCGAGCAGCTTTGCTGGATCGTGTTCGACATGGCCGACCTCGACCGGCTTTTGCGGAGCGACGACCAGCGCACGGCCCTCGCGCTCATACTTCCACAGGTGCATGCGCTGGATGTTGTAACGGTCGTGGCGCGTCTCGATAGCCTCGAGCAGATAGGGGTAGTCGGCATAACGCGCACGCGCGGCAGGCAAAAACTCGTAGGGCTTTTTCTCATACGAGCGGTCCTGGGTGACGATGACGACCGCACGGTCGAAGCCCGCCTCCTCGAGCACGTGCTCGATAGGAACCGAATCGGCCACGCCGCCGTCGACGTACTTGTGGCCGTCAATCTCGACCGGCGGCGTCACCAGCGGTAACGAAGTCGAAGCGCGCACGGCGTCGAGATCGAGCACGGCGTTTACGACCGGCAGGTACGCAGCGGTTCCAAAGAGCATGTCCGTCGCGACGGCATACATCTCGATGGGGCTGGCGTCGAACGTCTCGTTGTCAAAGGGATCCAGGCGGTCCTGGACGTCGTTGAAGATAAAGTCGTAGCCCACGATGGAGCCCGTGGACGCAAGCGACGCGGCGCCCATGTAGCGGCTGTCGTTGCAGAAGGTCAAATTGACTCGGTTGGTGCGGCCGATCTGGTGCGACTTGTAGTTGACGCCGTTGAGGGCGCCGGCCGATACGCCGTACACCGCCGGGATCTCGATGCCAGCCTCCATGAGAACGTCGAGCACGCCGGCGGTAAACTGCCCGCGAAAACTGCCGCCCTCCAAGACGAGCGCGACCTTGCCGGCGTTCTTTGCCTTATCTTCTGCAGTCATATTGACCTCCTGCGATTGCGTTTTGGCTTTCTTCTACCCAGTTTTGGGATGGAGGGCGCATGGGTTTTGGAGCAGAGTTCGATTCTCCGCGGGCTTGGGGTTCCGTTGATGCGGCGCATGGCGGGCTGAGATTCGATAACATCGCATCTATATAGGGTTGAGGCTTTGCGCGGAGAATCCGCGTATTTGCTTCGCAAATACGCACCGGCTTCGGCCGCCTGCCGGCGTCCTCGCCCGCTCGCTACAAACGCTTCGCGTTTGCTTAACGCTCGCGCCCTGCATAGAGTTCGATTCTCCGCGGTATCTTTAAGTAATAAAAAAGCAGGTAGAGGCACTTCTCTACCTGCTTGTAACTTTTGGTGGAGGCGCGGAGAATCGAACTCCGGTCCACGAAAGCCCCCTGATTGGCATCTCCAAGCTCAGTCGCTGGTTTAGTCTCGGACGCTTTGCGCGCAGCGACACGCTCGCGGCGTCCTAACCGGTTCGGTCTTAGCCTGCACCATACCGATTACGTGCGCAGGAGCATTCCCCTAAAATGACGTCGCGCCGGTGTCGGGGAAATCACCGGGTTGACGCGCCGCTATAAATTAAGCAGCGAGAGCCATAGGCTCAAAAGAAGAGTTGTTGTCAATTCAATTTGACGGTACCCCTGTTTAACGAGGCGAGGAGACCTCGGCTTGCTTCCTCTCTCAGAGCTATCGTGTCGAAACCAGTCGCCCCCGAATGTCGGGAAAGTCTGGATGGTATCGGGCCTGCAAACACCCGATAACCGTCGACTTTTCAAGGAACATGCGGGGCGAGCCCCGCTTGTGGAGTGTTATCTTACCACGTTCTGAAAGCGGACAGCTGTTCTATGCACGAGCTGTGAAGACCCCAATGTGCGCCGCACTTCGCACTTTTGTTACCGATCGCGTCACGTATATTTTCGCCAAGCAAAATTAACCCGTCGAAAGGACCGTTATGGATACCAAGCAGCAACTCGTCAATGCCCTCGCAGGCCTGGGCTCAACCATTACCGAAGCTATGGATGTCATCGAAGGCTTTGTCCCCTGCGGACATCCCGCCCTCACGGTATCGAACGCACTCGTCGCGCTGGACGCTGACGATGATGCAGTTCTCGCCCAGCAGCTTGAGACCGTCGAGGGCTTTATCGACCACGTGAGTGAGAACCGCGGCGTGGCCGCCTACCACGGCATCGAGGTCGAGCTCGCGGGTCCCAAAGCCGATCTGCTCGCAGCAATCCGCGAGGTAGGCGCCCTTATGCAGACCGCAGGCGTTAAGAACACCCAGGTCAACGAGTGGGTCTACCGCAGCCTGGCAGCACTCGACAGCTCCGACGAAAAGGCAGCCGAGCAGCTCGCAGAAAGTCCCGCCATCAAGGCCGAGCTTTTGTAAATAGCAGGCGCGGGCCCCTTGGCGCATCGTCGTCCAAGAGGCCCGCAAACAGTTCGCGTCAACCGATAGCCGCGCCGCCGCGTTCGGCCAAAGCAAGAATCGGCATCATTTGGCGCGGGGTCTTTGCTGCAAGATCGGCATGTTCGAGCAGTTTGCGATCGTTGGTCACCAAGTAATCGACCTGCGCGCGTTTGCATGCGGCGAGTACCAAGTTGTCCTCGTAATCGCGATGGAGCGTCAGATATTTGTCGGCCAGCCAAAGATCCGACGCATCTGCACCCACGGCCGTGGCGTTTTCGGTCATGTTCCGAACAAACGCCAGCGCCGCATCGCCAATCGCGCGGGCAGACGCCTCGTCGAGCGCTCCCCCGCTGGCAAGAACGCTACGCTTGAGCTCGTGTTGGACAACGTGCAGCACGTCCTTAGCGATATGCACCGGAAAGAACAGCAACGCTCCCGTCTCCGTCGCCTGCCCAATAAACGCACGCGCGGCAAGCGACTCGGCATGGTCGACGCAAAACGAATCAACCCATACGTTGGCATCCACCATTATTTTGAGGGGAGCCCCGCTCACTGGATCATCCCCTTTTGGCGATAATGCTCATCCATGGCGTCGGAATAGATTGTGTCCCAATCGCGATCGTCGGATACGGGCGACGTATCGATACCCAGGTCCGCGTAAAGCTGATCTGCCGCCGCCCATGATGCGGCGAACGGAGTATCGGGCGCGACGGTCTGCCGCCGGTCGTCGACGGCCGCAAGCACTTCCTCGCACTGCCCGCCGCCCTGCGCGACCTTGGCCACCACCTTTTTGATGAGCTCGGGCAGTGACCCGCCCGAAAGCCGCAGCGCTTCCTCGGCGCGCTCTTTAACCGAGCGATCTACGCGAACATTCACCTGCGCCATGCTGCCAACGGTAGCCATCTCAACCTCACCTTCAGCATTTGCTAGCTCTGCTAGCACGAGCATATATCCGAGCTAACATCTCGTCAAACAAAAGAAGGCCTGCACCCTGGCGGCTGCGGCGCCGCCAGGGTGCAGGCCATTTACTCAATCGAAAACGCTAACGCAGGTACGCCTTCGCGTTGCTCAGACTGTAGGCAATCGTCGAGCCGTTGTGCAGCAGTGACGACGTCTGCGGGGTAATCGCGCCGGTAATACCCAATGCCAACAGCGCCGAGTTGGTGAGCATCACCTTAGAGTAGGAGCTCGTCAGACGATCAATGAGGCCCTGGCTCATGCGGCGCAAACGCACGATCGCGGCCAGATCCGTGTCGGTCAGGATGATATCGGCGACCTCCTTGGCGATGTCGCTTCCGCCACCCATTGCCAGCCCCACGTCGGCCAAACCGAGTGCCGGCGAATCGTTGACGCCGTCGCCCACCATGGCAACGTGGCGCCCCTCACCCTTAATGCGCTCCACATAGGCGTACTTGTCCTCGGGCAGCAGCTCAGCCTTAAACTCGTCGACACCTGCCTCGCGAGCAATGCGCTCGGCCGTGCGCTCGGAGTCGCCCGTGAGCATGACCACGTGTTTAACGCCCAACGCGTGCAAGTCGGCGATGGCCTCGCGGACCCCGAGCTTAAGCGGGTCCTCGATGCCGAGCACGCCCACGACCGTACCATCGACCGCCAGATACAGCGGCGACAGGCCCTGCATCTGGGACTCGATTTGCTCCTTGATGTCGGAATCGAGCTGCGCGCTCTCGTCCTCGAATACAAAGTGCGCTGAACCGATGATGGCGCGACGCCCTTCGATGGACGAAGCGATGCCGTGCGCCACGATGTACTCGACGGCAGCATGGCGTTCGCGGTGCTCGAGCCCGCGCTCACGTGCCGCATTGACCACGGCACGCGCCACCGGATGCGGGAAATGCTCCTCCAAGCAAGCGGAAAGGCGCAGGATCTCGTCCTCGCTCCAGCCGTCGGTGGTGAGTACACAGGCAAGACGCGGCTGCGCCTCGGTGAGCGTGCCGGTCTTATCAAACACAATGGTGTCGGCCTTGGCAAACGACTCAAAGTACTTTGCGCCCTTGACCATGACGCCCATCTTAGCGGCGTCGCTCATGGCAGTCATGACGGCAACGGAACCCGTGAGCTTGAGCGCGCACGAGTAGTCGACCATCAGCGCCGCCGAGGTCTTGATAAGGCTGCGCGTAGTGAGCGCGACCAGGCCCGCAAGCAGGAAGTTCCACGGGACGATCTTGTTGGCGAGGTCCTCCATATGCGACTGGCCCTCGGACTTGAGCGAGTCGGCCGTCTGCACGAGCGAGACGATTGAGCGCAGTTTGGTTTGCGCCGTATTGGCGCGCACACGCACCAAGATGCTGCCGTCTTCCACGACGGTGCCGGCGAACACGTCGTCGCCCACGCTGCGCTCGACGGCCAACGGCTCGCCGGTCAGGGTCGCCTGGTTGACCATAGCGCTCCCCTGCTCGACAACACCGTCGATGCAAATGGACATGCCGGTGCGCACGGCGACCAAATCGCCGGGTTCAAGCTCGGTAGCGGCAACGCTCACCTCGGTGTCGCCGACGACCTTTTGCGCTTTGTCGGGCACATCGAGCAGCGAGTTGATGAGCTCGTTTTCGCTCATGGCGCGGGTGTAGTCCTCGAGCAGCTCGCCCACGTTGAGCAGGAACATCGTCTGCCCCGCGGTGTCGACATCACGCTTGACGAACGAAATGCCGATGGCCGAAGCGTCGAGCACAGGAACGGTCAGGCGTGGCTGCGCCAGCTCATGAAGGGCAGCGCGCAAAAATGCCATGTAACCGGCCACGACAAACACCGCACGCAGCGGCGTAGGCAAGAACCAGCGGCGCGCGTAGTGGGCGCCGATAAGTGTGGCAAGATCCATGACGAGCTTGTGCTTGCGTGGCTCGAGTTGCATCACGTAGCCCGACTTGGCATCGGCGATAGCTTGAGCATCGAGTGCGCCTAGGGCGTCGAGCACGCTTGCGCGGCGCGGCTCGTCGTACTCCAGCGCCATCTGGCCAATGCGGCCATACACGCGCACCTTGTGCACGCCATCGATGTCGCCGCCAAGCTTAAGAAGTGCATCGAGATCGCTCTCTGGCACAGGACCCGCCAATTGAAGACGGGTCCTGCCGGGGATCTCGCTAATAATCGAGAATCTCATAGTTTGTGCCTGGGAGCGTTACTCGGCTGCCTCGTCAGCAGCGGCCTCGCTCTGGGTGATGTAGGCCGCCTCGGCAACCATGTCGTCGACCTCGGCCTTGGCCTGCTCAACCATGTCCTGGTAGCCGTTCTTGATGCGCATGCCGCACGCGATACCCTGCACGCAGGCATTCTTTACCGGAGCGCTGGTAAGCAGCTTGATGCCGGCCGTGCCAAGCAGAAAACCGCCACCGACAAGCAGGGTGTTGAACGTGGACTTCTTCATGATGTCTCTCCCTTTTCCGCAACAACTGCGGCACGGTGCCTTAGCACCCGAGTAAATAAGTTTGCTCGAGCACACTTTTGGAAAATAGTTTAGTTTATCTAACTATTAAGGTCAACAACGGTTAACTTTTTGGAAATCTTAGGGCGAAATGTGGCCAAGGGACAATCTCTTTGTCACCCGCACAAAAATGAGGACGCCAACGGCGCCCTCATTCACCAAATTCAATTCAGTCCACCTGACCCGAACGGCCGAGTCGTCACGGAACCCGGGAGCCCCGGCAGGGCGGGTGCTTGCTCAAAATGAGCTCCCTTCAAAACAATGGGCGTGCCAACAGCGCGCCCATTCACTCTATTCCATTCAGCCCCACCTGACCCGAACGGCCGAGTCGTCTGGCCGGGGAAGCCCCGAGTCGCCGGGGTGTTTGCTCCAAATGAGTTCCGCATGCAAAGAAGGCCACTAAATGTGGCCTTCGTCTTGCATAGGACTGTTTGAAATTTGGAGGAAATACCCCGGCGACTCGGGGCTTCCCCGGCCTCGCGGCTACGAGAGCGACGTTCTCAGCAACTCGTTGAAGAGCTTCGGGTTGCCCTTGCCGCGGCTCGCCTTCATGCACTGGCCAACCAAAAAGCCGATGACCTTCTGGTTGCCGTCGCGATACTGCTGCGCCTGCTCGGCACAGTTTGCCAGTACCTCGTCCACGATCGGCTGCAGCGCACCGGTATCGCTCACCTGACGCATACCGCGCTCGTCGACGATCTTGTTGGGATCGTCGCCGGTCTGGGCCATGGCCTCAAAGACCTCGTGCGCCTGGTTGGAGCTGATGGCATCGGTCGCCAACAGCTTGGCAAGGGCAGCCACCTGAGCCGGCGCAATGCCGGACTCGGCAAGCGACACGCCCGCACCCTTAAGGTAGGCGATCATCTCGTTGACCAGCAGGTTTGCGACCGTCTGAGCTTCCTTGCCGGCCATACCGGTAGCGGCTGCCTCAAAGAACTCGGCAAACTCGGGATCGCCGGCGATCTGCTCGGCATCGGCTGCCTTAATGCCAAAGTCGGCCTCAAAGCGGGCGCGCTTGGCATCGGGCAGCTCGGGAATCTCGCCACGGCAACGGTCGATAAACTCGTCATCCAGGTCGAACGGAGCCAGGTCGGGATCGGGGAACAGGCGATAGTCGTCGGCCGTCTCCTTCACACGCATGACCACGGTACGCTTGCGGCTGGGCTCCCAGTGGCGGGTCTCCTGATAGATGATGCCGCCCTCCTCGAGCACCTCGGCCTGGCGGCAGATCTCGTAGGCAAGGCCATCGTGCAGGCTCTTAAACGAGTTGAGGTTCTTGAGCTCGGTCTTGGTGCCCAGCTTGGTCTCACCGCGGCGGCGCAGCGACACGTTGCCGTCGCAGCGCATGGAACCCTTCTCCATGGAGCAGTCCGAAATGCCCAGCGTCACAAAGATGCGGCGGAGCTTCTCCATAAACAGGCGCGCTTCCTCGGGCGTACGCAGGTCGGGCTCGGTGACGAGCTCAATCAAAGGCGTGCCGCAGCGGTTGTAGTCGACGAGCGACTCGGCCGCAGCGGTAATACGGCCCTCGGCACCGCCCACGTGCACCATCTTGGCGGCGTCCTCCTCCATATGGATGCGCAGAATGCGGATGGGCACCGTGTAGGAGCCGTCCTCGCGGCGCTCGGGCATCTGCAGGTTGGACGCGTCGTAGCTGGCAAGGTGACCGGCGCGCTGGTTGCCCTCGCGCATGGTCGAGGACATGGACGTGGACAGGCCCTCGGCGTTGGCCGAAGCGCTCGCCAGGCTCTGAGCCTCGGCCTCGCCAAACGCGCAGTCGGGGCGCTCGGCGGCACCGCGACCGGTCACGTCCAGATCCAGGTGACCGTACATGGCAAAGGCGACCGGGCCCTGCGTGGTCTGGAAGTTCTTGGCCATATCGGGATAGAAATAGTGCTTGCGGTAGAACATCGAGTGGCGCTGGATCTCGCAGTTGGTGGCCAGACCCGCCTTGACGATGCTCTCGATGGCGCGCTTGTTGGGCACCGGCAGGGCACCGGGCAGGCCCAGGCACACCGGGCACACGTTGGCGTTGGGCTCGTCATCGTGGCTGAGCTTGCAGTTGCAGAACATCTTGGTGTCGAGTGCGGTGAGCTCGGTGTGGATCTCCAGGCCGATCACGGCCTCCCAATCCTGCAGGACCTCGGAAAGCTCCTTCATTACAGCTCGCCTCCCTTCCCGGCAAAATCGGGCGCGACGGAAAGCGCGGGCGCACCCGTGGCGGCATCGGCAAAGCCGCGCTCCAGGGCGCGGGCAAACGTGAGCAGCTGACGGTCCTTAAAGGCAGGTCCCACCAGCTGAGCAGAAACAGGCAGCTTGCTGTCCTCGCCCAGGCCTAGCGGCACCGAGATGCCACCGTTGCCGCAAATGTTGAGCGAAATGGTGTACAGGTCGGAGAGGTACATCTGCGTGGGGTCGCTGATCTCGCCAAACTTAAAGGCCGTGCGCGGCGAGGCGGGCATGAGGATCGTGTCCACTTTGGCATATGCGGCGTCGTAGTCCTGCGTGATAAGCGTGCGGGCCTTCTGCGCGGCGTAGTAGTACTTGTCGTATACGCCCGAGCTCAGCAGGTAGGCGCCGAGCATCTGACGGCGCTTGGCCTCGGCACCAAAGCCGTGGGCGCGCGAGAGCGAGCTCTGGTCGGACAGGTTGGCGCAGCCTTCCTCCTGGTAGCCGTAGCGAATGCCGTCGAAGCGGGCCAGGTTGGAGAACGCCTCGGCCGGGCCGATGACGTAGTAGGCGGCAATGGCGGCGTCCAGGTGCGGCAGGTCAACCTCGACCAGCTCGGCGCCCTGGTTCTGCAGCTCCTGGGCGGCGCGCTGAACAGCGGCCTTGACCTCGGGCGTCAGGCCCTCGGCCTCCATAAACGCGGGGATGATACCCACGCGCTTGCCCTCGATGCTGTCGTTGAGGTGCTCGGTAAAGTCGACGGCGCAGTCCTGGCTGGTGCAGTCGTACGGATCGTGGCCCGCGCCGGTAAGCGCGTTCATGGCCAGCGCGACGTCCTCGACCGTGCGGCCAAAGGGACCGACCTGGTCGAGCGACGAGCCAAAGGCAACCACGCCGTAACGGCTCACGGCGCCATACGTGGGCTTAAATCCCACCACGCCGCACAGCGACGCCGGCTGGCGAATGGAACCGCCGGTGTCCGAGCCCAGCGAGAGCGCGACCTCGCCCGCGGCGACGGCCGCAGCTGAGCCGCCCGAGGAGCCGCCGGGCACGCGCTCGGTATCCCAGGGGTTGTTGGTGCGGTGGAACGCCGAGCTCTCGGTAGAGCTACCGAAGGCGAACTCGTCCATGTTGGCCTTGCCCATGGGCAGGCAGCCAGCATCGAGCATGCGCTGGACGCAGGTGGCGGTGTAGACGCTCTGGTAATCCCCGAGCATGCGGGAAGCGCAGGTGGTACGCGTGCCCACGAGGTTCATGTTGTCCTTGATGGCCAGCGGCACGCCCGCGAGCGGGGGTAGCGGCTTTCCAGCGGCACGGCCCGCATCCACGCGCGCGGCGGCCTCGAGCGCGAGCTCGGGCGACACCTGCAGGAATGCCTGGACCCCGCCCTCGCGCGCCTCGATGGCGGCAAGGGAGGCCTGGGCCACCTCGGTAGCGGTAAAGTCGCCGGCGGCAACGCCCGCGGCGATCTGGGCGGCGGTAAGGGAATCGAAGCTCTGCGCCATTACTCGCTCTCCCCCTCTCCCAAAATGGACGGCACGCGGAAGTAGCGGTCGCGCGCGCTGCCGGCGTTTTCCAGCGCAACGTCGAGCGGCAGGTCGCGCTCGGGCTCGCGCAGGTCATCGCCCATCACGTTGGACAGGCTTCCGATGGGATGGAACGTGGGCTCCACGTCGGGCAAGTCATATTGCAAGACGGGCTCGAGCATCTGGACGGCATCGTTCATGTACGACGTCATCTGGGTGAGCTCGTCATCGGTCAGTGCGATCTTTGCGTACTCGGCGATGCCGCGCACGTCTTTCTCGCTGAGTGCCATAGGCGCTCCCTTCCGCATAACAGTTAAACCGCTCTAGTATACAGGGCAACGCCGGCTTGGAGCAGGCGCTTTACCCAAATGCAGCGAAAACGTAACGAGGACGGCGGGTTGGCAGGGCGCGACCCGGCGGACCTGCGGCGAAAACCGTCCCGCCCACAACAAAAACCATCACAACATTCGACGTTTTTCGGCAAAATCGCGATTTTCATCGAATGTTGGGACGGTTTGGAAGCCCTCGGGCCACCACAAAGGTGCCTGTCCCCATTGTGGTGGTTCTGAACGATGGCTATGCCGAGGCCTTGGCCTTGCGGCGTTTACGGACCGCGTGGATGACGATGTCCAGCAGCAACAGCAGGATGGCCACGACCACGATGAGCACGGCGAATTCGCGCTTGCCCCAGTGGCGACCGGCGAGCGACTTTTGCTTGTCGACGTCCTTCTTGCTGTACTTGGTGCGCACGCAATGCACCAGCAGGCGATGGTCGTTCACGCCGTAGGGCGTGCAGGTGACGAGCGTCACCTTGTCGGCGCCGGGTTCGATGGTCAGCGACTCCATCTCCTCGGGCAGCACGACTTCGGAGTCCACCATCTTGTAGGCGAGCGTCTTGTTCATGGTGTGCAGCAGCACCAGGTCACCGGGCTCCAGCGAATGAATGTCGTCGAACATGCTCAGGTTGCGCATGCCCGAGTGCGCGGTGAGCACGCAATGCGTCGAGCTGCCGCCCACCGGCAGGCTCGTGCCCTCCAGGTGGCCGACGCCCGCCATAAGGACTTCCTCGCTCGTGCCGTGGTAGATGGGCATGCTCACGTCGATGGAGGGGATCTCGACCCAACTCATCATGGGGTCGCGGTCAAAGATAAGCTGCTGGTCGTAGGGCTCGATCTGGTCGGCGGGAAGTTCGGTGGCCTCGCCGGCAAGCTGCTCGTTAAAGGAGCGCGCCTGCAGCAGAATGCGCTCGCGCTCCTCTTCGGAAAGCGCGTCCACGGTGCTGGACACGGTGCTGATCTGGTTGAACACGCCCGAGGCCTCGAGCCGGTCCAAAATCCACGGCCAGGTCATAAGGCCCACACCAATAAGGATGATAACGATGGTGATGAGCCGGTCGGCCCAACGCGGCAGCCGTTTGCGACGACGCTTACCACCCTTGGGCTTGGGCTGTGGGCTTGAGCCGCCGCTGGCCGCGGCGTTATCGCTCTTCATGTGTTTGGCACCCTGCGCCATCGCCGATCACTCCTTTACAGCTCAAGTTGTCTAAACAAATAATAGCCGAATTGCGAGCTCATATGACGCGCAACGCAGCTAGACAGTATTGCGCGGCGCGGGCATGGGCTCATATTTGCGTTTTTAGAATATCCCGAATCGGCGGGGCGATTCGGGATAGAATGTCTGTAGAAAACGACGCATCCCGCGTAAGTGTTAAGGAGCGCGGGCGGCCTAGTTTTCTAACGTGTTAAACGGCCGGGCTGCAACCCCGGCCGTTCTTATTTGCGCTTGCGGCGCAAACGCCGAGAACCGTCCGCACCGCGCGTGCGCCTACGGACCTTAAACCGAACCTCATACGAGTCAAAAAACGCGATGACGAACGAGCCCACCGCCGCGAGGGCAGCGAGCACGTTAAGGAATTTCAGCATTTGGGGACCTCCGATCGAGTCGTCGGCCGCCCGCGCACGGGATGCGTCGCAACGCCATTTTACTGCGAGCGTATGCACCCACGGCTGGCAAACGCAATATTTGCAAACATTTGTTCGATGGTTACACACACGATACTTTGAGCAGCGGAGCCTGGCGGCATTGCCCGGTCAGGCATAGGCCCGTATTTGAGTTTTCAAAATGTCCCGAATCGACAGAGTGATTCGGGATACAATAGCTACAGGAAACGACGCATCCCGCGTAAATGATCGAAAGCGCGGGCGACCAGTTTCCGGTGTTGTTAAATGCCCGGGCCTCTAACCCCGGGCATTCTTATTTGCGCTTGTTGCGGCGCAAATGCCTTCTACCGTCCGCACCGCGCGTGCGCCTACGGACCTTAAACCGAACCTCATACGAGTCAAAAAACGCGATGACGAACGAGCCCACCGCCGCGAGGGCAGCGAGCACGTTAAGGAATTTCAGCATTTGGGGACCTCCGATCGAGTCGTCGGCCGCCCGCGCACGGGATGCGTCGCAAGGGTATTTTACTGCGAGCACGTGCACCCACGCCTGGTAAACGCAATATTTGCAAACATTTGTTCGATGGTTACACACACGACACTTTGAGCAGCGGAGCCTGGCGGCATTGCCCGGTCAGGTAGAGGCCCGTATTTGAGTTTTCAAAAAGTCCCGAATCGGCGAAGCGATTCAGGATACAATGTCTCTAGGAAACGACGCACCCCGCGTAAATGAACGTGAGCGCGGGCGGCCTAGTTTTCTGGTTTTGTTAAATGCCCGGGATCCGACCCCCGGGCATTCTTATTTGCGCTTGTTGCGGCGCAAATGCCTTCTACCGTCCGCACCGCGCGTGCGCCTACGGACCTTAAACCGAACCTCATACGAGTCAAGAAACGCGATGATGGATGAGTCCGCATCGGACGGTAGAGGCTGCCTGTGTTGTCCAAAAAGAACGGGGCAAACTCCAACGCGGAGTCTGCCCCGAAAATAGAATGGCAAAGCTAGAACGTCGATGGACGAGAAAAGTGTCCGCAAGTCTCATGGCCATCACATCCCACCTGCCAAAGGGATGGGTGAGTGAGCGTTACTCCTGCTCGGACTCCTCAGCCTGCTTACGGCTGCGGATGAGGTGCGCTACGCCGATGCACAGCACCGCGCCACCAGCGATCCAAGTGAAGGTCACACCGTTAAGACCGGTCAGCGGGAGGCCAGAGCCCTTCTTGTTCTGGATGGTAAGGGTAACGGTGCCGTTTTTAACGCTAGGTTCTTTAACAAGGTCGACATTCGACTTAATAACAGAAACAGACAGGGTATTATCTCCTTCGGGCTGTTTGAGGCTGTCGGTGCCGTCTGCCTTTACAGTCGAGATCTTAAAGGTGAAGTCGGGCAGCGTATTGTAGCCGCCGAGGGTATGGGTCTCTTTGACGGTATAGGTACCAGCATCGAGGCCCTTAACCTCGATTATGCCGCCATTTTTAGTTTCGAGCTCAACAGGATTAGCGACAAGAATGCCCTCGTCGTTGACATACATGTCTTTAGAGCTAGTATCGTCAGGATCTGTTGCTTGGATGGTAAACTTCACGCCGTCAAGCTTGGTGTTCTCGTCGGCAGAGTCCTCCTTGACAAGCTTGAGCGCGTAGGTGTAGTCGCGGACGGTGTCCGGCACGGACTCGCCCTTACCATCGCCCATGGGGTTGTTGGAATAAATGAGTTTGACGGTGTTCTCGTTACCCGCGCCACCAACAACGACTTTCTCAGCCTTCGCAGAATCGAGCTGAGCAGTGTAAGTGACGACGACATTGGAGCTACCGTCGAGCGTCGCGTTGACCTGCTTCGCAGCAGCCTTGAGGTCGGCAAACTTTACGGTCAACGTGTTAGTTGCATTATCAATCGAAACATCGTAACCGGTATTGGCACCAGGAGTCGTGTTAGGTGAAAGGGTCGTATTACCGATTTTAACAACGACGCTGCTGCCATCTGCCGTCAGACCGTCAGAAAGCTTATCGCTGAACTCATAATAGTAAGTATCGAACGTAGCGATATTGCTGGCAACGGAACCAGTCAGCTTATATTTAACTTTCTGGCCCATCTGCGAGTCGGCCTTGTCGGCCCAATCGCTGCCGTCGTCGTTTTTGACTTTCTTCACAACCGTGGGAATGCTGGTCTTCTCGTTAACGGTCACGAGAGCGTCGCCGACAACAGCGAAGATCGGCGAAGTGCCAGTATTCTTCTCTGGCTTCTCTTCGGTGCCCAAGGTACTTCCATCAGTCACAAAGAGGTAGTAGCCTTGCAGGGCATTGTGGTTTTCGTCCTGGGGCGTAAAAACATCGCCAGCGACAAAGGAACTACCCGTCTGCGGTACGCTCTCCACGACCTTCTTTGCCAACCCGTTGAACAGATTGTTGTTTTCAATGGGGGTCATCTTGTCAGTGCCATCTGAATGACTGATCAGATACTCAGCAGCCTCTTGTGCTGAAGAATTAAGGCTAATACCAGATTTAGGTACACCTGAAAGATAGCCCAAGACCGCATTCTGTGCCTCAGTGCTCGCCCAATTAATGTTCGAAACGACCTTGCCCGATCCGTCTTTTCCGTCTACAACATCGGCCTTGAAAATCCGGTAGGCCTTGTACTGCACATTACCGTTTTCATTACCGTTGTTATTAAACTTATTGATCGTGATGCTATTGGTCGTAGTCGCCGCACCATCAGCAAACGCCATGGTCACCGGGGCCATGACCCCACCAAAGCTCAGCGCTGCCGTGAGCCCCGCCGTTACTGCAAGGCGGGCGATGTTCTTGCTCATACTCATCTTCTTTTCCTCTGCTTTCTGCTTGAAGTCCATTTGATCTAAAACCATCTGTCTGTGTCTAAGCATCTGCTTGGTTATGTCTCGCCCCGCTCTCTGTGGGGCCATTGGCTACTCTGCATGGTTGCCGCCTCCCCGCTTGATCAGGAGCGCGACCACGAGGAGTGCGGCTCCGGCGACCGCTGCGGCGGCCGCGGCGTACATTGCCATATCGCCTGTCGAGGGCATGAAGCCTCCGGTGATAGTGCTAGGGGGTGTGCCGGTGGGCGTGTTGATGAGCGACGCCTCCAGGCTGCCCGTCGACCCGTCCGCGCTGTCGGCGCGCAGGGGCGACTCAGCCGTGATGGTGAGCTTGGGCTTGGCGGCGGCCACCTGGTCGACGTCCAGGCCCTCGGCCTTGACTGTCACGGAGCGCGTGCCCTCGAAGGCGGTGTAGCCCTTGGGCGCTTTGAGCTCGCGGACCTCCAGCTTGCCCGAGTCCACGCCCGAGATGGTCACGCGGCCGTCCTCGCCCGTGGTGACGGTGGCTTTGCCCTCCGCGTCCCACGTGCCGTCGGCCGACAGCGTGCGGCCGCGGTCGTCGGTGATGCTCAGGACCGCCCCGGGCAGCGGCTTGTCGCCGTCGCTGCCGCGCTTGGTGAGCGCGAGATCCCAGGTGTAGGCGCACGCGTCATCGCTCGGCGTGCGTGTGAAACCGCCGTCGCCGGACTGGTCGGCGAAGGGAGAGCGCGGGTAGCGCAGGTAGACCTCGTTGGGGTTGCCCTTGGCAGCTCCTCGATTGCAGTTGGTCCCCAGCGGCGCGTCGTACACGGCGACCACGCGGGCGCCCGCGGTGAAGGCGTCGGCCCCGCCGAGCGCGGCGATCAGGTCGCCGGTGCGCACGGTGAAGGTCTTGCCGTCCGCCGCCACTTTGGTGGCGCACTGGGCCGTAATGTCGGTCCAGCCCTTCGCGGGCTTGGTGCCGGCGCGGCCGTCCCTGCCGGCCGAGACGGCGTCAAAGCCGCCGTCCGCGCCCGCCGCCGCGTACACGCGCATGCTCGCGGCCACCTTGGAGGGGTCGAGCCCCGCGCTCAGGGTGTCGACGAACTGCACCGCGTAGGTGTCATAGGCGGAAAGACCCGCGGGAACCGTGGCCGAGAGGCGCCAGTACAGGTCGTCGGCGACCGTGGCGTCGGCAGCCTTCTGCCAGGCGGCGGTGCTGTCCTCCAGCACGTGCTTGGCGACCTTGGGGGTCGCGGCCTTGGGCTTGACGGTGACGGCGCTGCCGCCCACCAGGGCCATGATCGGCGCGGTGCCGGCCTCGTTCTGGGAAATGGCGTCGTCGTCGGCGACGATGAGCCAGTAGCCACAGGGCAGCTCGGCCGTCGTGCCCGCGTTAAGGGCCACGGACTCGGCGGCAGAGCTCTGGAGGGAACGAGCGAGCTGTGCGCTCAGCGCGCTCGTAAGGTGAGAATCGGCGTTGAGCCACTCGGCAGCTTCCTGCGCGGTGGTCTGGGAATTGGGCATGCCCGCGCTGTGCAGCACGGGCAGAACGGCGTCGCGCGCGGCGCCGTTTGCCCAAGCGAGGTCGGTAGCGATCTTGGCGTCGTTGTCGCCGTCGACGACGTTGGCGCTAAAGATCTGGCAGGCATCGTAGCTGCTCGCCACGGTGCCGCTCACCGTGATGGAACCGGTCGAGGTCGGCGCGGCCTGCGCGGAAGCGGGGAACACAACCGCGCAGGTACCGATCAAGAGGGCAAGCAGTGCAAACAAGATCGGGAAGGAGCAAACTTTCTTATTCACGACGCTCGCCTCCCTTCGCATTCGCCTTGCGACGAATGTGCATCCAGGCCGCAGCAGCGCAAAGCACCGCCGCGCCGGCAAGGTACGTCAGAGTGACGCCCGACATACCAGAAAGGGGCAAAGAAGTGGAGTAGGTGTTTGTGAAGGTGGGGATGGACTTGGTGAGGTCGTGGAGCGTGTCGGTGGTCACTGGCTTGCCATCACGATCCTGAATCTGCTTGTAGGTCGCAGAGATGTTGATCTTGTGGTTAGAGTCGTCAACCGCATTGACCGTAATCTGATAAACCGACTGGTCGTATGTGTAGTTCGTAAACGGCGTGGTTGGCAGCTGTTCGCGAACGTAATAAGTAAAGGTATTGCTTGCACCGCGGCCCGTGGGATCCGTGCCCTTGGCGAGATCGGCAAGTGTGTACGTAATCTCATCGACGAAGCTCAGGGTCTGGGACTTGTCGCCGCTGGCAGTGGTGGTAATCTCGCCGTCGGGGTCGGTCGTAGCCGTCATGGGTTTATCGAAGTTCTCGTTATCCGCAAACTCGAGCGTAAACTCCTTCATCTCGCCGCCCTCAACGACCTTAGTCGCCGCAGGCTTCCAGGAGCCGCTAGAGGTATAGGGCACGATTCTGTTGGTAAAGGTCGGCTTATCATCGTTGCCGATAGTAACCGTAGCCGTTGTGTTGTCCTCTGAGTACCCAACGGAATAGTCTCCGGAACTAAGTTGCACGAAGTCCTTATTGTCCTCGGCCTTTTTATAGACGACTACCGTTTTTACCTTGTAATATTTAATCGTGAACCCCATGAGCGTTTCAGGGCGGGATGCATCGTCCTCAACTGTTGCCTCGATCTTGTAAATTGTCTTATCGAATTTGGTGTCTAATTCGTTTTGGCCGCTGATGGGTTCCTCAACGAGATAGAAAACGTATTGCCCTGAAGAATAGTCCTTGCCAGAGTCGAAGGTGATACTACCGCTTGATTGTTCAACAGTCGCCTCACCCGCACCACTGCAATCGCCCATATCTAATGTGCCGTCATCTTTCCAAGAAGGTGCCTTGGTACCGTTAACCTCCTGGCGCAGCAGCTGAAACTTGTACTCGTGCCCATTAAGGGGTTGCTTGTCTCCCTTTGCATTCACAAGCGCCTTAGTGGCCTTGAGTTTCATGCTCGGGTAAACCCTCAGATCACTGACCTCGCCAACGACAAGATCGCCGTTGGTCATGATGCCACCGCCGTGGGTGAAAGAATAGTTACCACTGATGACAGTGGTCGCAGCATTTTGGGCAGCGATCTTGGCATCGTCAGTTGGATTTGCCTTAAGGCCAAACATGTACTTGGCCTCAGCACCGCCGTTGGGGTCGATGGTAACTTTATTGCCGTCACAAGTGCCTTTCCAGCCAGCGGAGCCATTGCCGAGCATTTTGCCAAGCACGGCTGCGACCGTATTTTGGCTGTCGTTCTTGCGCACGAGGAAGAAATCTTCGTGACCAGCTGTTTTGAAGGTATCAGTAATGTAAGCGGAATCGCTGTCCTCGTTCTTACTATTGCCACCGGCAGAGAAATGCTCACCATGATCGGTATTGTCATAGATTGCTGAGCCATTAGTATGCGTCACAATCGTTTGACCGGTAGGGCAGGCACCGATGCCGCCGCCCCAACCGCCAGCTTCATTTTTGGTTACGAGTGCTGCGCGAAGGTTGAGCGTACCACCCGTCTGGACAAAGACGCCGCCGCCGCCCCAGTCACCGCCGCGGCTCTCGCCCGTCATGGTCTTGTTGTTGGTGATGTAAACCTTGTTGGACGTGCCCGACTCAGTCCCAATATCGCCGGTGGTACCTTTAGAAATACGGAGACCACCACCCTCAGCGTTTGCAGATACGTTGCCGGCAATCGTGCCGCCAGTCATGGAGAACGTGATTGACTGATTATGGAAACCAGCGTAGACGCCGCCGCCAGCCTCATGGGAATAGTTAGCCGTAATCAAGCCGTTCGCTATACTGAGCGTGCCGCCGTGTGTGCATGCAATGCCGCCGCCACCGAGCAGGCCATTGTTGTAAAGGTTTTTAGTGACGCTATCGTTAACTTGGTTGTTTGTTATACAGGCAGAGCCGCTAATGGTAACTTTTGCGCCCTTGGTATAAACACCGCCACCGTAGCCACCGCCGTTGGTGTCGTCAAGATTGTTGATGGCTTTTCCATACGTAGCGTTGCCAGTGATAATTCCGCCTGCAAGATTCAGGGTGGCTCCAAAGCTAGCAAAGACGCCGCCGCCAGCAGCCGCCTTGTTTCCCGCGACCACACCGCCTGTCATTTCGAGTTTGGGTTTCGTGCCCGCTATGCACAGGCCACCGCCCCAGCCACCGCCGTTGCCGTTGGTGACGTAACCGCCCGCGATTTTGACCGTACCCTCGGAATAAATCACATGGCCGTCGGGGCTCAGGTTGGCAGCCGTGGTAATCATGCCGCCCTCGAGATTGAGTGTGCCGCCCGCTTCAACGTTGACCACATACTTTACGGAACCGCTGTCCGACGCCGCATCGATAGCGCCAAAGCCTGTAACGACATGCCTGTACGTAGTCTCGGTGGTGCCAGGTTCATCTGTCTTGGGCGTGCTCTTAGTCTCATAGTAAGTAAGATTCTTAGGAGTGCCGTTATTAGGGCCGCTTCCCTTTTCCCACTCCATACTCGCAAGCTGACCCGCCGGCGTATTGGCCGTATCGACCTGAATTGATGCATCTTTTGTTGTTTTGCCTAAATCCTCGATAGTGAGTGTGGCTCCGCTTCTGACCACAAAGAAGGAGCCTAAGCCGCCAGAATGGTTACAGAGCATTTTGCCGTTAAGATCGATGGTGGTGTTTGCGGTGATGGCGATCTGGCTATCTGACCAGGATTTACCACTCAAACGATACTTGCCGCCACCATCGAATGCACGGGCAACATCACCTTGTACATCTTGATAGTCTTCGGCACTGACGGGAGCGATAGCGTTTTCGTCGCTATTTTCATTATCGGAAGGCTGTGCGTCGGAAGGCTGCTCGGCACCCTTGACTTCCGCGTCATCAGCAGTCGAGCCTGCTGCGACGTTGTCCTCGTTCGCGTCGCCCTCGGCGTCGTCGCTATTCTGGTTTTCGGTATCCCCGTTGGTAGTGTTGTCTACATCAGTAGACTCACTTGAGGAACCCCCCCCCATCACAGGTTTCTCGGCAGAAACCGTCTGGGCATCGTTGGCGATGGCCTGGGAGATTGGGGGCATGACGAGCGACAGTACCAAGCTCAAGACAGAAGCTCCGCACAAAACACCCGCTATCACACGATGCGCCGCTTTATTACCTTGCTTAGATTTATTTGAATTTGCTGTCATCGATGCCTCCTCCCCAAGAGACCGCGATCCTGCTCTTTCGCTATCTAACCGGCACGCAGTCAATATTTATACGTGCCTTACTTGGGTAAGTTTATCCTTTGTTTAAACATGTTGGGCGCCAATTTCTTGCAATTTTGCGTCGAACAATCTTTATTCTTGACAATTGCTCAAAGTATGCATTGTTTTATTGAATTCTATTTTTTAAAAACCGCAGGTAGATTTGTTGTCTACTTTAGGTAATTCATGCGGTAATTCATGCATTGTTGTTATTTGTACAACATTTTATTTTTAGTAGTATATTCTGCGAGCGGTCGATTTGTAGCTGTAAACGGTAGAGCGTTTACCTGCTCTGACAACCTGCCAGCTAGATGGCCTATTAGTAGCGACCGGTATATAGCATGATGTTTATACATCAACATTTAAGTTCGCGGGAAACTGCCTCGGCACAAATAGCGCCCCGCTCGCCAGTCTTAGAGCAAACCGCCACAAAGGCGCCTGCCCCCTTCGTGATGGTTGCACCCGGCGCTACAGCAGATGCTCCTCGATAAAGATTGCGATGCCGTCTTCGTCGTTGCTTGCGGTCACATAGTCGGCGGCGGCGCGGGTGGCGTCGCTGCCATTTGCCATGGCCACGCCCACGCCGGCGTCGGCCACCATGCAGGTGTCGTTGTCCGCATCGCCAAACACGCAGATGTCCTGGAGCTCCATGTCGTTGAGCTCCGCCACGCGCACAAGGCCGCGCGTCTTGGACACGCGCGGGTCCATGAACTCGTAGAGCCGCTGCGTAGTTTGCAGAGCCGCCGCCTTAACGGTGTTATCGGCAAACGTCGACGCCCGCTCAATCACCCGCGGCATTACCTCGGGCGCCATGGTAAACATCACCTTGGGCTGCGGCTCGCGCAAAAACTCGGCAAAATCGACCACCTGGTAGGGCACGCCATCGACGCGCGACAGGTGCTCGACGCACGCGTTGCTCTCGGGCACGTAGAACACGCCGTCTCGGGGGCAGACGGGCGTTGCCGGAAGGTCCGCCATGTGCTTGCAGATGCGCGCGATGGTCTCGCCCGGCAGCGGATAGCTCAGCTCGTTGATGTCGTGCGCGCGGTCGATGACCTCGGCGCCACCGCAGCCCACGAGCACGTCCACCAGGCCTTCGATGCCCCAGAGCTCGTACATAGCCTCGGTCGCGTGGGCGTCGCGCCCGGTGCACAGGCCAAAGAACACGCCGCGCTCGCGCAGGGCGCAGATCGCCGCCACGGTGCGCGGGGACACCGTGTGCTGGCTCGTGAGCAGCGTGCCATCGATATCGCAGAACACGGCTTTGATGTGGCTGAAGGTGGTGTCCATGGGGGCCTTTCTGGGTTGTGCGGCGGTGTGGGGCGTATTCGCAAACGGCGTACATGGTATACCAAGGCACAGGCGCGGCCCGTCAAAGCAAAAACCACCACAAAGGTGTCTGACCCCTTTGTGGTGGCCGAATCCGCAGGGTGGCCTGGCCCGGGGCGCAAACCATCACAACATTCGACGTTTTTCGGCAAAATCGCGATTTTTACCGAATGTTGTGATGGTTTTACTGCCTTGCGGCACGATCAAAATGCCGGCGTCCAAACAGCAGCAGCGCCGCAGGGACCGCCGTCACGACCATGCCAGCCCCCACGAGTGTCCGTTGTACGCCAAATGTTGCCGCCAGCCACGGGGCAATCGCCAGAGGGGCCACGCCGGCGAACATATTGCCAAAGCCCATGACCGAGTTCACACGGCCGAGCTGCTCGAGCGGAGCCGTCGTTTGCACAATGGTGTTGTGGAGCGGGTTGACGACACCCCAAGCTATGCCCAGGGCGATCTGGCCGACGAGGGCCACGCCCACGTACGGCGTCCCCACATAGAGCAGACTTCCCAGGCCCACGGACATAAGCGCCACGAGCAGCGTTTTAAGGTTGACGAGGTGCGGCGGCAAGCGGAGCGCGAGCACGGCACCCAGCACCGCGCCCACGCCCGAGGCCGACGAGAGCCAGCCCATCCACTCAACGCCGACGTGCAGAACATCGCGATAGAAAAACGACTCGAGCGGGTCGAAGGCTCCATAGCCAAAGTTCGAAAGAAAAATGATGCAAAACAGCAGGGCGAGGACGCTGTTGGTGAAGACTGTCTTGATGCTGGCTGCGAAGGTGGCGCGGGCGGACGTGCTGGGGTTGGAGCTTCGTCCCGCACGCTCCCCTTCCTCTGCCGAATCGGCATCCGCATGCCCGGCGACATGGCTGGTCTGCGGCCTAAAGCCCCAACCGTCAATGAGCGCCAGCACGGTAAAGAGCATCATGAGCACGAACACCGCGCGCGACGACGCGGCCGCCGCGACAAAGCCGCCCAGCGTGGGGCCGACGATAATGCTCACGTTGGAGAACATGGTTATGGCGGAGTTAATGTCTTTGAGCTCTACGGGATCGTCGGTGAGGTAGGCCGGATAGGACGTGGCGATGGGCTGGGCAAATCCCATCACAAAGCCCAAGAGCACCGCGCCGGCAAGGACTGTTCCGGTCGCGCTGCCAGAGGCGATAATTGCCGCGCCCGTTGCCAACGCGCCGATAATGCTCGCCCGGAAATGGCGGCGCGGGCCCCATGCGTCGAGCGCAGCGCCGCCCGCAAAGGACCCCAGGATCACGAAGACGTTCATAAACAGGACGGCCAGCGACGTCGCGACAACCGAGGCTCCGTCCGCATAGGTAAGCGTTCCGATAACGCCGATAAAGTAGCTGGTTTGGAAGCCGGTGTAGATGAGAAACCGCATTGCCACCAGGCGCTTTGCCTGCGCGGACAGCGATGGTTGGGATTGTGAGAATAGCGATAGGGACATGGGCGCTCCTTGTTGCATACGAATACGAGCTGCGGACATTGACCGCCGACTATCGACTCAATCTATCCGCATGAAACGTTAAGGACGCATCGGGCCCCTTCTCTCCGTTTTTGCCAGCACGAACTACTTGGTAGATTTTAAGGCATGTCCCAAGAATCTACCAAAACAAAAACCACCACAAAGGTGCCTGTCCCCTTTGTGGTGGTTGCGGCGTTTACGCTGGTTGAGACTTGGCTAGGCCAGGTCGGCGCCGTTGGACTCGATGACCTTCTTGTACCAGAAGAAGCTGTCCTTGCGGCTGCGGGCGAGCGTGCCGTTGCCGTCGTTGTCCTTGTCGACGTAGATAAAGCCGTAGCGCTTCTTCATCTCGCCGGTCGAGGCGCTCACCAAATCGATGCAGCCCCACATGGTGTAGCCCATCAGGTCCACGCCGTCCTCGATGGCAATCTCCATCTGCTTGATATGCTCGCGCAGGTAATCGATGCGGTAGCCGTCGTGAATCGCACCGTCCGCCTCGACCTCGTCCACCGCGCCTAGGCCGTTCTCGACGATCATCAGCGGCACCTGGTAGCGGTCGTAGACCTCCTCCAGGTAGTAGCGCAGACCCTCGGGGTCGATCGCCCAACCCCAATCGCTCTTCTTGAGATACTCGTTGCCGGCGCCACCAAAGATGTTGCCCTGCTCCAGCAGCACCGGGTCGGCCGTGGCCGTGGCGCTCATGTAGTAGCTAAAGCTGTAGAAGTCGACCTTACCGGCAGCCAGCGTGGCGGCGTCCTCGGGCGAGACCTCCACGTGCACGCCCTCGCGGCGCCACACGCTGGGCGCCCACGAGGGATACGCACCGCGCACCTGCACGTCGCCGCAGTAGAAGTTCATCTCGCGCTGCTGCTTTTGCGCCGCCAGGACGTCGGCCGGGTTGCACGTGTGCGGATAGCAGGCGTTGCCGGCGATCATGCAGCCGATCTTGTTCTGAGGGTCGATCTGATGGCCCATGGTGACGCACTTGGCGCTCGCCAGGAACTGATGGTGCAGGGCATCGAAGCGCGCCTGCGGGTCGTCCCAGTCGCAGTCGCCAAAGGCCATGGGCGTGTCAGTTGCCTCGGGCACCATGCCGCCGCCCATCACGCCGCCAAAGCCGCCCATGAGCAGGCAATTGATCTCGTTAAAGGTGAGCCAGTAGCGCACCAGGCCCTTGTACTCGGTCATGACGGTGCGGGCGTAATTGAGGTAGAAATCGATGAGCTTGGGGTTCTTCCAGCCGCCGTAGTTTTTGGACAGGCCATAGGGCAGCTCGTAGTGGCTGAGGGTGACCATGGGCTCGATGCCCTGTTCCTGACAGGCCTGGAACACGCTGCGGTAGAACTCGATGCCGGCCTGGTTGGGCTCGGCCTCGTCGCCGTTGGGGAAGATGCGGCTCCAGTTGATGGACATGCGGTAGCACTTAAAGCCCATCTCGCCAAAGAGCTTGATGTCGTCGAGGTAGTGATGGTACATATCCACGGCCTCGTGGCTGGGATAGTGGTACTGGGGCAGAATGCCATCGGTGATATGGCGTGGCTCGGAGACCGTGCCGCCGGTCATGATGTCGGGAACACCGAGGCCCTTGCCGTCCTCGTTGTATCCGCCTTCGCACTGATTGGCGGCAGTGGCGCCGCCCCACAGAAATCCATCGGGAAAAGCCATGTTGGCTCCTTTCGTACGTGTTGGAGTGAGTTTCGTGGCGGGACCCCTTTTTGCGCATGCGCAGACCGTCTCGCCCATTTGAAAAAGCCGGCGGGGCGCTCCCCCGCCGGCTTGGTACCGAGTCTTTGTCGTTTAGGTTACTTGGCAGCCTCGGGCTTGTAGGTGACAAACTCGATCGCGAAGCCCACGGCAGCACCCACGAAAGAGGCAACGATAGCCCAGATCATGTGGTTGATGCCGTTAACACCGGAGGGGTCGATGAAGGACAGCCAGTTGAAGACGCCCAGACCACCGGACATGTACACCACGGCGCCGGAGAGACCAATGATGAGGCCGCCCACAGCAGAACCGATGCTGGCGTTGATGAAGGCCTTCTTATCGGGCAGGGCAACACCGTAGATAGCGGGCTCGGTGACACCAAAGAAGAAGGCGGAGATCATGGCCGGCAGCGCGATGCCGCGGAACTTCTCGTCCTTGTTCTTGAGATACATGGCAAAGAGCACGGCACCCAGCGAGAAGGAGTGGGCGATAACGGAGCCCAGGATGTAGTCGTGGCCCAGAGTGGACAGGTTGACCAGCGCGATGGGCACGAGCGACCAGTGGAAGCCAAAGATGACCAGGCACATCCAGAAGGCACCGACGAGGGTGCAGCCCAGGAGGGAGCCGATCATGGGCAGGCCAAACAGCAGCGCGAAGAACTCACCAAGCAGGTTGGTGATGAGCGTGGCGATAGGACCAATGACCAGGTAGCCAAGGGTGACGGTGACGGTGACGACGATCAGCGGGGTGAAGAACATCTTCATAGAAGCGGGCATCCACTTCTTAACCCAGTGCTCGAGGGTGGAGCCAAACCAGACCATGAGCAGGATGGGGATAACGGAGCTGGTGTAACCCGAGGCAGGCATGATGAGCGGCAGGCCCAGGAACGTGGTGTACCAAGAGAAGGTGCCGGCAAAGCCGAGCTCGACGGAGCCGACAACCTCGCCCGAGGTCAGGGCAACCATGGTGGGATACACCAGGGCAAAGGCGATGGCCATGCCGTTGAACTCGCTCATCTTGAACTTCTTGGCCGCGGTGTAGCCAAGCACCACGGGCAGGAAGTAGAACATGCCGTCGGCGACGGTGTAGAGCAGCGTGTAGGCGCCGTCGTTGGCAAAGCTCGGGACCAGGAAGGTAGCGAGCGCCAGCAGACCCTTCATGATACCGGCGGCGGCGAAGGTGCCGAGCATGGGGGCGAAGATGCCCGAGATGAGGTCGATGATCACATCGGTAACGCCCTTGGGAGCGGCATCGTCGTCATCGGCGTCGACGGCGCCGCCGTCGCTAAAACCGCCGGCCTTGAGAACGGCGTCGTAGACGTCCTCGACGATGTTGCCCACAACAACCTGGTACTGGCCGTTGGCGTGCATGACCTTGATGACGTTGGGCAGCTCGGAGATTGCCTCGTCATTGGCCTTCGACTCGTCCTTGAGCTTAAAACGAACACGGGTAATGCAGTGTGCGACGCATTTGACGTTGGACTTACCGCCAACCAGCTCTACGATCTGGGCAGCAAGATCGTCGTATTTACCTGCCATGATCTGTCCTCTCTTTTCCAAATTTCGACAAAAATATCCCCTACCGCGAGCCGGTACCTTGCCCGCAGTTAGAAACCAAAAAGAATTGTTACGATTGCCGCCAGGCTGGCGGCTTTACTCATTCGGTCTGCGAAGCCGATCGCAGACGGTTGATATGCATCATCAGATACAAAAGCTCCTCGTCCGAGCAGCTCTGCTTAAACTCTTTCTCGAACACGCGGTTGATGGCGTACGCGCACTGGTATGCCTCGGGAAAATCGCGGGCGGCCTGCATAAACAGCGAGGAGTTCTCAGTCTGCGTGCACTTGCCCTTGCAGAGGCGGCGAACCAAAAAGCGCAGGTGCGCAAGAAAGCGAATGTAGCTATACGACGCCGTGTCGAGCGAGCAGCCGAGCTGCTTTTCCACGGAATGGGTTACCTCATCGAGGACGCGGGTGCTCTTCATGATGAAGTCCATGTCCTTGGCGCGGCCCATGCCGTCGACCTCGGCGTTAACGATGTGGAGCGCGATGCTCGTGGCCTCGTTCTGACCCAGCTTGGCGCCGGTGTGCTTTTGCACGATGGCGAGCGCGGCCTGGCCGATCTGGAGCTCACGCGGGTAGATGAAGGCCACCTCGTGCTCGAGCGGGTTGGGAGCGCTGATCTGGTCGTCATCGCGCTGGACGGCAAACTGCAGGTGATCTGCCAGGATAAAGGGCAGGCCACCGGATAGCTTGCAACCAAGCTGCTGTGACGCGAAGCAGGCAATGTCGCTCGCGGCGAGCAGGACGTCGTCGGGAAGCGTGCCGACCATATCCTGCAGGCTCTCGGGAACGTTATAGAATTTGCGCTGGATGAGGGACTCATCGGCAAGCTCGTAGGGCATCTCGTGAAAACCGATGCCCTTGCCAAAGACAACAACCTCTCGGCCGTCATCGCTGGCGGCAAGAGCAACGTTATTGTTGATCTTCTTTAAAATGAGCATGAAAAAACTCCTCGGACATCGGCGCTAGACGACGGGGCGATATTCCTCGTCTTCTATTATGCGCAAGTGATGCCTCCCGAGGAGTAACAAACTTGTGAGCACGTGGGCGATTGTAAGATGAAACTTGCATGCAGCGTAAGCCCCATTGGCGCGAAAGTCCGCCGAACGGTAGGAAATCACCCGTAAACGGCAAAACCGCCACAAAGGTGCCTGGCCCCTTTGTGGCGGTTTTGGCTGATGCCCCGATGTTACTCGCGCGGAGTGCCGTAGGGGTTGTACAAATCTGCGAGAGCAAATGTGCTGGTGGCGGGATTAAAGTCAAGCTCGAGCACGCAGCAGTTGCCGATGCGGTTCTTCATCTTGAGCGGCTCCACGCCCACGCCGCGCATGACCTGAGCCGCCGCGGCGCCATGGCTCACACACAACACGCTCTCATGCCCAGGGCGCTGCATGAGCTCGGTGATGGTCGCCATCATGCGTTCGCGAAACTCGTCTTCGCCCTCGCCGTCATACTGCTTGTAAAAATCGCCGTACGGCAGGCGCGGATTCAAATCCTCGCTCGCACCCTCAAACTTGCCAAAGTTCCACTCCTTAAGGCCCTTGACGCGCTCGTAAGGCTGACCGGGAAACGCAAGCTCAAGCGTGTCGCACGCACGCTCGGACGTGGAACTGTACGCATGGTCAAACGTAAGGCCACGCCCTCGCAGGGTCGCACCGACAGTTTTAGCCTGCTCGATTCCCAGCTCGGTAAGCGGCGAGTCACACCAGCCCTGCTTGCGACGAAGCAGGTTAAAGAGCGTTTGACCGTGACGCATAAAGTACAGTTTTGGCATGAGACCTCCGTAATCGCAATCGTTTGTCAGCGATTATTGCACCTTGAGCCAACTTTAAGTCAAAGCTTTTTTGCAAAAACCACCACAAAGGTGCCTGGCCCCTTTGTGGTGGAAATCACGTTTGCCCAGATAAAACCTGCCAAAACAAACCTGTCCCTATTTGGCAGGTTATGGCAGCGCAGCGAGCCGGTTCCAAGTGCCCCAGGTCGCCCCGAAAGAGGAGCGACGCGTACTTTGGTACGCGAGCGACGGCTTGAGGGGCGAGATGGGGTGCTTGGGGCCGGCGCAGCGTCGAGCCTTAAAGATGGTCTTGGATGAGATCGCAGATGGCTCGGGCGTCGTTGATGTTGATGGCTCGGGTCGCAAAGCCGGCGTCGAAGGCTTGGCGCGCCAGGGCCTCGTTGCAGGCAAGGGCGAGCGTGTGACCGTCGACCAGGTCGAGCGAGCTCTTGCCGCGCAGACGGTCGACGCCGGAACGCGCAACGACGATGTTGTCGAAGCCCTCGGTCTTGTAGCCCTCGATGATCACCACGTCGACATCGTTGTAACGCGACAGCAGCTCGCGCGCGGGCATCTCGTCCTCCTCGCGCGTGTCGGCGTACTCCGCCCAGCGCGTGGCGCAGATGAGGCCCACGTGTTTGGATCCGGCTTGGTGATGGCGCCAGGTGTCCTTAGCGGGTACATCGATATCAAAGCCGTGATGCCCATGATGCTTGAGCGAACCCACGCGCAGGCCGCGGCGGGTGAGCTCGGCGATAACCTTCTCGACGAGCGTGGTCTTGCCCGAGTTTTGGTAGCCGATAAACGCGATCGCGGGGACGGCCGGGGCCGGAGCTGCGGGCGCGACGGCGACGAGTGCACTCGCGGGCGTGGCACCGTCAGCGGCCACGGCCTCAACGGCAGCGGCCTGGCGTTCGGCGCGGTCCCATACACCCGAGCGGCCGCCCTCCTTGTGCAGCAGGCGAACGTCGACGATCTCCATGCCGCGATCGACGGCCTTGCACATGTCATAGATCGTAAGGCACGCGGCACTCGCGCCGGTCAGGGCCTCCATCTCGATACCCGTCTTGCCCGTCACGCCGGCCGTAACCAGCACGTGAAAGCCAACCTGCCCGTCCGCGCGCGCCGGCGCCCAACCCTCGGGTACGCCCTCGACAGGCGTCCCCGCCGCAGCGATGGGCGCAATGTCGCACTTGCTCTTGGTAATGAGCAACGGATGGCACATGGGGATGATGTCGCTCGTGCGTTTGATGGCCATAATGCCCGCCACACGCGCACAGGCAAGCACATCGCCCTTTTTAGCGCGGTCCTGCAGCACCATGGCCTGTGTCTCGGGGTGCATGAGGATGGTGCCCTCGGCGATGGCGATGCGATGGGTCTCGGCCTTGTCGGACACGTCGACCATGCGAACCTCGCCCTTGGCGTCCACGTGCGTCAGCTCGTCGCGACGGGCGTCGCGGGCGGGCTCGGTGGCAGCACTGGCAGTCGGCTGCGCGGACGCGTCGGCGTTACCAGCATTCGCCGCAGCCGTGACTTTGTGGGCAGACATCGCGGCCCTGCGAGCGGCCTTGGTGGCATCGGCGTACCTGCTCTTGGCCATATGATCATCCTCCGATTTGGGACATAAATCGTTGCGTGCCCTCAATTATCGCGTGTTCCTGCGGTTTGTGGGCCACGGCATCGCGCCAAATCGAAAGTACCTGCATATCATCACCACGGCGCAGCGACTCACGCACCGAATACTCGGCATCGCTAAACAGGCACGGACGCACGCTGCCATCGGCCGTCAGGCGCAGGCGGTTGCAATTCGCACAAAAATGGTTGGACATGGCGCTAATAAAGCCGACCGTTCCTGCCGCACCCGGAAAGTGCCAGTAGCGCGCAGGGCCCGCGCCGGCAGGAGCGTCGTTGATGTCGAGCGGCTCGAGCTCGCCCAAACCCACCGCGGCGGCCCCGGCATTGATGCGCTCCCGCAGCTCGTCGCTCGGAACGGTATCGCTCGCGTCCCACAGCTCGGGATTGAGCGCGGGCGCATGCGGGTCCACAGCGCAATGCGAGCTCGTGCGCTCGTCACCGATGGGCATGTATTCGATAAAGCGCAGGTGGATGGGGCGGTCGAGCGTGAGCCGCGCGAGGGCAGCCACATCCTGGTTGAGCCGGCGCACGACAACGCAGTTGACCTTAACCGGCTCAAAGCCCCAGGCCAGAGCCGCGTCGATGCCGGCCATGGTCTGCTCGAGTCGACCCAGGCGCGTTATCTTTCCAAAGAGCGTAGGGTCGAGCGTGTCGAGCGAAATGTTGACGCGGTTAAGACCGGCATCTTTGAGCTGCGGCGCCAGCTTGGGCAGCAGGGCGCCGTTGGTGGTGAGCGAGATGTCCTCGATCTGCGGAATCGCGCGGATATCGCGAATGAGCGGAATAATACGGCGGCTGACCAGCGGCTCGCCACCCGTCAGACGCACGCGGCGAATGCCCTCCCCCGCCACCAGGCGCACAAAGCGGGCGATTTCCTCGGCGCTGAGTAGCTCGTCGTGCGCACGGGGCGCCACGCCATCGGCCGGCATGCAATAGATGCAGCGGAAATTGCACTTGTCGGTAACGGCAATGCGCAGGTAGTTGATATCGCGGCCAAAACCGTCATGTTGCACGTGCCCGTCCACGCAGCCCTCCCCTCACGCGGCGTTTTATTCTTCGGAAAACATAATACCCCACGCGAAAATCATGCCGACACCCGTACGACAGGACAGGTCGCTTCGAGCAAGACCGGCTTCCCAAGCCCATCCTCAACACACAAACCATCACAACATTCGATGCTTTTCCCGATTTTGGCAAAAAAAGTCGAATGTTGTGATGGTCTGCCTGCCCACGGCACCCCGTAGAAGGACCAAAGCGCCCCTAAAGGCCGCCGTCCCAGTGCCGAATCACGAATTCTCGCAGGTCGTTCTGCCGCTTTTGGAACACTTCGCTCCGGTCGCACTTAAGGCCCATAGCGAGCGCGATGGCGTTCATCGCCCGGTGCAATTGCAGCTGATGGGCAAACTGAGTCCCGGTGAGGACAATCATCCTAAAGCCCAGCGCGCTCAGCACGGTCATACGCTCCGCATCCGACGCGCTGCGCTGTTTATCAAGATGGTCCGAGCCGTTGTATTCAATCCCCGTACCGCTCGCAGGCGCATATACGTCGATCTCGAAATACCCGGCCTTTGCGAGATACTTGAACTCGTTGGGAACATCGACCCGATGGTTGAGCTCGATCTTGGCGTATCCCAGCCCGCCCTGGGAACGTTTTGCTACGACCATGATTGCGGTGGCCGTCTCCATGGGCGACCGCGCGCCATCGTGCACGCGCTTGAGCACGGCGGCCGCGCGTATAGCCCCCTGACGAGATCGGTTCTCATTGCAATAGGCAATCAAGTCGGCAACGGTATACCTCTGCCCCATCTCGACATAATCGTCCGTCGACAGATGATTCAAATGGTATCGGGCACAGATTTCGTAGCCATATTCCAGCTGCTCGGGTTCGCTCATCCACGAACCCGCTTGGACAAAACACATGACCTCATCAACCACCAGAAGGCCCTCTGCCACCTCGATAAGATGGCTTGGAGGTACCGGCGCCCCAAACACGTGGCACCTAAATCCAGCCGGCGTCGAGCGCTCAAAATCGAAGTTGACGAGCGTGTCGATATGATCGAGCTCTTCTCGTGGAATACCGAGCGAAACCAGATAGTCGGTAACGATCCCAACTGCCGTCGAAGCCCTCAGCCCCTTGGCATCGAGCCCCAATTTGGGCAGGTCCGCAGTCGGCTCCGCCTCGTTAGCAAGCGAGTCCTCATCGTATAGGCTGCTTGCTCGCGAGAGCGGCTCGGACGGGCGCGCCACGTTGTGGTACAGCCAGGCAGTCTTATGGGACAGGACGATCGGCAGGTCCATGAGCCCTCCAATGGAGTCGGATAACCAACCTTATTCCCCTGCCCACGGGTCCGCACACCTTCGTGCGCAAGAAAGCGATTCCGCCCGATCGAGTGGTAGAAAAACCATCGCAACATTCGATGCTTTTCCCGTTTTTGGCAAAAAACGTCGAATGTTGTGATGGTTTGAGGCGAGGTGAGGGGCACGGAAGGGCCAAAGCATCGTGCTCGAACGGGTTATTCCAACTCTTTTAAGCCATGCGCCAGCTGCCAGTACTCGCCGTGCTGGGCGAGCAACTCTTCGTGGGTACCGCGCTCGATGATGCGGCCGTGTTCGAGGACCATGATGGCGTCGGCGTCGCGGACGGTGGACAGGCGGTGCGCAATCATAAACGTGGTGCGTCCGCGCATGATGCGGTCCATACCGCGTTCGATGAGCTTTTCGGTGCGCGTGTCGATAGAGCTCGTGGCCTCGTCCAAGATGAGCACGGGCGGGTCGGCAACAGCCACGCGCGCGATGGCGAGCAGCTGGCGCTGGCCCTGCGACAGGTTGGCGCCGTCGGCCGTGACCGGCGTGTCGTACCCTCTAGGCAGGCGGCGGATAAACGAATCGGCACAGGCGGCCTCGGCAGCGGCGCGCACCTCCTCGTCGGTCGCGTCGAGCTTGCCAAAGCGGATGTTCTGCGCAATGGTGCCGCTAAACAGGTGCGTGTCCTGCAGCACAATGCCGAGCGACCCGCGCAGGCTGGCCTTGGCAATGTGCTTGACGTCGATGCCGTCGTACGTGATCTCGCCGTCATCGACCTCGTAGAAGCGGTTGATGAGGTTGGTGATGGTCGTCTTTCCGGCACCCGTGGAGCCCACAAACGCGATTTTTTGCCCCGGCTTGGCAAACAGGTTGAGGTCCGTGAGCACACGGGTGCCCGGAACGTAGGAAAAGTCCACGGCATGGAAGCGCACGTCGCCGGCAAGCGGGACCAAGCCGCACGTGAGCTCCGTACCGTCGGCACACACCGCGCGGCCCGACTTATCAACGGCGGCCACATCATGCAGGTGCCCGTACGCGCCCACGCCCTGTCCCTCGGGAATCTTCCATGCCCACGCGGCGTCGCCCGTCTGCACCAGCTCCACGCAGCCCTCGTCAACCTCGGGCTTAAGATCCATGGCGGCAAATAGGCGCTCGGCACCGGCCAACGCATTGAGTAAGAAGTTGCCCAGCTGCGTAAACTGGTTGATGGGCATGGCCGCCTGGCGCACAAAGACCAGGTAGCTCGCGAGCGCACCTACGTCGGCGAGTCCCTTGATGCAGAGCATGCCGCCCGCCACGGCGACGATGGCGTAGTTGGCATAGCCAATCACCACGGTCATGGGCACCATGGAGTTGGCATAGGCCTGCGCGGCGCCACCGGTGCGGCGCAGCTCTTGGTTGCGCGCGTCAAAACCAGCCACGTTGGCTTGCTCGTGATTAAAGACCTTGATGACCTTTTGACCCGAGACCATCTCTTCGATATATCCGTCCAGGTCGCCAAGCGATGCCTGCTGGGCGGCAAAGAAACGCTTAGAGCGCGTGCCCGAGTAGCGCGCATACAGCACAATGGCCGCATCGCACACGAGCGTGATAATCGTGAGCTGCCAGTTGAGGATGATGAGCATGGCCGTGGTGCCCACAACCTGAATGGCGGCCTGAATCACGTTGGCAAAGCTGTTGTTGAGCGCCTCGGAGACGGTGTCGACGTCGTTGGTGAAAAAGCTCATGATGTCGCCCGAGCGCGTACTGTCAAAATAACTGAGCGGCAGCGTCTGGATGTGCGCGAACAGGTCGCGGCGAATATCGGACACCACGCGTTGGGCCGCGCGCACCATGATCTGCGAGTAGCCCAGGGCCGAGAGCACGCCCGCGGCGTAGATGATCGCCGTCAGGATGACCTGCTTGGCGAGCAGTTCCTCCCCGCCCGTGGCCAAACCGTTAACGATGGGGCGCACCATGTAGGTGCCGACGAGGCTCGCGATGGCGGCGACGGAGGCGAGCACGCCCACCGCGAGCAACGAGAACTTGGCATGCCCCATGTAGGAGAGCAGGCGGCGGAGCGTGCGCTTGAGGTCGGCCGGGCGTGCTTGGGCTGCGGTCTTAGGCATGGCGCTCACCCCCTTCCGTGGCTTGAATTGATTCGTTGGGGCCGGCGGAAAACGGATCATTTGCGCCATCCACGACGCCAGCATCCCCTGCAAATTCCATCTGCGAGGCGTAAATCTCCTGGTAGATGCTATCGCCCGCCAGCAGCTCCTCATGCGTGCCCACGCCGTGGACGCGGCCGTCGTCCAACACAATAATGCGGTCGGCATCCATGACGCTCGCAATGCGCTGCGCAATGACAATCACCGTCGTGTTGGGAATCTGAGCGATATGCTCGCGGATCTTGGCGTCGGTCGCCATATCGACCGCGCTGGTCGAATCGTCAAAGATGAGCACACGCGGATGCTTGAGCAATGTACGCGCGATGCACAGGCGCTGCTTCTGCCCGCCCGAGACACCGGCACCGCCCTGGCCCAGATAGCCGTCAAGGCCGCCGATGCGATCAAGGAACTCGTCCACGCATGCCACCCGGCAGGCACGCAGGAGCTCCTCGTCGGTGGCATCGGGCGCGCCCCACTGCAGGTTCTCGCGCACGGTACCCGTAAACAGCACGTTCTTTTGCAGCACGATACCCACGACGTCGCGCAGGGCAACCAAGTCGTAATCGCGCACATCGCGCCCGCCCACGAGTACGGCGCCTTCGGTGGCGTCGTACAGGCGCGCGATTAGCTGCACAAGCGAACTCTTGCCCGAGCCCGTGCCGCCGAGCACGCCCACCGTGGAGCCCGCCTCAATGCAAAGGTCGATATGCTCGAGCACGTCCTCGGCAGCATCCGCGCGGTACTTAAACGACACGTCGCGAAACTCGATGCCTCCGTCGGCCACTTCGCGCACGGCAGCGGCAGCGTCGGGCGCTTGGATAAGCGAACGTTCGTCGAGCACCCGCGAGATGCGCTCCACGCTGGCAAGTGCGCGGGTGAGCAGCAAAAACACGTTGGAGATCATCATGAGCGAGTTCATGATGAGCAGCACGTAGCTCATAAAGCCCGTGAGCGAGCCCACGCCGAGCTCGCCGGCAAGAATCATGCGACCGCCGATCCACAGAATGGAAAGCGCCGCCACGTACATCGACAGCTGAAACACCGGCAGGTTGAGCACGGCGTTGCCAAAGGTCTTCGTCGCGGTGCGCGCAAGCTCGGTATTGACGGCATCGAACTTGGCCTCCTCGTGCTCGGCACGCACGTACGCCTTGACGGCGCGCACGGCGGTGAGGTCCTCCTGCACCACACCGTTGAGATGGTCCATCGAGGTCTGCAGCTGGCGGTAAAGCGGACTGACGCGATAGGTGATAACGCCCAGCACGATCGCCAGCACCGGCAGGATGATCGCGAAAACGGTGGCGAGCGGACGCGACAGCACCAGCGCATAGACCAAGCCGACGATGAGCGTCACGGGACCGCGCACCATGGGGCGAAAGCCATTGCCGATAGCGTTTTGGATGACGGTGATGTCGGTGGTCGTGCGCGTGACGAGCGAGCTGGCGTCGTAGTTGTCCAGATTGCCAAAGGCAAGCGTCTGGATCTTGCGATACTCGGCCTCGCGCAGGTTAGCGCCGAGGCCTGAGGCGACGCGAGCAGACGTGCGTGCATAGCCCAAGCCAAGTACCAGCGAACATGCGGCGCATACCAGCATATACGTGCCCTGCAACAGCATGTAGTTGATGTCGCCCGCGGGCACGCCCACATCGATGATATTTGCCATGATGACCGGGATAAACAGCTCGAGCGCCGTCTCGGCCGTCACAAAGAACACGCCGAGCATGGCATCGCGACGGTATGCCCCCAGATAGGAAAACAAAATCTTGAGATTGCGCACGCAGGTTCATCCCCCATCAAACGTTGTTCGCAAACCCACGTATTATGGCGCGCCGTGCGGCGGTGTCAAGTGTTCCGAAATCGATTTCTGCAAGGCTAGTACAGGCGCCATGCTCACAGGGTGCACGTCCGTATTCAATTGGAAATGAACGCGAGTGTGACTTTTTCGCCCCACTGCCAACATAAACCTTGACTCTATAATCGTTGTAGGGTTTTCACTACACTGGTAGCAAAACAAACCCAGCCAGAAAGCCCCAACTATGGAACACGACCTCACACGCGGCAATGTCCTTAAGACCATCGCGGTCTTTGCCCTGCCCTATATGCTCTCGTACTTTTTGCAGATGCTCTACGGCATGGCCGATCTGTACATGATGGGGCAGTTTAGCGGCGCTGCCGGCATCACCGCCGTGGGTAATGGCGCGCAGACGCTCTATATCATTACCGTGACACTCGTTGGTCTGGCCATGGGAACGACGGTCATCGTCGGCCACGCCGTGGGCTCGCGCCGCTTCGATCGCGCCGAGACCGCCATCGGCAATACCATCACGCTCTTTATGGGTGTCTCGGTGGTACTGGCCGCTGTCCTGCTCGCGCTGTGCCCGCAGATCGTGGCGCTCATTGGCACGCCGGCCGAGGCGGTCGAAGGCACCGCCGCCTACCTGCGCATTTGCTTTATCGGCATTCCCTTTATCGCCGCGTACAACATCCTCTCGGCCATCTTTCGCGGGCTGGGCGATTCGCGCTCGCCCATGTACGTGATCGGCGTGGCGTGCATCATCAACATCGCGCTCGATTTTCTGTTTATCGGCCACATGGGGCTCGGCCCCGTGGGCGCAGCGCTCGGCACGGTGACCGCGCAGACGGCCAGCGTTGCCCTCGCGCTCGTGTGGCTCAAGAGCCACCGTACGCACATTCACCTCAAACGCAGCGACCTGCGCCCCCAGCCCGAGGTGCTCGGCAGCATCCTTAAGATCGGCGTGCCCGTGGCCGTGCAGGACGGCTGCATCCAGGTGGCGTTTATGTTCATCACCGTCATCGCCAACCACCGCGGCCTGGTTGATGCCGCCGCCGTGGGCCTGGTCGAAAAGATGATCAGCTTTTTGTTCATTGTGCCGAGTTCCATGGGCGCTACCGTCAGCGCGCTCACGGCGCAAAATGCCGGCGCGGGCAAGGGCGATCGCGCGCGTCAGGTACTCAAGGACGCCATGACCATCTCGGTGGTGTACGGCTGCCTGATCACGGTGCTGATGTGGCTGGTGGCGCCGGCGTTTATCGGCTTTTTTGCCAAGGACGCTGCAGTAGTCGCCGCCGGTACCGGCTATATGCGCAGCTATATTTTCGACGCAATTATTGCCGGCATCCACATTTGCTTTAGCGGCTTTTTCGCCGCATACGGCAAGAGCTACATCGGCTTTGCGCACAACGTGCTGGCCGTGGCCCTCATTCGCGTGCCCGGCGCTTGGCTGCTGTCGAACGCCTATTCCGACACGCTGTTCCCCATGGGTATCGCCTCGCCGTGCGGGTCGATTCTGTCGGCGGTCATCTGCGTGATTGCATTTACCGTGCTCAACCGCCGCGGAACTTTTGACAAGCTGGTGGCGTAGCGAGGCGACGCATGCCTAGCACCTCTCCCCTGTTTTTAACGAAAGGAGCGGTCCTGTGACCGACATGCCAAGCGAACACACCGAGGGCCTGCTCCGCATTGGCGAGGTGGCGCGCCTGCTCAATTTGAGCGTGGGCACACTGCGCCATTACGAACAGATGGGGCTATTGGAGCCGGCATATGTCGATCCGGCGAGTGGGTACCGCTACTACGGATCGCGGCAGCTCTCCACCCTCAACACCATCGGCAACCTGCGCGTTCTCGACCTGCCGCTGACCCAGATTCGCGAGTTTGTCACTACGCGCGATATGGATTTGATGCAACGGCAACTGACCAAGCAACAGGAGTTAATTGAGCACAGGCGGCGTGAGCTGGAGCGCATGTCGCGCAAGATTGACCAGCGACTTGCCTTGCTTCATGGCGCTTTGAATGCTGATCTCGACACCATTAGCGAAATCGAGGAACCCGAACTTCGCTGCGCCACGCTGCACGAGCGCGTCAATCCCACCGACGCCTATTCGCTGGGATGGCATATCCGCCAGCTTCAGCAGGGGCAGCACGAAACCTTTGCCTATCTGGGCAATCTGGGTGTGGGCATCGCGCCCGAACGCCTCGCCGCCGGCGATTTTGATGGCTACGACGAGGTCTTTCTGCTGCTCGATGACACCGATGATTACTTGGGCGATGTTGAGACGCGACCTGCCGCGCGCTGCCTGACCATAAGCTTCCGCGGCACGCACGGGCAAGCAGCCCCACGCTACGAGCAGCTGCTCGGCTATATGCGCGAGCACGGCCTGACACCCGCCGGGCCCTCGCGCGAGATCGCCCTGATCGACGACATCATCAGCGACGACCCAGCAACCTACGTGACGCAGATCACGGTGCCCGTTTCCCCAGCAAAGTAAGAACCGCCCGGAAAGCATCGTGCTTCCGGGCGGTTCTTCACTTTGGCTATCGATGCCTTACGCCTCCGGCACCTGACCAGTCGCCAGGATCTGCTCGAGTGCGCTCTCGTCCAGTACGGGTACGCCCAGCTGCTCGGCTTTGGTGAGCTTGGAGCCCGCTTTGGGACCGGCGACCAGATAGCTCGTCTTCTTTGACACGCTACCCGAAACCTTGGCGCCGAGCACCTTGAGTGCCGCGCCCGCCTCGTCGCGCGTGCGGTTGACGAGCGTGCCAGTCAGCACAAACGTCAGGCCCGCGAGCGGCTGGGCGTCGGCGAGCTCGCCTGCCACGCCAGCGTCGGCTGCGGCTTGCGCATGAGCGGCGCCCAAGTCAACCTCGAGCGACAGGCCCGCCTGACGCAGGCGCTCTAGCACGGCGAGGTTCTCGGGCACGGCCAGAAACTGCTTGACGCTCGCCGCAATCTTGGGACCGATGCCCTCACACTCGGCGATGTCCTCTTCGCTCGCCAAGATGAGCTTGTCAATCGACAGGAATCGCTCGGCGATGACCTCGCCCACGCTCTTGCCCACATGGCGGATGCCCAGGGCAAACAGCACGCGACCGAGCGGCTGGCTCTTGGACTTGTTGAGCTCGGCGATGATTTTCTCGGCCGTCTTGAGGCCCACCGGAATGGGATCGCCCTTCTTGACGCCCTTTTTGCTGTTGGAGCTGGCGTACACGCGCCCTGTGTCCAGGCCGGCGATATCGTCGACCGTGAGCTGGTAGAAGTCCGCGACATCGTGGATCAGGCCGGCGGCGATCATCTTGTCGACGATCTCGTCGCCCAGGCCATCGACGTCCATACAGCCGCGGCTCACCCAATGGAGCAGGCGCTCCTTGAGCTGCGCGGGGCAGTCGATGGACACGCAGCGGTAGGCCACCTCGCCATCCTCGTGAACCACGGGGCTGCCGCACACGGGGCAAACCTCGGGCATGTGCCAGTCAACCGAATCGGCCGGGCGCTTGTCGAGCACCGGGCCCACGACCTCGGGGATTACATCGCCCGCCTTGTGCACGATGATGGTATCGCCCTCGCGCACGTTTTTGCGACGGATCTCGTCGATGTTGTGCAGCGTGGCGCGCGCGATGGTGGAGCCGGCGACCGTCACCGGATCGAACTCCGCGACCGGCGTGAGCACGCCGGTGCGGCCCACCTGAATGCGAATCTCGCGCAGGATGGTCTGCTTTTCCTCGGGCGGGAACTTAAAGGCGATAGCCCAGCGCGGCGCGCGGGCGGTAAAGCCCAGGTCGAGCTGCTGCTGGAAGCTGTCGACCTTTACGACCACGCCGTCGATGTCGTAGTCCAGATCGCCGCGATGCTCGAGCGCCTGGGCGCAGAACTCGTGGACTTCGGCCGGCGTGGCGCAGCGGGCCACGTTAGGATTGACGCTAAAGCCGGCGCTACGCAGCCAGTCGAGAAACTCGCGCTGACTATGGACGTGCAACGGGTCGGTATCGGCGATGGCGTAGATAAAGGTGGCGAGATCGCGGCGCGCCGTGACCTTAGGATCCTTCTGACGCAAGGATCCGGCGGCGGCGTTGCGCGGGTTGGCGAAGGGATCGCGGCCCTCGGCATCGGCCTCGTCGTTCAGGCGCACAAAGCTGCCCTTGGGCATGTAGACCTCGCCGCGGACCTCGATAGCGCGCTCGCGGTCGACGCCCATGTGGGCGAGCGCCGGCTCGGACAGGTGCATGGGCACGTCCTTGATGGTGCGCACGTTGAGCGACACATCCTCGCCCGTGGTGCCGTCGCCGCGCGTAGCCGCGCGCACGAAGGTGCCGTTCTGGTAGGTAAGTGCCACGCCCAGGCCGTCGATCTTGAGCTCACAGGTATAGGTGACGCTGCCGGCACCGAGCGCATCCTCGGTGCGTTGGAGCCATGCGTCAAGCTCGTCCAGATCCATGGCGTCGTCCATGGAATACATGCGCGCCATGTGCGTGACCGGCGTAAACTGCTCGCTCACGTAGCCGCCCACGCGCTGGGTATAGCTGTCGGGCGTCACCAGATCGGGATAGGTTGCCTCGATTTCTTGCAGCTCAACGAGCATTTTGTCGAAGGCAGCGTCCGTGATCTCGGGCGCATCGAGCATGTAGTAGCGGTAGGCATGGTAGTCGAGCTCGTGGCGCAGCTCTGCCGCGCGCGCTGCCGCCTGGGCGCGGGCGTCGGTCGGTGCGGCGGCACCCGCGCTCGCGGGCGCTTCGGTATCGATGTCCACGCCGTCACCAAACAGGCTCGATTGCTCCATAGCGGCACTCCTTCGCTCGATTTCAAACGGATACAAGAGTACCACCGGTCACGACGGGGCCGAATAGCCCTTTCAAACCGCACCGAATCGGCAGCCGCCAGGCCGGGGTGGACAGTTAGTTCAGATACGTATAAATCTGCGAACCGAATCGAGCTCAAATGGCGCCATTTCAACCCATTTGGTCGTCTCGGAGCGGCCCGATCGGCT
The DNA here is from genome assembly GCA_958415665.1 of uncultured Collinsella sp. Lineage (GTDB taxonomy): Bacteria > Actinomycetota > Coriobacteriia > Coriobacteriales > Coriobacteriaceae > Collinsella. The sequence continues at coordinate 29,488 of CATYZK010000003.1, read as the reverse complement.
TATTTCTCCTTCCGAGCACCCATCCGAACCTCATTTCCATCCCAAAACAGCTCGAAACGCATTCCAGACTGCCCCAGATTTATACGTATCTGAACTAACTGTCCAGACCATTCCGAACCGAGCTCCTCGCCAGCTCAAAGTGATCCGTTTTCCTCCGTCCCTGGGAGATCATTATGGAAAGAGGGGGCTGTCCTGCGCTTGGCGGGACAGCCCCCTCTGGCTTCGATATGCGTGATGCGGCTCGCTAGTAACCCTGGCCGTAGCCTTGGCCCTGGCCCTGCTGGCCCAGCAGCTCCTCTAGGTACTGGCGCAGTTGCTCGTCGGTGATACCGCCGTTGCCGGTGTCGGTCGAACTGTCGTCCTGCTGCTGGTTCTGCAGTTCCTCGTCGGAGCCCAGCTCAACAGTGACCTTCTTCTCTTCCTTGCCGCGCACGAGCGTGATCTCGACCTTCTCGCCCACCTCGTGGCTGCGCAGCGCGATGATCAGGCCGTCGGCACTCGTAATCTCGTCGTCGCCCAGCTTAGTGATGACGTCGCCTTCCTGGATACCGGCCTTGGCTGCAGGACCGTCCTCCACAACGCTCGCCACATACGCGCCGCTATCGGTGCTCAGCTTGTTGGTGCGGGCGTTGAGCGCGTTGACGCTCGAGAGCGTGGCGCCCAGGTACGGATGAACCGGCGTCTTGCCGTCGATGATCTGGTCCGCGATGTTCTTGGCATAGTTGACCGGAATGGCAAAGCCAACGCCCGAGCTGGAACCCGAGTAGCTCTCGATGAGTGAGTTGATACCCACGAGCTCGCCGTTGTCGTTGACGAGCGCGCCGCCGGAGTTGCCCGGGTTGATGGCGGCATCGGTCTGGATCATGTTGGCATAAATGGTGTTGCCGCTGGTAGAGCTCATGGCCGTGGAGCGATAGAGCGCCGACACGATACCGGTGGAGACGGACTGCTCATTGCCGAACGGTGAGCCGATCGCCATGACCCACTCGCCCACGTTGAGCTTGGAGGAGTCGCCGATCTCGATCGGGGTAAGCTTGGAAGAGTCGGCGTCCTTGAGCTTAATGACGGCGAGGTCACTCGAGGCATCGTTGCCCACGAACTCAGCCTCGTAGGTGGTGCCGTCGTCCATGGTCACCACGTACTGGTCGTAACCGTCGACCACGTGGTTGTTGGTGAGGATATGGCCCTCGGTATCGAGCACCACGCCCGAGCCGACGCTGCCCGAGCTGTCCGACTCGTCAGCGGACTGCGAAAGCGTGTTGCCCTGGCTGCCACTCGAAGTGGCGGTGATGGAAACTACGGAGGGCAGCGCCTTGGCGGAAACGGCCTCGGCCAGCGTGGTGTCCTCGGAGTCGATGGTGATCTTTTGCGCCGACGAGCCCGAAGCGCCCGCCGTCACGGCATTCTTGCCGCCGCCGATATCGAGCGTGCCGCTCATGATAAGCGCGATGACCAGCAGGGCTCCGCAGGCACAACCGGCGAGCGCCGTAATGAAGATCGGCAACTTTTTGGTCTTGGTCTTGACCACCGTGTGCTTGTTCACGACCTGCTGGCCACCCAGCGGCTGGCCGGTCTGCGTGTCGTAGGCCTGCACATAGGGAATGTTGTTTCCACTGGCAGGCGTCGACTCCACCTGCACGCGCGGCTGCTGCTGGGTCTCGCCGGCGTTGCCCGCATCCTGGGGACGCTGGGAATCGTACTCGCTCATAGCTGCGATCCTTTCGTCAAATAACCAAAGGCCCGCCAAACATGTGGCGGGCCATCATTGTTCACGTTGAGTTGTACCCCAAGCTGGGCAGTCCCGAGCACTAGATGCCAAGATTTCAGCTTTGCTTAAGTAATGACATGCTTATAGGCCAATTCGTTCTATGCCGTCATGTCTATTCGATATAACAGTCGATAGCAAAGCTATATGTTGAATCGTTAATGAAGTCCGTAATCGTCGCGCCCATGCCTGATCCGCACGTCCACTTATCTTTCTCCGCGTCGTATGGCGTTGGCCCCCACCCCGTTTCATATGATGCTTCGCTTTCCGTGAAGTTATTCATCACGTATTTATCCTTCTGCATGAGCGCGTACCAAGCGTTTGCATACATCACAAGCGGATCGATTTGGACTATCGAGTACTTTCCGGAACGAATCTCAATTTCTGTTTTATCGTTATAATAAGCGACTGTGAGCTCAATCTTGGCAAGCAGCGGCAACGTTTCATCTGATTCCCTCTGGATTGTTATGACATCACCGGCCATAGCGTCGGCAGACACAGTTTTGCTCTCTGGCGTGAAAATAGTCTCTCTGCTTCTTGTTCGCGTTTTTTCATTGCCATTTTCATCTCTGACCACCGTGTCGACCACGAGCGTCAATCGCTTCTGAGCGTCCGGCAACTCCACGGCTTCTGCCATCCCGGCTCGCATCAAAATAGGAGCCCCCGCCATCAGACCTAAGAACTGCTTTCTATCAATCATTCTTCATTCCCCCTGTCTACTTGATTTGACTTTCTCAGCTGAATGGGGATACAGAACAGTCCCGTCAAGTTCCTTATCTTCCACAAAAACTAGAATCCATTTATCACCTGCTTTCAACCCTGAGACATATCCGGAACTTGACTTACGGCGCATATCGATTCTCTTACGGCAACCACTTGGCATAAGCGCCTCAAATTGCCCGTTATGAACATCCGATAGAGCGCGCACCTCGACTGCAACAACCGTGTCGTTTTCTCCCCCATTAGTCGCCCTTAACAGAAAGAAGCTCGCTGCGGTGAGCAAAGCAAAGGAAAGCACCAATAGGAGCATTGCCCTTCGAATGAACTTGTCGCCGTTCACGAGTACAATCAACCCTTGCAATATGTGCCATCGTGAGACGTGTAAATTGATACGTCATATGGAAGAAACTGTAGCTGGTTTGTCCATCCATTCCAAACAACAAGCAGGTACTTCTTGGCATTCGAGTATGTGTTATGCATTGCCACGTAGCCCACAACTGCCATTGCGTGCCCGCTGCCATTTGACCGGAGCCTTCCAGAGAAAATACTCAGATTCCCCGAGTCGGTATTCACCCTAAAGGAATCCCATGACGGATACCAAACGAATGACGTCTCAAGCTCCTTGCCTCGTCTTGCACAAAACTCCTTTAAGGCCGGAGCGGGTTTGTCAGGAGAAGTCTTGCCTTGAGTAAAGTACAGACCAGTCGCTTGATCATATTTCTTTTCTTCTTCTTCCCATGTCCCCGACAGCCTCCAAAGCTCCGAGTATAAATCGGACAATTTAAGGCGGTTCAAAGTCACATAGTGACTGCTAACTGCAAACATTGCCGAAACAGCGCAAGCATAAGTCCCCGTTTCTTTGATAACTTCTGTTTGCGTTGGCGTTATTATTCCCGAAACCGTTTTGCTCGCATCAACGACATATCCCTGTTTATACAAATCCTTGGCAGATACAAAAACGTCTTCGAAATGTTCCGGCGATCCGCTGCGATTGCCTCCCGAGGACAATTTATTTGGTACTTTTTTTCCACTTGCGTCTAAAACAATGTTTTTATCTAAGTCGGCAACGCCAACAGTTAGCTCGTCAATCTTTAACGCAACGACGTTATCCGAGGATGCGAGGAGTGCAATTTCTTCGCTTGCACTCTCGATAGGTAAAAGAGCGTTCGGAGCCAAGCAGTATTCGCTGATCCACCAAGATCGCTCTGAATCAAATACGACGTAGCCATAGTTAACGTCATCCCGCTTCGCACGAACGATATACCCGATTGAATCTCCATCGGAATTTACCATTTTTACTGGGTCACAAGCGGTCACCGGTTCATCCGATACATCATCAAAGAAAGCCTGCGCTTGCTCCACAGCTATTTGCGGTGTGACACGGACCAAGTCGTCGTCTCCAAAAACCAACCTTGGAGACATCAGGGCGGCAAGCAACACTATGAATCCGACAATCACCTTTCTCGAATAACGCATTTCTTCCTCCATCCGTGTAGTAGGGAGATACGGTAACTAAATGATATTCGCTAGATAGTGGTATACGTTTGATATTGTTTTTACTGACACACTTTTAATCGGTAAAAGGTCTTCTTATCGCCCTAAACGAGAAAAGGGTACTGGAGAAATCTCCGGTACCCTCACATTGCCCTCTATTTACTTGCTAGTCCTTAAACAGATAGCCCACGCCGCGGACGGTGGTGATGTGCGCCGCGATCTGCGGGCCCACCTTGGAGCGGATGCGTCGGATGTGCACGTCGACGGTGCGCGTGCCGCCGCAGTACTCAAAGCCCCACACGCGGTGTAGCAGCACTTCGCGGCTGTAAGCGCGGTTGGGATGCGTCGCCAAAAAGCTCAGCAGCGAGTACTCCATCAGCGTCAGGTCGATGGGCTCGTTATCGAGCGTCACCTGGTAGGTGGCCAAGTTGATCTCGAGGTTATCGATGTTGAGCACGTCATCGGCGGCGACGGTCTCCTCCTCGCCCATGAGGCGCTGCGCACGAGCCTTGAGTTCGTTGGGCGTCGCCGTGGGGCATACGAAGTCGGCATGCGCGTGATTCGGCAGGCGCAGGGTGCCGAGCGCCTCGTCGTCGACGATCACCAGCATGGGAACGCCGCCGCGATCTTCGAGCCACTTGGCAATCTGATCGATGCGGTCGCTGCGGATGCCATCGGAATCGAGGATCAGCAGGTCAAAGTCGTGCGCCGCAGTCGGCGAATCGGGGGTTGCCAGGCTCACCTCGACACCCAAGGTGGTCGTCAAGCTGCGGGCAAACTCGTGGAAGCGCGTCGTGCGCGCCATGAACAGGGCACTCTTTTCGGACATATCGGCCTCCAAAGAAATGAGCTCAATCGTACTGGAACAAGCCAGCGCGATTAGGAGTTCGCCAGGTAGTGCTTGATCTCCCACTCGGTGATCGTAGACTCAAACTTATGCCACTCGTCGCGCTTCTTTTTAAGGAAGAAGCCGTGGATGTGCTCGCCGAGGGCATCCTTCATAAACTGCGAGTCTTCGAACACGTCGAGCGCCTCTTTGAGCGAGCGCGGCAGCGGCGTGTAGCCGGCCTCGAGCATCTGACGATCGTTGAGCTTGAGCGTCTCGGCCGTGGCCTCGGGCGGAAGCTCCAGCTTGCGCTCAATGCCGTCGAGGCCAGCTGCCAGCGTGACAGCGTTGACCAGGTACGGGTTGGCCATGGGGTCGGGACTGCGCAGCTCGATGCGCGTGGACAGCTGCTTGCCGGGCTTGTAGACCGGAATGCGGACCATGCTCGCGCGGTTGCGCAGGCCCCACGTGGCGTACTGCGGTACGGAGTCGCCGCCCGTGGTGATGCGCTTGTACGAGTTGACCGTGGGGTTGGTGATCGCGCTGATCTCGCGGGCATGCGCCAGGATGCCGGCCATATAGTGCTTGGCAATATCGGAGAGATGGTACTTCTCGTCGTCCTCGCCCCAAAACACGTTGTTGCCGTCGTGGTCGAATAGCGACTGGCACAGGAACATAGCGCTGCCGTCCTCGCCCGCCAACGGCTTGGGCATAAAGGAGGCGTGGCAACCGCTCTCGTAGGCCTGCTGCTTAATGATGAGTTTGGCCGTGGTGATGGCGTCGGACATGCTCAGGGCCTCGGCGTGACGCAGGCTCATGCCGTGCTGCGAGCGGCCGGCGGCGTGGAAGGTGTACTCCACGGGCACGGACATCTTCTCGAGCGTAAGGACCGTGTTGCGGCGCAGGTCGCGAGCGGCGTCGCTTACCGAAAGATCGAAGTAGCCCACGTTGTCGAGCGGCTCGGGGGTGTGCTCGTCGGGGAAGTAGTAATACTCCAGCTCGGCGCCCACGTTGAGCAGGTAACCGGCCTTCTCGGCCTTGTGGAACATGCGGCGCAGGGCATCGCGCGGGTCGCCGGCGAAAGGCTTGCGATCGGGGGTGCACACGTCGCAGAACACGCGGGCGACGCCGTTGTGGCTCGGGCGCCACGGCAGAATCTGGAAGGTCGAGGCATCGGGGAACGCGAGCATGTCGGCTTCCTCGGGCGTAGCAAAGCCCTCGATGGCCGAGCCGTCAAAGCCAATGCCCTCCTCAAAAGCGACCTCGAGGTCCTCGGGGCTGATGGCAAAGTTCTTGAGGCGACCGAGAATGTCGACAAACCACAGACGCACAAAGCGGATGTCACGCTGCTCTACAGAGCGGAGTACGTAATCGATGTTCTGCTGGTTCATGTCGCTCCCCTTTCTTTCGGGCGGGTTTCGACTGTTCTATATCGCAGATACTATCGCAGAAAAATGTTTCCGCAGGGTTAAAGCGTGTCGGGCGCTCAAAAAACGTGCGCGAACTGGCGAGTGCGGGTCGGTGGCTTAGCGCGAAGTGGAGGCTCGGGACTCGATGTGGCCGGGGATCTCGATGTGCTTGGGCGCAAGCCTTGCGGCCTCGCCTACCGTGGTGGTGACGATGTCGATGCGCTCGGATAGGCGCTCGACCACGCGCTCGGCGATGGCCAGGGTGTCCTGCGCGGCCGTGGTCACGCCGCCAAAGAGCACGTGGTTCCAGGGGTAGTCGTCGAACGTCGCGATCTTAAGACCCGCCGGCAGCGAGGGGCCAAGCTGGGCCAGCGCCTCGGTCAGGCGCAAGAAGACCAAGCCGTTGACGGCGATAAGGCCGAGCTTTTTACCTGCGTAATCGCGGATGGTCTCATCCAGGCGGCTGATGCCCTCGACGCCACCGTCGGCCAGCGTGACGACCTCGCCGGCAAGACCGCGGCGCGAGAGCTCGTCGGTGAAGGCCTCGGCACGCTCACGGCGGACGGGGCTGTCGTCGCTTGCCTCGGTGAGCAGGCACAGACGCTCGCTACCAGCCGCAGTGAGCTCATCGACCAGGTCGGCGACCAGCTCGCGGTTGTTAGACGTCACCAGATCGATGCCGCCGTCCTCGATGTCACGGTCGAGCAGCACGACCGGCAGGCGCCCCGCAGCCGCGGCGATCGCCCCGTCGTTGCCGCCGCAGGTGTTGACGACCAAGCCGTCCACGCCCGCATCGATGAGCCTGGTGAGCGACTCGGCCTCCTTGGCAGGGTCGTTGCCGCTGATGGCCGTCATGAGTGAGCAGCCGCGCGCGGCGGCACTGGCGGAAAGCCCCTCGAGCATGGCGCTCGAGAACGGGTTGGCGATGTCAGCCAGGATCACGCCGATGAGGTTGGTGCGCGAGCTGCGCAGGTTGCGTGCGGCGGCGCGGGGACGATAGCCCGTACGCTCGATGACCTCGGCGATGCGGGCGCGGGTCTCCTCGGTCATCTGACCGGGACGGTTGTTGAGGTAGCGCGAAACGGTGGCCGGGCTCACGCCCGCCTCGGCGGCAATGTCTTTGATTCTCATCTGCGCCATGGCGCACCCCGTTTCCCATGTGTCGGCAATCTTAGCCATTTTAGGCATTTTTTTAAAAATCTCGCTTGCAAAACGTTGTAGGTGAGTATACTACAACTCGAAACGAAACCGATTTCGTAAACCGATTTCGGTAAGCGTTGGCACGGAGGTGCAAAGATGCACCCTACCGTCTTGGCACCTCCGTGCCAACGCCATATCAAAGGTGTACGCACAGACAAGAAGGAGCTACGCGACCATGGGTAAAACGGTTCTTACCTTCGGCGAGATCATGATGAGGCTCTCGCCCAAAGATCACCTGCGTATTGAGCAAGCCACCGAGTTTGATGTCCGCTACGGCGGCGCCGAGGCCAACACCGCGCTTTCCCTGGCCTACCAGGGCGATAAGGCCGCTTATGTCTCCGTCGTTCCCGCCAACCGTCTGGGCGAGTGCGCCCTGCGCTCGCTGAAGGTCTACGACGTCGACACCACGCGCGTCGTGCGTCAAGGCGACCGTCTTGGCTCTTACGTGTTTGAGGTCGGCGCCTCGCAGCGCGGCAACGGCTGCGTCTACGACCGCAAGTACTCGGCCATCAACATGGCCAAGCGCGACGTCTTTGACTGGGACGAAATCCTCAAGGGCATCGACGTCTTCTATTTCTCTGGCGTGACGCCCGCCGTCTCCGACGAGATGGCTGCCGCCTGCAAGGACGCTCTCGCCGCTTGCCGTGCCAAGGGCATCACCACCGTGTGCGACGTTAACTACCGCGGCAAGATGTGGTCGCCCGAGAAGTCGCAGGCAACCATGAAGGAGCTCCTGCCGCTCGTTGACATCTGCATCGCCAACGACGAGGACGCACCTGCCGGCCTCGGCATGACCTGCGTCTCCGGCTCCCTTGCCCACGGCATCGAGGAGCGCGACACCTACGTCGAGATGGCCCGTCAGATCTGCGCCGAGTACGGCTGCAAGAAGGTCGCCTCGGTCGTCCGCAACATCTCCTGCGTCGAGCGCTCCATCTGGATGGGCATGCTCTATGACGCAGAGAGCGGCGAGCACTGGTTCTCCCCTGCTCACGATGTGCACGTGCTCGAGGGCGTTGCCGCCGGCGACGCTTTCAACGCCGGCCTCGTCCATGCCCTCATCAACGACTTCGATCCGCAGGCTGCCGTCAACTACGCCATCGCTGCCTCGATTCTCAAGCTCACCATCAAGGGCGATTCCAACCTGGTGACCGCCGACGAGATCGCCGCTGTGGCCAACGCCGCCGACGGTGGCACCCGCGTCGCCCGTTAATTCGTTCCCCATTCCGCGGGCTGCAGTTTCCCATACCCATACCTCTGCAGCCCGCTCCCCGATTCCTCCGGTCGGGCAAAACCACCAGTCCCATTCCGGTTTTGCCTGGCATTTCCTACACGACTGGTCGCGTAGCCGGTTTTGGAATTGCTTGTGACCCCAAGCAGTGCCTCCGATAACCAGTCCAAAACCGGCTCATGACCAGCCCTTTTAGCAATTACGCGCACTCGCGCGCCGCACATCGAAAGGAACATCATGTTCGATCAGTTCTACACCACGCTTGAGTCCCTGGGCATCGTGCCGGTCGTCGTGCTCGACAAGGTCGAGGACGCCGCTCCGCTCGCTCACGCCCTTATGGCCGCCGGTATGAAGTCCGCCGAGGTCACCTTCCGCACCGCTTGCGCTGCCGAGTGCATCGCCGCTATGGCCGAAGCCGAGCCCGAGATGTGCGTGGGCGCCGGCACCGTCCTGACCGTCGAGCAGGTTGAGCAGGCCCGCGCCGCCGGTGCCAAGTTCATCGTCTCCCCGGGCTACAACGAGGACGTTGTGAAGCACTGCATCGACATCGACCTGCCCGTGCTGCCCGGCACCGTGACCCCCTCCGAGGTCACCGCTGCCGTCAACCTGGGCCTCAAGGTCACCAAGTTCTTCCCGGCAGCCCAGTACGGCGGCCTCAACACCATCAAGGCCCTCGCCGCGCCGTTTGTCGGTCACCGCTTTATGCCCACCGGCGGCGTGAGCACCGCTAACGTCGAGGAGTACCTGAGCTCCCCTGCCATCATCGCTTGCGGTGGCACCTGGATGGTCAAGCCGGCTCTGTTCGCCGACGGCGACTTCTCCAAGGTCGAGCAGATTGCGCGCGAGGCCATGGACGTCGTTAAGAAGGTCCGCGCCTAGGCCTAGCTCTCTATCGTTGGGGGCGCGACCTAGACCGCGCCCCCATTTTTGAAGCGGCTCGGAAGCGTGCCGTTTCCGTCACGGACAAGAACCGAAACCGTCTTGTATGCTGATAGAACGTGACGGAAGCGACACGCCTCCGAGCCGCTTCGCTCACTCGATCGATCTTTTGGGCGCTTGCCCGCCCTCCAAGCGAACTGCCTCAACATAATCCAGAACACCAAAAGCTGCGGTGCCATCTGGAGGAATCGACCCCTGCTTCCGGTCAGTTCCTCCAAACGGCACCGCAGCTTTTTGCTTGCGAGCGAGCCTTGCCCCCAACGCAGTTGCGGTGAAATAGGGACTGCCTGCGCCTCCTGGGCCGCAAAACAATCCCTATTTCACCGCAACTTATGAGGGGATAGATTAGATGGACGATTCTTTGGGCAGCTCGAAGTAATCGGGATGCAGGGCGATAACTGGGCCCTGCTCTTCGGGCATCAGATGCAGATGCGTCTGCGCCAGATAGCTCGCCGCATCGGTGTCGCCTTCCTTAATGGCCTCCAAAATTCGGCGGTGTTGCCGACGAATCGGCTCCCAATCCAGATCCTGCGACACCGCACGCAGCCAGTTATAGCGCTCAAAATGCGTGTTGATGCTCTTCATCCAATCCCACAGCATGTGGCGGCCGGCAATCTCAAAGCACGTCTCGTGAAATAGATTGTCCAGATCAAAGAAGCGACGCGTCTCACTGTGGTCGAGCGACTCGGACTCGGCGAGAATCTGCTCGAGCCGGCGCTTTTGCTCGGGCGTGGCAGCCGAGCAGCACTTGATCAGCACGCTTCTCTCGAGCTTCTCACGCAGAAAACAGGCGTTCTCGGCGCGTTCCATGCTAATTTTTGAGACATAGGTACCGCTTTTAGGGCGCGTTTCCACCAGCTCCTGCTCGCGCAGGCGTACAAAGGACTCGCGGATGGGCGTGCGACCGATCCCCGTCTCCTTTTCCAGACCAATCGCCGAAAGGCGCGTGCCGGGCTTGAGCTCGGCATAGATGATCTTGGAGCGCAATGCGTTGTATGCCTGGTCTTGCAGACTCTGATAATGCTGGTGCTGTTCCATAAAGCCCTCGGTTAGTCGAATACCACCATGCAATACTATCGCATCCCCCGCCCCCATAAGTTGCGGTGAAATAGTTCCTGCTCGCAGCCTTCAGCAGCAAACGGGAACTATTTCACCGCAGCCTATGAGGGACGAAGGGGTTTTACAGGTTGACGATAATTGCCTGGGCGATTTCGTCGTACTGAGCCGGCTCGAGCGTGACGCGACCGGGATTCATGGCGAACACATCGCCAAACTCAAACGGGTCGTCCTTGTACTTGGGGACGATATGCACATGCAGATGATGCATGGTGTCGCCATAAGCACCAAAGTTGATCTTGTCGGGGTTGAACGCCTTGTGCAGCGCGGCTGCGACGTGGCGGACATCGGCCATAAAGGCGGCGGCGTCCTCCTCGAACATGCAGGAGATGTCGTCGACGTGCTGCTTGGAGGCCACGATCACGCAGCCCTTGTGGCTCTGCTCCTTAAACAAGATGAGCTTGCTGGCGGGCAGGTCGAGCATGGGAATGCCAAAGGCATCGACGAGTGTGTTGTCAGTCCCGCACATGCAGTACGAGCAATCGGTGTGCTGTTCCATGGTGATCCTTTCAATCCGGGTGAAAGCGTTCGCCGCAATGCGACCGACGGGCGCAACCAAGCTGCCCGGCAGTCCACGACGAACACACGATGCGCTCTCCAACCGTTGCGAAATCGGTTTCGAGTATGTCCTTGCCATGATACCGCCAACGAGTTGTTGCAATTAGGTGAACGTTCACCTTTTTATTATTTTTCTCTTTGCAAAAGGAATCCCGTGCGTATACTAAGGCTCAAACGAAACCGATTTCGTTAAGCGTGAGCAATAGGATGCTAAGACGCACCCTACCATCTTGGCATCCTATTGCCCACGTCCTGTCATTCACTTTTCTCCCGTCTCGTTGGCCCTTCAGTCCCATTCCGGCACAGCGAGACACTTCCTAGACGACTGACCGTGGGGCCGGCTTTTCTGCTTTTACAGCAGTGCCTCCGATAACCCTCTTTTGTCGGCCCAGGTCAGCCTTTTTCTTCACAACCGAAAGGACGGGCAGCAATATGCGACCGCTCATCATCATGAATGGCGAGAAGATCGACTGGTGCCATACCGTCATCAGAATGCTGATGTATCTGGCAGGTGTTGCGACGCTCGCCCTCGGCATGAGCATTCAGACCGCATCGGGCCTGGGCGTTGCCGCGCTTACCTGTTTTGCCACGACGCTGTCCATGCTCACCGGCAAGACACTCGGCTTTTGGATCACCGCGACCTACGTCGCCTACATCGCCGCACAGGCAGCCATCTTGCGCCGCGAGTTTCAGCCGCGCATTTTGCTCGAGCTCTTTTTCTCAACACTGATCGGTGGCTTTACTGACTTCTTTATGGACGTCAACCCTCTGCACCCCACCGCGTTGCCGGCACAGGTTGCGACCATGCTGCTCTCGCTTGCCATCACCGCGTTTGGCGTGAGCCTCGTCGTCAACATGGGCGTCGTTCCCAACGCGCCCGACGGCCTGGTGCAGGTCATTGCCGAAAAACTCAAGCGCCGCTTTGGCGATGTGAAGGTCGTATTCGACTGCTCGCACGTCGCCGCTTCGCTCGCGCTGTCGCTGGTCTTTATGCACAACCTGGGCGGCTTTGGCGTCACGACCGCCATCTCCGCACTGTTCCTGGGCCATGTCATCAACGTCGCCAACAAGCTGTTCGCCCAACGCTTTATTCGCGCGGCATTCGGAAAATAGCGCCACCGCGAGAACCCGCGAACAACGCTATACGTTGCTATATCTCACTATACGTTGCTATATCTTGCTATATCTTGCTATAAATCGACCGTTGCCAGCCAACATACGACAGGCCCCAAGCCAACAAAGGCTTGGGCCTGTGTAGCAATATGGCTCTTTTGAGCTACGCGCGTTCGTATTTCGTGGCGCGTCCTGTCCCCCGCCTTACAACCGCGTTTCGTTTGAGCAGAGATTCAAGTGCTGTCAGCGTCCGGGTGCGACTCAACCCTGCCTGCTTCTCAATCTCGCTTCGCGACATTACGCGACCGCCCGACAAGGCCTTGAGAACCTGAACCTCTTCCTCGGACCCTTCAAAGGCATCGGTAACGGGCAACGTGACGGTCACCATGCCGCCACGAATATCAAAGATCGGCTGGTTGATCGCATCGCGATAGGCACGCCTAATGCGCGCAATTCCCGTTCCGAACTTCTCGATATAGTCCAGCTTTAAGAAGACCTCGGCAACGATGGGGTTTCTGAGCACGGATATCTGCCCATACAGGTATTGCTCCGTCGTCAAGCCAGCGGGCAACGACCCGGGTGAAGTCACAACGACGCGGTCATCGTACAGGGCAACCTGAACATTCGCCTGCACATCCCACGTCCGATGCACCAGGGCGTTTGCAACTGCCTCGCGAAATGCTTCGAGGGGAATCCGGTCGGTTTGGACGCGCTCAAAACCTTCGATGCGTTCATAACGATAGTAGCGTACGAACATGGCCACTGCCCTGTCCACCTGCTCGATCGTCGATACACCCACTGTTGCCTCGCGATCCAAAATCACATCTTCGCTCTCACCAAACCGAACGCAGTCGATGCCCGGGAAGTCGTTCTTGTCCGCCAATATCGCCGCAGCGTTGGTGTAGCCATCTTTGCCAAGCAAACGAAGCGTTCGCATAATGTCCGGCGTGAGCTCAGAAATGCCCAAATGTTCAATGCACTTGCGCTCGAGCATATGAAACCTCAGGTCCTGACGAGCCGACGTGAGCGCGTCGAACGTCAGATTGCTGCCTTCGAGCGTCAGCCTGCCGTACTCAAGACGGTCCACCTCTACCGTCGCCGAATCGTTTCGCCTATAGGCCTTCCCCTTGCTTCGATAAGGCTTGTCCTGGCCTTCATAAACCGTAAGGGTTACGGTCCCGCGTTTCTCATCGGGCTCAAGTGAATAACGAGGCGCGGGGTCAAGACTGTCATTAATCATGTTCTCGATGCGAAGACATTCTTCAACCGGATTGGCAAGACCGACTGCAACGCCCTCGTCATCAACGCCAAATACGATCTTGCCTGTCCCATAGTTTGCATAGGCGCTCACCGTTTTAAGAAACGTCGGCGTGACGCTTTCCTTGTATTCGACGGTAGGGCTTTCTCTAACAACCATACGCGCGGCACCTCTCTTTTCACACTCATCTGAATCGTATTATAAGACGAAAACCGTTTGCGTACTGATTTTTATCAGACGTAAATGGTTTTCGTACGGTTTGCGTACGGAAATGAGACGCAATTTCGCTTTTGTCTTGTTATTCGCCAGACGTAACACACTTTCGTCCGGCAATACGTCCGCAATCCAGACGAAAAGAGCCCCGAGCTCGTAAGAACTCGGGGCTCTTTGTGCCGCGCATCTATGAGAGGAGAAATTCGATGCGTACGGGCGCTACTCCATGTAGCCACCCTGAATGGCGGAGACTGCATGCTCGGTAAAGAACTTGAGCGTGCCGGAGGTATAGCGGTTAGCCTTGGGCTTCCAAGCGGCGCGACGCTCGGCCAGGACGGCGTCGACCTCGGCCGGCTCCATCTCCTTGCCGGCGATGCCCACGATGGACAGCGAGCGCTCGGGGATGTTGATCTGGACAAGGTCGCCCTCTTCGATCAGGGCAATCGGGCCGCCCACAGCAGCCTCGGGCGAAACGTGACCGATAGCCGGGCCCTTGGAGGCGCCGGAGAAGCGGCCGTCGGTGATCAGGGCAATGGAAGCGCCGAGCTCGGGGTCGCTGGCGATAGCCTCGGTGGTGTAGAACATCTCGGGCATACCGGAACCCTTGGGGCCCTCGTAGCGGATGATGACGGCGTCGCCAGGCTTGACCTCGTGCGTCAGGACGGCGTGGATGGCGTCCTCCTCGCAGTCGAACGGACGGGCCTTAAGCGTAGCCTGGAACATCTCGCGCGGAACAACGGTGTGCTTGACGACAGCGCCCTCGGGGGCAAGGTTGCCGTGAAGGATGGCGATGGAGCCGTCGGTGCCGAAGGCCTGGTCGAACGGACGAATGATGTCCTCGCGCTTGAGGTTCCACTTCTCCAGGTAGCGGCCGCACTTCTCGTAGTAGCCATTGTTCTTGAGGTCCTCGAGGTTCTCGCCGAGGGTCTTGCCGGTGACGGTCATAACGTCGAGGTGGAGCATCGACTTGATCTCCTCCATGATGCGCGGCACGCCGCCCGCATAGTAGAAGAACTGCGCCGGCCACTCGCCTGCGGGGCGAACGTTGAGCAGGTAGTGGGCGCCACGGTGCAGACGATCGAAGTCGTCGGCGGACATCTCGATGCCAAACTCACGGGCGATCGCGGGGATGTGCAGCAGCGAGTTGGTGGAACCGGAAATGGCGCCGTGGACCATGATGAGGTTCTCGAAGGACTCCTTGGTCACGATGTCGCGCGGGCACAGGTTGTGCTCGGAGAGCCACACGGACTGGCGGCCGGCCTCGCGGGCGAACTCGCGCAGGTCGGAGCTGGTGGCGGGCAGCAGAGCCGTGCCAGGAAGCATGAGGCCCAGGGCCTCGGCCGTGACCTGCATGGTCGAAGCGGTGCCCATGAAGGAGCAAGCGCCGCAGCTGGGGCAAGCGTTGTGTTTGGCGAACTCAAGCTCCTCGCGGGAGATCTCGCCGCGCTCGTAGCGGGCGGAGATGGCGCCGAGCTGCTCGAGGGTCAGCAGGTCGGGGCCGGCATCCATGACGCCGCCGGTGACGACGATCGACGGGATGTTGATGCGGCCCATGGCCATGAGGTTCGCGGGCAGACCCTTATCGCAGCTGGCGACAAAGACGCCGGCGTCGAACGGGGTAGCCTTGGCGTGGATCTCGATCATGTTGGCGATCATGTCGCGGCTGGGCAGCGAGTAGTTGATGCCGTCGTGACCCTGGGCCTCGCCGTCGCAAATATCGGTGCAGAAGTAACGGGCACCGTGGCCACCAGCCTCGGCAACACCGGCGCGCACCTCCTCGACCAGCTCAAACAGGCCGGCGGAACCCGGGTGCGAGTCGCCGAACGTCGACTCGATGATGACCTGCGGCTTGTCCAGGTCCTCGATGCTCCAGCCAGAGCCCAGACGCAGCGGGTCCATCTCGGGGCTGATGGTGCGGAACTTGCCGGAACGCGGCTGCAGCTTGGCAACCAGCTCGGCGGCCTCCTGCTGAATCTGCTCTTTAGTCTTCTCGTCCATGGTGTACTCCTTTGGTTTAAGGCTTACTTGGTTTGGTTATCGATTGATGCGACGCGCTGGCTTGCGATTAGGCGAAGAACGAGATCACCAGAGCGCAGGCGAGGCCCGAAAGACCGATGATCGTCTCCATGATGGTCCAGGACTTGAGGGTGGTCTTCTCGTCGATCTCGAGGAACGAAGAGCACATCCAGAAGCCGGCATCGTTGACGTGCGAGAGCGCCGTGGCGCCACCGCAGATGGCAAGGCAGATGGCGGCACGCATGAGCACCGAGGCGCCGGCGACCGCAGGCATAGCGGCCATAATGCCCGAAGCCATGGTCATGGACACGATGGAGCTGCCGACCGAGGCGCGGACGAGCGCGGCGATGAGGAAGCCGACGACCACGAGGGGCAGCGGGCAGCTCTCGAGCACGGGGCCGATAACCTGGCCCAGACCGCAGTCCTGCAGCATCCAGCGGATGACGCCGCCGCAGGCGATGACCAGCAAGATCATGCCGACGGGCTTGAGCGAACGGTCGAGCAGGGCCTTGAGCTCGGCACCGGTGTAGCCGCGACGAGCGCCCAGCAGGTACATGGCGACAAGTGTGGCGATGGTGAGCGCGACGAACGGCTTGCCCAGAAAGGCGAGGATCGAGGCGACCTCGGCGGGCATGGGGATGTACGAAGACAGCGTGCCCAGCAGGATCAGGCACAGCGGGGTGAGCACGATGGCGAGGACCATGTCAAAGGAGGGAAGCTCCTTGTCGTCGCTCGCGCCCTCGGCGGAGGTGAAGTGCTCGGGGACGTCGGTGAAGATGCGGCCACCCACGTTGCGGCCCCAGACGACACCGGCGACAGCCATGGCGATAAAGGCGGTGGGGATGCCGACGAGAATCATGGTGCCCAGGTCGACGCCGAGCGTACCGGCGACCAGAACCGAACCGGCCGAAGGCGGCACGAAGGCATAGCCGGCTGCCAGTCCCGCGAGCAGGGCAATGCCATAGTAGAGGGTCGATTTTTTGGTCTGCGATGCCACGCTAAACGCGAGCGGGATCAAAACGACCACGCCGGCCTCAAAGAACACCGTGGTGCCGATGACCAGGCCGGTGATGCCCAGCGCCCAGCTGGAGTGACCCTGGCCAAAGGTGTCGATGAAGGTCTGGGCGATCTTCTTGGCGCCGCCGCTCTCCTCCAGGATCTGGCCGAACATCGAGCCCAAGCCAATGAGCAGTGCGATGTTTTGCAGCGTGGCGCCCACGCCCTTGGTGACGGTATCGGCCACCAGGTCGAGCGGCATGCCGGCACCGATGCCGATCGCGAGCGCCGAAACCATCATCGACAGCACGGGGTGCAGCTTGAACCTGATGATGAGCGCAAGCAGCAGCGCGATGCCCACGATGGCGGCGATGACGAGCCTGGTGGGGTCTGCCATAAACGTTGGGTCTGACATCTTTCCTCCAATTCATCAGACCTTTTGAATTTGACTAGAACTATAGCTTGTTTCTGAAAGGTCTGATGTTTCATTTTGAAATTTGTTCGAAATACATCTGATGTATTTGGCGAACGGTCGTATTTGCACTGCGAACGGTATATCTGGGCCGCCCAATTCGGGTCCAACGGCCAATACCGTGCCTTTGGTGCGCTAAAATAGCTCAGATGAATTTTGTAATGAGAGGTAGAGCTATGGCCCGCGCCGAATCGGGACTCCCCGAGCAGATTTCCGAGAAAATCATTCAATTGATTCTTGATGAGCACCTTGAGCAGGGCGACCGCCTGCCCAAAGAGGCCGTGCTCGTCGAGCGCCTGGGCGCCGGCAGGAGTACCGTGCGCGAAGCCATGAAGCTGCTGCAATCGCGCAACATCGTGCGCATCAAGCAGGGGTCGGGCACCTATGTGGCGTCCAACCCCGGCGTTGCCGATGACCCGCTGGGCTTCACCTTTATCGATGACAAGCAGCGTCTGGCGCGCGACCTGCTCGAAGTGCGCTTTATGATCGAGCCGCAGATGGCAAGCATGGCGGCAGAACACGCGACCGAAGATCAGATTATGTGCATCCGCGAGCTCTGCGACGAGTCCCAGCGCCTGGCAGAGGCCGGCAAGGACTACTCCGCCGCCGACACCGCATTCCACAACGCCATTGCCGAGAGCTGCGGCAACCTCGTCGTTCCCCGCCTGATGGGCGTGCTCAAGGCATCCGTTCCCCTCTTTATCGACGTTACGGGCAAAAAGCTCGTCGAGGAGACCATCCGCACACACCGCGGCGTGGCCGACGCCATCGAGGCGCGCAACCCCACCGCCGCGCACGACGCGATGTATCTGCACCTGGTGTATAACCGCAACATGATTGCGGAGGGAGCAGAAGCAAAAGGCATTTAGGGCCCGACAATAATCTTTCTTTGGCAAAACGCAGGCGGCGGCTGCCCAACACACAGGGCAGCCGCCGCTTTTTGCAATCGATTGGTGCAAAGGGGTTAACTAAAGCTCGCAGGCGATCTTGTAGCCATCGCCAATGGCGTCGCGGATATTGCCGCACTTCTGAGCATCGCCCAACACGTGGGTGGCAACGCCGGCAGCGGCAAGGTCATCAGCCAGCTTGGTATTGGGACGATAGCCCATGGCAAGCACCAGCGTATCGGCATCGGCGATGGTGTGGACCTCGCCGTCCTTCTCGTAGCTGATAGCGTCCTCGGTAATCTCGGTCACCTTGGCCTCGGTCAGCACGTGAACACCCTTGGAGAGCATGCGCGTGATGAGCACCGCGCGGCCGGCGCCGCCCTCGTTGGCGGCGAGCGTCTTGGTCATCTCGATAACGGTGACATCGCGATTGGCCGGCGACAGGTCGTTGACCAGCGGGGCCAGGTAATCTGCCGTCTCGCAACCGACGGTGCCGCCGCCCACGATGACGATCTTCTTGCCCGGGAAAGCCTTGCCACCCAGCAGGTCGTCAGCCGTCATAACCTGCTTAAAGCCCTGCATAAAGGCCGGAGCGATGGGCTCGGCGCCATAAGCCAGGACGACCTCGTAACCCGCGTAGTCGCGCTGAATGTCCTCGGCCGAAAGCTCGGTGCCAAAGACGCATGTGACGCCGGCCTCGGCCAGGCGACGGTACTGATACTTGATCACGCGGGTGAGCTCCTGCTTTGCCGGCGGAACGGCCGCAATGCGCATCTCGCCGCCCGGCTCGTCCTGCTTGTCCACGAGCACCACGTTGTGACCGCGCTTGGCGGCAATGTAGGCTGCCTCCATACCCGCAGGACCAGCGCCCACAACGAGCACGTTCTTGGCCTCGGCGGCAGGCTCGTAGCCAGCCTCGTCACGCTCCACGTCCGGGTTGACGGTGCAGGAGATGCGCTTACCGAACATAATGCCGTTCAGGCAGCGCAGGCAGCCGATGCAAGGGCGGATGTCGTCGGCGTTGCCGGCAGCGGCCTTGTTGCAGAACTCGGCATCGCACAGGTTGGCGCGGCCCATCATGCAGATATCGGCAGCGCCGTCCTCGATCAGCTCCTCGGCGATCCAGGCCTCGTTGATGCGGCCGACGGTGGCGACGGGAATGTTGACGTGCTTTTTGATCTCGCGCGAGCAGGCGGCGTGCGAGGCCTGCTGCGTGCCGGCGGCGGGAATGGCGGAGCCGCGCTTGATGGTGGTGCCGCCCGACACGTGAATCATGTCGACGCCGGCCTTCTCCAGACGACGCGAGACGTAGATCATGTCGTTGAGGGTCAGGCCGCCATCGGTGTACTCATCGCCCGAGATACGGACGTCGATGATAAAGTCCTTGCCGCAGCGCTCGCGAATCTCGGCGATAACCTCGAGCAAAAAGCGCATGCGGGCGTCGAGCGAGCCGCCGTACTCGTCGGTGCGCTTGTTGTAGAGCGGAGTCAAAAAGCCGCCGAGCATGCCGTGGGCGTGCGCCGCATGGACCTCGACGCCATCGACACCGGCCTTCTGCATACGCACGGCAGCGTCGCCAAACTGATGCGTGAGCTCGTGAATCTCATCGACCGTGATGGGGCGCGGCGCCTCGCGGGCATAGGACGGACCCACAAAGGACGGAGCGATCAGGCGCGGCGTGCCTGGAATGTTAAAGGCCATATAGGCGGGATGGAAGAGCTGCGGCATGATCTTGCAGCCGTACTCGTGAACGGCTGCGGCAAGCTTTTCCCAGCCGGGGATAAACGTATCGTCGTAGCAGCACATGTCACCCGGCAGATAGGTATAGGTGGGCTCGACCGTCACAACCTCGGTGATGATGAGGCCCACGCCGCCCTTGGCACGGGCACGGTAATGATCGACCAAGTCGTCGGTCACATAGCCATGATCGGCCAGGTTGGTGGACACCGGCGGCATAAAGACGCGGTTCTTGACCTCGGTCGTACCGACCTTGATCGGGCTAAAGAGCATTGGATAGGCGGAGGACTCCATACAGGGTTCCTTTCGTTTGAGCCGCTCGGCGGCAGTTGCTAACGTACTTATCGTACCAGCAACTGCCGTATCCGCAGTCAAACATACCCAAACGCCGGTCGGCTAATGAATACCGCGACCCAGGTCTTCGGCAATTTTGTCCACGCCCTTAAGTGCGGCGCACGTCTTTTTGTTGGAGCAATGCCCCGTGCAAACGCCACCCTGAGCGCAGTCGGCGCAGGTGCCCTTGCGGTAGATGCGCACGCACACGGCGACAAACGCAATGCCGATAACAGCCAGTACAACAATATCGATAGGTGCCATAACAAGCCTCCTCTAGTTAACCACCACTTACTTTACCCTATTCTCCACCGGCCAAAAAGGGACAGGTTGATTTGGTCGGTTTTATCTGCGGAAACGCCACATCTCCCCCACCAAAAAGCCCGAGTGTCGCTGGGACACCCGGGCTCGCGGAAAGGGGCTAATCCTTATTCGGACTTAAGCGGAAACTGCGGCGGAAGCGGTGTTGGTCTCGTCCTCATCGGTCCAGGCGTGCTTAGGCATGGGACGGAAGATCTGGAAGAGCATCGCAACCAGCAGCACGATGGCTACAACCGTCCAAATACCAAACTGGCCAAGGACAAGCAGGTTGTAGAACTGGTTGATGAACAGGCCGATGACCCAAGCGAAGGCGCACTCGTAGCCGATGGCAATCGCGGTCCACTTGCCGGAGTCCATCTGGTTGCGGATAGTGCCCATGGCGGCAAAGCACGGGGCGCACAGCAGGTTGAATGCGCCAAAGGCAACGCAGGCGCCCATAGTCGGGAACATGCCGGCAAACGCGGTCCACAGGCTCGGGTCGGTCTCGGCGGCGTCGGCAACGGACAGCAGCGAGCCGGCGGTGGCGACGACGTTCTCCTTGGCGACAAGGCCAGAGACAGTCAGCGCGGTTGCCTGCCAGGTGCTAAAGCCGAGCGGGGCGAAAATCCAAGCGACCAGGTTGCCGAGCATGGCAAGCACGGAGTAGTCCATAAACTCCTCGGGGATGCCGTCCATCGCAGGCAGGAAGCCAAAGGAACCGTTATAGCTACCAAAGTTGGAGAGGAACCAAACCACGACGGTAGAGGCGAAGATGACCGTGCCGGCTTTCTTGATAAAGGCCCAGCAGCGCTCCCATACATGCAGCGCCCAAGAGCGGATCGCCGGGAAGTGGTAGGCGGGAAGCTCCATAACGAACGGCGTCGGACGACCGGCGAAGAGCTTGGTCTTCTTGAGCATGAGGCCCGAGGCGATGACGGCGAAGACGCCCAGGAAGTAGAAGAGCGGGCTGATCCACGCGGCGGTGGTGGAAGAATCGCCGATGATGGAACCCATGAGCAGGGCAATAATCGGCAGCTTGGCACCGCAGGGAATAAACGTGGTGGTCATGACCGTCATGCGGCGGTCCTTCTCGTTCTCGATGGTCTTGGTGGCCATGACGCCGGGGACGCCGCAGCCCGAGGACACGAGCATGGGGATAAAGGACTTACCGGACAGGCCAAAGCGGCGGAACACGCGGTCCATGATGAAGGCGACGCGGGCCATGTAGCCACAGTCCTCCAGGAAAGACAGCATCACAAAGAGCAGGAACATCTGCGGCACAAAGCCGAAGATGGCGCCCAGGCCGCCGACGATACCGTCGCAGACCAGCGAATCAACCAGGCCACCGTCCTCGGTACCGCCCGCCACAAGGGCATCGTGCACCATGGTGGTAATACCCGGGACATAGGGGCCGTACTGTGCCGGGTCGACCGAGTCGGCATTGTCGCCCGCAGCCTCGACGGCCGCGTCGTAAGCGTCGCGGCCCTGACCGAGCACGTACCAGCCGTCAGTACCGAAGAGCTGGTCGTTGGTGAAGTCGGTCACCGTGCCGCCCAGGGTGGAAACGGCGATGTAGTACACGCAGAACATGATGACCACAAAGATCGGCAGGCCCAGGATACGGTTGGTAACCACACGGTCGATCTTCTCGGAGGTGCTCATCTTGGCCGGAGCCTTGGTGAGGCACTCGTCGATGATGTGGGCAATCACGCCGTAGCGCTCACCGGTGATGATGGACTCGGCGTCGTCGTCGCAATCCTGCTCGCACTGGGCGACCAGCTGCTCCACGCGAGCGGCCTTCTCCTTGGTGAGGTTGATGAGCTTGCAGGCGTCCGCGTCGCGCTCGAACAGCTTGACGGCGTAGTAGCGACGCTTGTTGGCGGGAACGCTCGCCGGCAGATTGTTCTCGATGTGGTCCAGAACGTCCTCGATGGAGGAATCGAACTTATGCTCCGGCACCTGGCCCTTGGAAGCAGCGGACTTCTTGACCTGCTCGAATAGCTCCTTGATGCCCTTGTTCTTAAGGGCCGAGATCATCATGACCGGGCAACCGAGCTTCTTGGACAGCTTGTCCGTGTCAATCTTATCGCCGTTCTTCTCGACCAAGTCGGCCATGTTGAGGGCAACGACCACGGGCAGGCCGGTCTCGATAACCTGAAGCGCCAGGTACAGGTTGCGCTCCAAGTTGGTGGCGTCGACCACCTGGACGACGACATCGGGCTCGCCGCTCATGAGGTAATCGCGCGAGCACTGCTCCTCGGGGCTGTAGGGGGAAAGCGAGTAGATGCCGGGGAGGTCCGTAATCGTGACGCTCTTGTCGCTTAGGAGCTTGGCTTCCTTTTTCTCAACCGTGACGCCGGGCCAGTTGCCAACGTAGCCGTTGGCGCCGGTGATCAGGTTGAAAAGCGTGGTCTTGCCGCAGTTGGGGTTACCCGCCAGCGCGACATGGATCTGAGAATCCGCCATTCAATCCTTCTTCCTTGTGTGCCTGCGCTGCTTTCTCCGCGTAGGCTGGACAATGTGCTTCAAAGATGCTGCATTAAGTTAGAAAAACCTAACTTTATCTGCAGAAATATGCGCCGCGAGTCCTTACTGGACCTCGACGACGGCGGCCTCCTCCTTGCGGATGGAAAGCTCGTAGCCGCGCACGTTGATCTCGACCGGATCACCGAGCGGTGCAACCTTTACGACCTTGAACGAAGTGCCCTTGATGAGCCCCAGGTCCATGAGGTGGCGGCGCAGCGCGCCCTCACCGTGAAGCTTGACGATGGTAGAGCTCTCGCCCACCTTAACGTCACCCAACGTCTTCATTTACTTGTCCCCCTTTCAGTTTTTACAGAATGCTGCGGACTAACCGACGGTCATGATGTGCATGGCAACCTTGGAATCGATGCCAAAGCGAGCGCCCAGCACCGTGACGATGATGTTGGCGCCACTCGAGCTCACCACGTGGATCTCGCTGCCCTCGACAAAGCCGAGGTCCTTGAGGTGGTGCTTCATGTCCTCATTGCCCTTTACACGAGACACGCGCACGGTTTCGCCCGCCTTTACCATCGAAAGCGGCATGGCCGGCATCTGCGGTCCGCAAGACATGAGTGAGCTCCTAACGTCAGTTCGTCCTCAACATCGACGCGGTAAAAGTTAACCACGTCTATGTTCGCTTTAGTAAACTAACACGTGGTTAACTTTTTTGGAAGGGTCCCCATTCAGTTTTCGAAAAAGTTTCCTATACGAAACAAAAGCAATGTGACAAAGGGACCGTCCCTTTGTCACATTGCTGCGCTTAGAGCGAGAGGTTTCTGATCGACGTGACGCACGAGGCCTCGTCTACGCCCGAAACGCGAAAGACGATATCCTCGCCGCATTCGCCGTAGAGGGCCATGAGGCCCATAACGTCGCGACCGTCGGTATGGCGGTCACCGATGCTGACCGACACGTCGCTACGATGCTTGGCAATAATGTCATAGAGCAGCGCAACAGGGCGGGCATGCAGTCCCAACGGATCTTTAATCGTCTTTGTAAACTCGACCATGTCCCCTCCCGCGGCATCGCACATTCGGCCGGCAAAACCCAGCCACGTGGTAGTTATTGTACGTTACCGGCGCACCCCCGTCCCACAAAAAACGAGGGAAGGCACGCGTCCTTCCCTCGCATACAGGCAATATGTAGCCGCTCGCCTACATCAGGCGCAGGCTGACGTCCTTGAGCTGGGCGCCGGAAACGGCACTCGGAGCGCCCGACATGAGGTCGGAGCCGCTGGCCGTCTTGGGGAACGCCATGACGTCGCGGATGGAGTCGGAGCCGGTGAGCAGCATGCACACGCGGTCCAGGCCCAGGGCGAAGCCGCCCATCGGGGGCGCACCAAACTTGAGGGCCTCCATGAGGAAGCCAAACTGCGACTCGGCGCGCTCCTCGGTAAAGCCCAGGAGCTTGAGCATGGACATCTGCATCTCGGCGTTGTGGATACGCATGCCACCGCCGCCGGCCTCAAAGCCGTCCATGACAAAGTCGTAGGTGCAGGAACCGGCTGCCAGCGGGTCGGCCTCGATCTTGGCGATGTCGGTCTCGGTCGGCAGGGTAAAGGGCTGGTGCTCGGCAGCATAGGCCTTGCGATCCTCGTCCCAGTGGAACAGCGGGAAGTTGACGACCCACAGGAAGTCGTGGCCCTCGCGCTTGATCTCGAGCGCGTTAGCCATGTGGGAACGCATGCCGCCCAGGATCTCGTCAGAGAGCAGGCGCGGACCGGCGGCGAACATCACAAGGTCGCCGGGCTCGACGTTCATGCGCTCACGCAGAGCCGCCATCTCCTCGTCCGAGAAGAACTTGACGATGGGGCTGTTGATGGAGCCATCCTCGCGGAAAGCGATCCAGGCCAGGCCCTTGGCGCCAAACGTGGAGGCCACGCCGGCGAGCTTGTCGATCTTGGCACGTGCCCAGGCACCGGCGCCCTTGGCGTTGATGGCCTTGACGACAGAGCCCTCCTCGTTTGCAGCGGTCGCAAAGACCTTGAACTTGGAGTTGGCAAAGATGTCGGTCAGGTCGACCAGGTGCATGCCGTAGCGAGTATCGGGCTTGTCGGAGCCATAGGTGTCCATGGCCTCCCAATAGTCCATGCGACGCAGCGGCGTGGGCATCTCGACACCCATGCGGCCGAAGGCATCGGCCAGGACCTCTTCGAGCGCGCTCATAACGTCGTTCTGGTCCACGAAGGACATCTCGATATCGACCTGGGTGAACTCGGGCTGACGGTCGGCACGCAGGTCCTCGTCGCGGAAGCACTTGGCAACCTGGTAGTAGCGCTCGACGCCACCGACCATGAGCAGCTGCTTCAGGAGCTGCGGGGACTGCGGCAGGGCGTAGAAGTTGCCCGGCTGAATACGGCTGGGGACGATGAAGTCGCGGGCGCCCTCGGGCGTGGACTTGAACAGGGAGGGCGTCTCGACCTCCATGAACTCACGGTTGTGCAGCGCCTCGCGAATGGCAAAGGTAAAGTCGGAGCGCAGCTTGAGGTTGGCCATCATCTCGGGACGGCGGAGGTCCAGATAGCGATAGCGCAGGCGGGTGTCCTCGCTGGTCTCGATGCCGTCCTCGATCTGGAACGGCGGGGTGACGGAAGTGTTGAGCACCTCGGCATGATCGGTCAGGACCTCGATCTCGCCGGTCGCGAGCTTGGTGTTGGTGGTCTCCTCGCCACGGGCGCGCACGACGCCATGGATCTTGATGGGCCACTCGGGACGCATAGTCTCGGCGATCTTAAAGGCGTCGCCGTCGGAGTGCTCGGGGTCGAAGGTGAGCTGCGTGATGCCCTCGCGGTCGCGAAGGTCGCAGAAGATAAGACCGCCGTGGTCGCGGCGACGGCTCACCCAACCGGTGAGGGTGACCTCTTCGCCCACGTTCTCGCGGCGAAGCTCGCCGCAGGTACGGGTGTGCATGGAATGCTCGTCGATGGGACGGGTCTGGCTCATACCAGTGATCCTCCTTTATGGATCTGTGCCGCCCCGTGTCGTTCCGGGCGGCGTCGTACAGATTTGCCCGGCCTGCGTAAACCGCGCAGCCAGACATGGCGTTCTATCTTAACGCACCTGTGTCGATGTGCCGCGAAAAAGTGGCTCGCGCTCAAAGACTTGACGGAGACGAAACAATTGACGCACTGCGGCACCCGCCCGTACGCGTCACGTGCGACAATATGCCCCAATAAAACAGCACCTGGAAAGGCCCGTCATGACTGCACGCCTCATTGTTATGGATATCGACTCCACCCTCATCAACCAGGAGGTTATCGACCTGCTGGGCGAGGAAGCCGGCGTGGGCGAGCAGGTGGCGCAGATCACCGAGCGCGCCATGCGCGGCGAGCTGGACTTTAAGCAGGCGCTCGAGGAGCGCGTGGGGCTGCTTGCTGGCCTGGACGAGAGCGTGTTCGAGCGCACCTTTGAGCGCGTGACGTTTACCCCCGGCGCGCTGGAGCTCGTGCGCTCGGCGCACAGCAAGGGCTGGAAGGTCGGCGTGGTGAGCGGCGGTTTCCACGAGGTCGCCGACAAGATCGTAGCCGCCGCGGGCATCGATTTTTGCCTGGCCAACCGCCTGGAGGTCGTGGACGGCAAGCTCACCGGCAAGCTGGCGGCAGACATCGTGACCAAGGAGTCCAAGCTCATCCAGCTGCTGGACTGGGCAGTCGAGTGCGGCGTCGATATGGCCCACACTGTCGCGATCGGCGACGGCGCCAACGACATCCCCATGATTCAGGCCGCGGGCACGGGCATCGCGTTTTGTGCCAAGCCCAAGACGCGCGAGGCCGCCCCGTTTGCCATCGACGAACGCAACCTGATGCTCGCCATGGACATCATCCTGCGCGGCTAGCGAGTTAGCCTCACAACTCCATCAAATCTGACATATTAGATTTCCGAACAATTTTGCTCTAATGTTCGGAAATAGCCCTTTGCGTGCTACACTTTTAAGCGTCGAAGGGAACTTATATGGACAAACGCGATCTTGAGCAATTGCTAAGTAACGTGGCAGACGGAAGCGTTGCACCGGCCGATGCCCTCACGCGCATCCAAACGGCGCCGACCGCCGATCTGGGCTTTGCACAGCTCGATCTTTCGCGCGGGGTGCGTCAGGGAGCTGGCGAGGTTGTCTACGGCGCCGGTAAAACCGCCGAGCAGATTGCCGCCATTATCGAAGCGCTGCGCGACGCAGGCCAGGAGCACGTCCTGGTCACGCGTCTCGATGCCGACAAGGCAGCGCGCACCGCTGAGCTTCTTGATGACAATATCGACCTGGGATATGTCCCGGACGCCCAGCTCGCCCTCGTGGGCGGCACGCCCTCCCCCACCGGCAACGGACGCATCGTCGTCGCCTGCGCCGGCACGAGCGACCTGCCCGTCGCCGAAGAGGCAGCGCTGACGGCCGAATTCTATGGCAACGAGGTCGACCGTCTTTACGACGTCGGCGTCGCCGGTCTGCACCGTCTGCTCGCTCATGCCGAGGAACTTGCCCAGGCACAGGTGGTCATCGCCATCGCCGGCATGGAGGGTGCCCTGGCGAGCGTCATCGGCGGCCTGGTGAGCTGTCCGGTCATCGCCGTCCCCACCAGCGTGGGCTACGGCGCGAGCTTTGGCGGCGTGGCCGCACTGCTCGCCATGCTCAACTCCTGCGCGAGCGGTGTCTCGGTCGTCAACATCGACAACGGCTTTGGAGCCGCCTACCAGGCAAGTCTTATCAATCATCTGAGCGCCGGCACGCCCTGCGCCCGCTAAGGAGCATTTCATGTCCAACCATCAGCACACGCTTATCATCGACGGCACCTCGGGCATCAGCGGCGACATGACCGTCGCGGCTCTGCTCGACCTGGGTGCCAGCGAGCAGCATCTGCGCGAGCAGCTCGCCACGCTGCCGGTCGACGGCTTTGAGATTGCCGTGACGCGCGTGAACAAGCATGGCATCGACGCCTGCGACTTTGATGTTCAGCTTGCGGCCGAGCTGGAGAATCACGACCACGACATGGCCTGGCTCTACGGCAACGACGCGACCGCCGAGCACGCGCACGAGCACGCTCATCACCACCATCACGACCATGGCGAGCATGAACATCATCACGAGGACGAGCATGTCCACTGCCACGAGCACACGCATGAACATGCCCATGACCACGACGGTCACCACCACGCTCATCATCACCGCTCCCTGGCAGACGTCACCGAGATCATCGACGGCTCGCAGCTGAGCGATGGCGCCAAGCGTCGCGCGCTCGCTATCTTTACTGCGCTCGCCGCCGCCGAGGCCAAGGCGCACGGCAAAACGCCCGAGACCGTCATGTTCCACGAGGTGGGCGCCGTCGACTCCATCGTCGACGTCTGCTCCGTCGCCATCTGCCTCGACGACCTGGGCATCGAGGACATCGTGGTCGAGTCGCTCTCCGAAGGTCACGGTACCATCCGTTGTGCCCACGGTCTCATGCCCATCCCGGTGCCCGCCGTCGTCAACCTATGCCAGGCAGGCAACATCGCCCTCACGCCCGCACCGGTCGCCGGCGAACTCGTGACGCCCACGGGCGCCGCCATCGTCGCCGCGCTGCGCACGTCCGAGCACCTGCCGGTCCGCTATCGCATCAAAGCTGTAGGCTACGGCGCAGGCAAGCGCCCCTACGAGGGCTGCTCCGGCACGCTCCGCTGCCTGCTCGTCCACATGGACGCGTAAGAATGGATGCTCGCAAAACCAAAAGCCGCGCCGCTATAGTCACGGCGTTTTCCGAGCTCCTGCGCGAGGAAGACTACGGCAAGATCACCGTCGGAGACATCATCGCGCGTGCCCAAGTGGGCCGCGCGACGTTCTACGGCCTCTTCAAGAGCAAAGACGACCTACTCGCCGAGCTCGTAAGCGATATCTGCGCCCACGCCCTCGACGACGATGGCGCGCCCCTCGACGACCCGCTCGTGCAAGTCGAGCACATCCTCAACAACCTCTGGGAGCGTCGCCAAGGCGTCCGAGCGCTGGTAGCAGGAGCCGGCTCACGCGTCTTCGCCGACTGCTTACGCAAGACCATCATGGCCCGAGCAACCGAAACGGTCCCCACCACCCCAACCGGCCCAGCAGCCACGATGGATCGCAGCTTCTTACTCCACCACATAGCCTCAAGCTTCGTAGGAACAGTCCAATGGTGGGCCTGGCACAACTTCCAAGCAAACAAAGCCGACGTAGCCAAAGACTACCTATCAGCCATCAAACCCCTCTTCAACTAAGCAAGCCTCTCATCCCAAAGCACCGCCCCACCCCAAGGCGCCACGCATCCCAAAGCGTCACCCGCATCTCAAAGCGCCTAACAACAAAGTGCCCACCACATCCAAATTCAGATATATATGTAGTGTTGCTTGCTCCAATGCAACTGGATTCCCACAGGGTCCGGCATAGG
>CATYZK010000002.1 GCA_958415665.1 uncultured Collinsella sp. | reverse complement strand
CACAGCTCGAAGGCTACGCCCTTCTGCTTGAGGTGCTCTATCTGCTGCTCGATCGTGAGGATCGGCTTCCTATCGTGGGGTTCGGCCATGCTCGGTCTCCTGTCATAAAAAGTATTGCCTATTTTACCAGCATGTTCTCGACATTCGGTGGAGGCCTCACCGTCGACTCATGGGCAAGCCACCTGAGACAACTCCCTTTGACCGCCGATGGCGAAGACCTGTGAGCTGGGGTTTTGCGCACGATGCGCAAGCCACCCGCGCTGATTCACTTACGATTGCAGCTGGCGGCTTGCAAACTAAAGGGCGGCTGAGTTTCAAAACGGGCATTTTCGGCGCTATCGAGTCTCCAAAGGCTGCCAATCGCGGCCTTTGGGACAAAAATAAAAACTCAACGTCCTGAGTTTGAAAAAAGTTTTTGAAGTTGTCCCAGCTTTTGTCCCCGAAGCCGACGAAGCACAACATGGCGTTACCTGACGGCATTCGATTCGAGACGGCACTGAAAACTGGATGCAACTGAAATGACGGGACGGCAGAACCGAAGCCATCGAATGGGAATAAGGTTTAAGAAACCAACTTCTGCAAAATCGAAAAAAATAGGTGTCTTAACTGACGATTATCGCCTCCTCTGGATAATCAAACCGAGGAGGCGTTTTTTTGATCTGCATTTGGAGCTCTGTAGTTTGAGGTGCTCAAGCTAGATGGATGTCTGCACTGCAGCATGCCTCGGCTCTCTGCAAAAGACAGACTCTTCTGGGCGCCGTGGCGCTTGTTCCGGGATACAGTCAACAGGGTGGATGCGGATGTGCGGGGATGGTTCAAGCGCGAGTTAATGCTTTGCAAACAGAATCCATGTGTTATATTTTATTCAGTTAGCCCCGGTACGACCGCTGATTCAAGTCGCCGGGGCTCAATCGTTTTCTGAGGAAAGGTTCTCTATGCCGAACGCTCTGAAGATGGACCGAGCGCACGTCATATCTTGGCTTTCTGAACCGCGATATAGCAAATACCTCGAAGTGGCGCGCGGCGATGACGCCGTCGCGCTTGACCTTTACCTTTGGAACATCGGCCTTACGCAGGCCGTCTTGAAGGACGTTTCGTTCTTTGAGGTCGCTCTCAGGAACGCGTACGACAGGACAATATCCTCCACCTGGAACAGGTCCGACCACTGGCTATTCGACGGAGAGTCTCCCGTAAGGCGCCCGATTCTCAGGACGAATAAGCGCGGACAGGTCAACGATGCCAACCGGCTGAACAGGAACTCGATAGGTCATCCGAGAAACGGCCTTCGCGAGAACGCGAACGCGGACTATATTGTCTCGAACCTCACACTGGGTTTCTGGGCCCACATGACGGACCGCAGTCACGAACGCGATTTGTGGATCCCGATTATCCATAAGGCGTGGCCGAAGGGGACCAATCGAAACGATGTCAATAATCAGATAGCTGGAATCAACGAGATTCGTAACCGCGCCGCGCATCACGAACATCTCTTCGCGCATGCGGGGTGCAAGTGCGCGACTTTGAAGTCATGTCGAGACGCCGCTTCGCTGTTCGCTCAGCTTGAGTCGGTCGCACATAGCTATGTATATAAAAGCTGCATCGGTAGATGCTCGGTCGATAACTACCTGAAAGAGTGCCCGGCACCTTGTGACGTTTCGTTCTGAGATTTCCCTTGTTATGGGGGTATTAATCGCATGATTGATAAAAAATACCCTCATAAATCTGGTGTTTGATACGTTGCTCAACCGAGCAGGCGCGGTTTCAATTGAGGTCGCGCCTGCTGCGATATGGGGATCGATGCTGCCGATCGGTGCCCGCGATGCTTCTGTTTGCGCTTCGTCTTTCGTTCCTCGACGCATCCTTGGGCATATTACCTTCTCGGTTTCGAAACTTTAAAATCATTCAAGTTTCGAAACGGAAGAGGAGCGTTCAGGTGAGCGACGACATCAGCGCCGATTCGACGCTTGAAAGAGAGCTCGCGCCGCTTTTCTCTATCAGGGATGCGTTTCCGAAGATCCTCATCGCCCGCACGAGGCACGAGCCCTATACCCGGGAGGGCGTGGTCGTGCTGGATCTCGCGAGGTGGTTGCTTGGCGAGCAGGGGTTCTGAGCGTGGCGTGGGGCAATCGCGGAATTCTCCCGGATAAGAAGAAGCCGAGGGAAACGCTCCGGCACCTAGAAGCCCCCCCTGGCGGAAAATCATCTGCTTCATATCATCGCCCGTGCAGGAGTTCGAACGCGCGCAAATCGACCTGGACGCAAGCGAGGCCCCCAGCCCGTTCCGTGGCTCATGGGAAAGCCACCTGAGACTACTCACTTTTCCTGTCGACGGTGCAAACCTGCGACCTGCGGTTTTGCGAATCGCTTGCAAGCCGCCTGCGTTGATTCATCTGCGATTGCAGCTGGCGGCTTGCGAGCCAAAGGGCGGTTGAGTTTCAAAACGGGCGTTTACGGCGCAATTGAGTCCCCAAAGGCGGCCTGCTGTGTCATTTGGGACAAAACGAAAACTCAACGCCCTAAGTTTGAAACGAGTTTTTGAAACCGTCCCGGCATCTGTCCCCAAAACCGACGAGACGCGACGCCGCATCATTTGGCGGCACTTGCTTCGGGATGCCTCCGAAAACTGGGTGCAACTGGAGCGACGGGACAGCAGAATAGAAGCCACTGAGTGGGAATAAATCCACGGTACTACACCGTCATATGCCATGCTGCCGTGCGTACACCCAGCCGCAGATAGATGGTCGGTTTTCTGCAACGACGCGCGACGACGGACGATGACCCGTTTCGACCGAAGTGCGTCCTTTCCTTACTTTTCCCTTACGCGATCTTCGCGGTGTTTCGCGTCGCCTTATGGAAGGCGCGTAAAAGTGAGTGCATCTGCCGCTTGGCGCTTCGCTGCGGCTACCGCCCAAGCTTCCCCTTGCACGCTGCTTTTTTCGGAGCCCAGTCGCGGTCGTAGCCAGGCACGTCCATGTGCGATATGGCCCACAGGTACAGGCTGGCCACGCTGCCGTAGGGGGAGTAGCGGCGCCGATAGCGCTCGAACATCTCGCGCGTGACCTTGCGGTGGTGGTAGATCATGCGCATGCCGCGGTGGATGGCCAAATCGCCGAAGCTCAGGACGTCGGGGCGGCCCAGGTTGAACAGCAGCAGCATCTCGGCCGTCCACGTGCCAATGCCCTGAAGCGAGCTGAGCGCCTC
Source organism: uncultured Collinsella sp. (assembly GCA_958415665.1). Lineage (GTDB taxonomy): Bacteria > Actinomycetota > Coriobacteriia > Coriobacteriales > Coriobacteriaceae > Collinsella. Next base: position 176,172 of record CATYZK010000002.1, on the reverse strand, counting down.
GATGGCCTGCGCGTCGTCCATATGCTCGATGGCGTCGACATCGAACTCGCCGGATGCGACCTTGGCGGCGAAGTTCTTGATGTAGCCAGCCTTCTTGAACGTCGTTCCGCACGCTTGCAGCTCATCTATGCTGGCTGCGTTCACCGTGGCCGGTGTCACCTCGCCCAGATTTTCCTGCATGCGCGCCCATATGGTGGCCTGCGCAGCGGTGGAGACCTGCTGGCCGATGATATGGTGCACGACGCCCGAGAATAGGTCGCCTTCCTCCATCTCTCGGTACACGTGGCCGACCGCGTCGATCGCCGCCGCGAGCTTCTTGTCCTTGGACTTCGGGTGCTCAACGGCCTCGTCGCCATACTCAAAGTAGCGGGTCACGGCTACGCGTCCTCCTTCAGCTGCTCAGGCTTGCAGAGCTTGCAGGCACGGAACCCCGCGGCCTCGCACTCCCCGGCGGTGGCGAAGAAGCGGCAGTTCTTCTTCATGGGAACCTTAGCGCTGCAACCAGGTCTACAGTAAATTCCCGTGGACGTGACGCCGACGAAGAACGCACCCGCGAAGCTCTCGTCGTGTGACTCGAGTACGGCGTACATGTCATCTTCGCTCAGGTCGTTGAACGAGTAGTCCTCGCCGCGCCCCATGCGCGACGCGTTCGGAATGCCGAGAAGCGCCGTGCCCTTCTTCGGGCGTTTGAACGTGTCCTTCATTGCTCGTTCGTGTTTCAAGAGCGTCACCTTCGTGTCGATGCCTCCGCCGAAGCCCGTGAGGCTGCCGTTCGCGCCCACGACGCGATGGCACGGCACGATGAGGCAAAGCGGGTTGTGCCCGACCGCGCCCCCGACGGCGCGGGCCGACTGGCGCCGCCCCGTCTCGGCTTCGATCCGCTTGGCTATCGCTCCGTAGGTGGTTGTCTGCCCGTAGGGGATGTCGAGCATCGTCTCGCGCACGCGCAGCTGGAACTCGGTCGCCCGCGCCATGAGCGGCAGCTCGCGGGGGTCGGGCGCCTCGCACGCGAAGTAGCGGTCGAGCCATTCGCGCGCCTGCTCGAACGCGCCCACGTCGTCGCGGCGTTCCATCTGCCCGTCCATGCCATAGCCGAAGTGGCGGTCGTTGTCGAACCAGCAGCCCGTTATCCCATCGCCGTCGGTAGCGAGCGTGAGCGTGCCTATGATGGGCGTGCGGTATTCCGTGAAGTACATGGCGTGTCCTTTCGTTCTGTTGGGCTCGCCTATTCCGGGGCGCGCGTGCCGTCTTCGAGCAGAAGGTGCTGGCCGGGCGGGTCGAATCCCACGAACTCGTGCGGCGAGAGCGCGTGCCCGTAGCTGCCCGCGTCGTAGACGTAGCAGGGCGCGATCCGCCGGAGCGTCTCGACGTCGGGGGCCGTGCGGCTACGCCAGCCCGAAGTAGGCGTTCGAGTCTGCCGGGGCCTCGTTGCGGGCGTCCATCGAGTAGCGCCGTGTCGGCTCGAGCACCGTGATGTCGTAGCCCTCGAAAATGGAGTCGCGCCCAGCCGCCTGGCTCATGCGGTGGTTCATCTGGTTGCGCCATGCCTCGACGGCCTCTTCGCTCTCCCAGACGGAGAGGCTGAGCAGCTTGCCTTCCGTGGCGAGGCTCTTGAATCGCTCGGTGCGGATGACGCCCGGCGTCTTCGAAAGCTCGTCTTTCAGGCTGCCGGCGCGCTCCAGGTACGCTTTCGACATGCCTTCCTTTATCGTCACTTCGAACAGGACATACACGCTCATTTTCGGTTTCCTTTCACTTGTCGTTGCGGTTGCTATTTTGAACGATGGCCGATCACGCGTCGGTGTCGCGCCCGTCCGCCTGCCATACGACTGCGCAGTCCGCCCGGTTGTTTTTCATATCGCATCCTATCGCCCGTTTTCCGATAGGTCACAAGATAGCCGCCGGGGGCGGGGCGTTATATTCGATTGTGCGCGGAAAGTTGTAACATATCGTCAAACACAATGTGGAAGGAGACAGCGGGTATGGGTGAGAGGCGCCTTGACGAGCATGACCCGAACCCGCTTTCGAGAGAGCCGTATCCCGTGCTCGTACTGGATGAGCGCGACGGCGTGAGCGTGCCGTTCCGCGAGCGAGATGCTCTCGTGCACTGGCACGACGATTTACAGCTCATCGTCGTTACGCAAGGCGTCATGGACATAGACACGCCGATCGGCCATTTCGACTGCGGAGCCGGCCAGGCTGCGCTCGTTAATTCTGGCGTAGCGCATCGCGCAATCGGCCGCGTTGGGTCGGTGTGTACGAGCTTCGTATTTCCCGCCTCCCTCCTTGGCTTCGCCTCCGGAAGCGAGATGTACGCGCGCGCGATTGCTCCCTACACAGTCCCCGGCGCGCATCCTGCGCATTACTTCGACAGAAGCGAGCCTTGGCATTCCGGGCTAATAGCCCACCTTGATGCTGCACGGACTGCGGCACTTTTCGGCGACGGCTCGCCCGCCGCGCATTATCGCGTTGCAGTCGAGCTCGCAAGCTCATGGGCAATCTATATAGAGAACATAGAGCCAGGGGGCGGCGTACCCGCCGACATAATCCTCGATAAGAGGATACGCGCATTCGTTGGCTATATCGAGGAACACTACGTAGAGCCCGTAACGATTGAAGATATCGCAAGGGCTGCGGATGTGAGCAAGGCCGAATGCGGGCGCTGCTTCAGGCGAGCGCTTGGCACAACGCCCTATGCTTACCTGACTGATTATCGAATAAGATGCGCGGCCGACATGATCCTCGAAGGTGCGGGCTCTATGACTCAGATTGCCCACGCATGCGGTTTCGGAAGCTCGGGACATTTCAGCAAGACGTTCAAGAACATTGTCGGAATGTCGCCGAAGGCGTACAAGAGCAATCATCTGGCGGGACGCGCTTCGAGATGCTGCTGAAAACTGGGCGCAACTGGGATGACTAGACGCTAAAGCCAGGGCCATCGAGCGGGAGTTGAGCAGGTGTTCTATATGCCGGCATAGTATAAAAAACGAGCGTGGATTCACTTGAATCCACGCTCGTTGCCGTTAGAGCGGTTTAAGTTTTTCAGATTTGTTCCATAGGGAGCGTGATGTCTCCCCGACAAGAACCGCGCTCGTTAATGCTTAACAGATTGGTCTACGCTTGCCGCCCGAACTCGTGCGCGGCCGCCATGAGCTCTTCGCGGCCGGCTGCCTCGTTTGGCCCGGTGACGCCTCCGCTTGAGAGTAGGCCGCCGAAGGAGGCCTTTGGAAAGCACTCTATCCAGCCTTGCAATCCCTGGACTGCTCGCTTGGCAACGTCGTCGCCTTCTTCGGCGGAAGCCGTGACCAGATACACGCTTCTAAACTTGTAGTCGCTTATGTAGAGCGGATTGCAGCGGTCGAGGAAGGCCTTCATCTGACCGCTCATCTCGTAATAGTAGATGGGCGTCGCGAAAACTAGCACATCCGCCTCGCGGACCTTTTCGATCAAGGCGTCCATGTCGTCGCGAATCACACAGCTGCCCGTCTTCTGGCATGCCAGGCATCCGCGGCAGAATCCAATTTCTTTACCTGCCAGCGACACGAACTCGACCGTGTTTCCCGCATCGAGCACGCCTCGCTCCACTTCGTGCGCCAAGATCTCCGAGTTACTACCATTGCGGATGCTGGTAGAAACGATCAGTACTTTCTTGTTCATCGGCTTTTCCTCCCGCGCTTGTCGGTCTATTTAAGGTTCTTATCGAAGAATGCCGTGATTGCATCCCAGGGGATGGCGCCGTTGTCACCGCCGTCGTACAGGTCGCAATGGGACGCACCCTCAACGATAAGCAGCTCCTTGTTGTCGCCCTGCAGCTTTTCGAAGATGCGCTCGCCCATGTAGCGCGAGTGGGCCTTCTCGCCGTGCAGGACCATGACGGCGCTTTCGATCTCGTGCGCGAACTGGAGCAGGTTGGTGTTTGCCCAGGGAATGTTCGAGGTCACATTCCACCCATCGGTCGAGTTGCCCGAACGCTCGTGGTAGCCGCGCGGGGTCTTGTAATAGCCGTGGTAGTCCTTAAGAAACTGAGGTGCATCTTCGGGCATCGGGTCGACGACGCCGCCGGCGCGCAGGTATTCGCCCGTGCGGTAGTCGGCCGTGCGCTGGGCTGAGAATGCGCGGCGAGCCTGCATACGCTGCTCGGCAGAGTCTTCGGAATCGAAGTACCCTTTGGTGCCCACCTCGGTCATGATGTAGCTCGTGGATGCCAACGTCGCCTTGATGCGCGTGTCGGCAGCAGCGGCGTTCACGGCGATGCCGCCCCAGCCGCAGATGCCGATAATGCCGATTTGCTCGGGATCGACGTCGTCGCGGCAGCTCAGGTAGTCGACGGCGGCAGAGAAGTCCTCGGTGTTGATGTCGGGCGAAGCCACGCGACGAGGATGGCCACCACTCTCGCCGGTGTAGCTGGGGTCGAACGCAATCGTCAAATAGCCACGTTCGGCCATGGTCTGGGCATACAGGCCGCTGGACTGCTCCTTAACGGCACCGAAAGGTCCGCTTACCGCAAGCGACGCAAGCTTGCCCGTGACGTGCTTGGGCTTGTAGAGGTCCGCTGCTAGCGTAATGCCGAATCGGTTGACGAACGTCACCTTCTCGTGCTCGACTGCGTCGCTTTGGGGAAACACCTTGTCCCATTCCTGCGTCAGTTCCAGTTTCTCGCCTTGAATCATGTTGTCTTCCTTTCGAATAACTTTAGTTATCGCTTTTCAAGAGCCTCTTGATCGCTTTGGCGGGGACGCCGGCAGCTACCGTGCAGGAGGGGATGTCCTTCGTGACGACAGCGCCTGCCGCAATTACCGCCCCGTCGCCGATGTTCACTCCGGGAAGCACGGTGACGTTTGCTCCGAACCACACATCTGAGCCGATGTGGACGGGTTGGGGGATCATGTTTGCCCGCCTTTCAACATCCAGGCAATGGTTGATTGTCGTGATGACGGCGTTGTGGCCAATGAGCGTGCGGTCTCCTATGAAGATCCCGCCTTGGTCCTGGAATCGACAGCCCGCGTTGATGAAGACGTTCTGACCTAAATGCGTATTGAGTCCACAGTCGGTGGAGAAGGGCGGAAATAAGCCCACGCCGTCCGGCAGTGGTTCCATGAGCAATTCCTCAAAGGCATTTCTGGTCTCTGAGAGATTCTGAAAAGAAGAATTCATGCGCGCGGTTATACGCATGGCGCGCTCGGATGCGGCAACCATGATGCGGTGAACCTCCGAGCCAGCCTCGATTTCCCTGCCCGAGGCCATGGCTTCAAGAAAGGTCGTTATATCGTCTTGCGTTAGGTCGTGGGTGTCTTCGTAATGGTCGGTCATTGTTTCCCCCTTTGGACTTATAAAAATAGTAAGGAGGAATTCCGGTTATAGCTAATACCTATAATGTAATTCGTATTATGCCTACTGAGCATAAACTAAAGAATGAGGGGAAGGAGAGGAATGGAACTAAGAACACTCCGATACTTCATCGCCGTCGCGCAGGAAGGAAGCCTTACCAATGCGTCTAAACGGCTCCATATTACGCAGCCGACGCTCTCGCGTCAGCTAGCGGATCTGGAACGCGAACTGGGAAGGCAACTGTTTTTTCGAACTCGCGATGGGGTCGAGCTCACTGAGTACGGAACCGTCTTGCTTGATTATGCGCAATCGATTACGGAACTCGTATCGAAGGCAGAAGAAGATATCAAGATTCCCGAGCGCAGCGTTACGGGCAGTGTGCATATTGCCGCGGGGGAGACGAGGGCGATGTCCATCCTTGCTCAGGCAATGCGAAATACGCGGAGCAAATATCCCGGCATCGATTTCCAGCTCCATAGTGGCACGTCTACCGACCTCATGGACGGGCTGGTTCGTGGACAATATGACTTCTTGCTTGAGTGTGAGCTCCAGCCCCATGTAAACCTCAACGTCTTGGAATTGCCGTTTCGGGATAGATGGGGCGTTGTTGTCCCTTCCGACCATCCGCTTGCCACAAAGGTTGCCGTGCAGCTGGACGACATTGCCTCCTATCCGCTCATTCTTTCGCGCCAAGCGCAGCGGGTTGGGTCTCTGAGGCGATGGTTCGGAGCCCGTGCCGAATCTCTGGAGATTGTTGCGACCTACGGGCTCCTTATGAATGTGAAGTGGCTGGTAAAAAGCGGCTTCGGTATCGCACTGGCATTCGAAGGGCTTATTGCTTCTTCTGCAGAAACGAGCCCCGAGGGCCTATCGTTTGTGCTCCTTGATCCGCCTGTGCACTCAAGAAACGGACTGCTTTGGCGAAAAACAATGCTGAGCCGTCAAGCACAAGCATTCCTCGATGAAGTCAACGCACTGTGTCTTCCATCGAGCCCTTCATGGATAAGCGCTGCGGACGGGACTGCTCATGGATGCCATACTTCGGAACCAGCCATCCCGCTTCCCCGAGTGAGCGCGAGCAAATAGCGGCCACTTGTTAGGATTTGTGCGGACGAACAATGTGCTTCCTGTACGTACCAAAAGAGGAGCCGCTCAGCAGTGATTCGAATTCTTTCGCATCAAAGCGGTCAACATCGGACGTTAGCACGGGCCTGACAACGGAAGTGAAAATCGGGAGTTCAATTCCCGATTTTGACCGATTAGTGTTTGTGCGAGGTAATGGGCCCCATATGGGAGGCGATTTTATGTACATCGAGCGCGAAATTGAACAGACGATAGATTCGATGTTGAGGCAGGGGAAAGTTGTCCTGGTGACCGGATCGCGCCAAGTTGGGAAGACGACGGTTCTCAGGCAACATCTCGGCGGCCGATTCAACTATGTTTCGATGGAGAACCCGCGAGACTATCTCCTCGCAAAAGAGGATGCACTTGGAACATTATCCATAGGGGTTCGATGCCCGAACTGCAAGACCCAAATATCGATTGGGACTCCTATTATTCCGACTACGTTGCCGCATATCTCGAACGGGATGTTCGCGATCTTGTAAACGTGAAAGATGAGGCAAAGTTCTACAGCTTTATGGTTGCGTGCGCAGCGAGAACAGGGCGGCTTTTAAATGCCACCGATATCGGAAACACCGTCGATGTCGACCGTAAGACTGTGAAGGCTTGGCTCTCGGTTTTGCAGGCATCGAATATCATTCGGATTGTTGAGCCCTTCTGGCCCAATGTCGATAAGCGCCTGAGTGACGTATGGTTCTACCGGGATCAAAAGAAGCGCGAAATCGATTTGCTCATCCAAGAGGGCCATACCTTGCATCCCGTCGAGGTAAAGATGTCTGCCACGGTGGGTAGAGACGCGGTGAAGAACTTTACCTGTCTTGAAGGTCTGTCTGGCTATGAGATCGGGTTTGGGCACGTTGTCTGCCAAACTTCTGATCCATATCTCATTACCAAGGATGTCCAGGCAGTTCCCGTGTGGAGCATATGATTTGTGTGGCGTCGGAACTTTACTTGAGTCATCGACGCCATTTCTTTTGCAACTTTTGCTGCCCTTTGCAACTTTTGCTAATTTTTGCAAGTTTTGCTAATGACTGGCCAAAGGGCGTCGAAGCATTGATGCTGACATTTTTTAACGCAGAAAAATAATCGAAAAGCAATTAGTCTGCGTTAAAATATTGCTAGACAGTAGTTCATGAGGAAAGGACTCTCATGCGCCGGAAAGCAGACAGGCTCCTTAAGGAATGGCGAGACAAGACTGATAGGAAACCTTTGCTGGTCAAAGGCGTACGCCAGTGCGGCAAGACCTATCTGCTCAGGACGTATGCGCAAGATCTTTTCGAGTCGGTCGTCTATATCAATCTCGAGAATGACCGATCGGCTCGGGCTGACTTTTCGGGCGGTCTCGATCCTCATTCGATTGTGCGTGCGATTGAGGCCCGCACGGGACAGCGCATCGTACCGGGTAAAACCCTGCTATTCATTGACGAAGTCCAGGCATGCGAGGAAGCGCTTACTTCCCTTAAGTACTTTTGCGAAGATGCCCCCGAGTACTATGTCGCGGCTGCCGGGTCGCTCCTTGGGGTTGCCATTAATCATCAGTCGTATTCGTTTCCCGTTGGAAAGACCGATTTGATCGAGATGGCTCCGCTCGATTTCGAAGAGTTTCTTTGGGCGATGGGGCACGACCGGCTGGCTGACGAGATTCGTTCGTCATTCGAATCGATGGACCCTCTTGCTCCGAGCCTTCACGACAAAGCGCTGGGGCTCTATCGACAGTATCTTGTTATTGGCGGAATGCCTGAGGCTGTCCAAACGTATGCTGAGGCTCAGTCGGTCATCGATGTCGCCGAAAAGCATCGGATTATCCTCGACGGCTACTCTGCCGACACCAATAAATATGCTGATGAGCGTTTGAGCGCAAAGACACGTGCGTGCTTCGACTCTATTCCGCAGCAGCTTGCCAAAGAGAATCGAAAATTCCAGTACAAGGTAGTGCGAACGGGGGGCAACGCGTCTCTATTTGGAGACGCTCTCGATTGGCTTGTATTGTCAGGCACCGTGAAGCGGTGCAGCCTGGTTGGGCAGATCGAAAGTCCCTTAGAGGCGTTCGTTAACCCTTCGTCTTTTAAAATCTATCAAGCGGATACCGGGCTGCTCGTCTCCAAGGCAGGTGCTCAGCGAGCCGACATTCTCGCTGGAATCGGTGGCACATTCATGGGTGCGCTTACCGAAAACTACGTTGCCCAACAACTTTCAGCCATTGGCTATCCACTGCATTATTGGGCTCGAGATAATCGCGCGGAAATAGACTTTGTCGTAGAGAGGCAGGGGTGCGTGTCTGCGATCGAGGTTAAGGCGGGGGAGAATACGAGATCTCGAAGCCTGTCCTCGCTTAAAAAGACCCATTCGGGCGTGCGCCTAATCAGGCTTTCGACTAAGCCCTTTGGAATGAATGATGGGATGATGTCTGTCCCACTTTATGCAGCGTTTTGTCTATAGGGGATGATTCCATTGTAACGATAGGGCCCGGAACGCAGTGCTGCTTTCCGGGCCCTATCGTTTTGTGAGTCTACAATGGTTCGACTGCTGCTGTTCTAGTCAAACAGGCTCGGCATGTCGTTTTCCTTCATGAGGGCGCCGGCGGAAGGTAGGCTCTGCGCGGTGAACTTCTCGGCGGAGACGCCGGCGCCGAGGATGTCTTCGGTCGTGCCGACGGTGGTGACCGAACGGCCCTTCTTGGCCGTGAAGGCCTGGACGCCTTGCGTGTTGGTGGTCGTCTTGGTCTTGAGCAGCGACGTGTTGAAGTTCATGAGGCGGTAGTCGCTCGAGACGAGCGCGATGTCGCGATCCTCCTTGAGCACCTGTGCATACAGTAGTTTGCTGCCGCCATAGATGGCGTTCTTGAGACGCTTGCGGTTGGTCTTGGTGACGTATCCGGAAAGCGCGACGCGCACCACGCGGCCGTTCTCAAAGACGAACAGCACGTCGGCCTTGTAATCCTCGGGGTCGATAACCCAGATGACGCTCTCGTCGGGTTCCATCTCAAGATCGGTCGGCAGGTACGAGCCCAGCTGAGCCGACTTGGTGTCCTCAAACTGCGCGACCTTGCACTTGTACACCTGGCTCTTGTTGGTAAAGACCAGCAGCTCGTGCGTGTTGGAGGACGGGAACTCGATAAAGGGCTTGTCGCCGTCTTTGTACTTGAGCGTAGCGGCCTTCTTAAGCACGCGGTCCGTCATCTTTTTGAGGTAGCCATCGCGCGAGAGCATGATGGTCACCGGGTACTCCTCGACCTCGGGCTCCAGGCTCACCTCGATAACCTCATGGGGCTCGATTCTGCCCGTGCGGCGCGGCATCACGTACTTCTTGTTGACGGCGGCCAGCTCGTCGCTGATGACCTTCTTGATGTTGTCCTCGCTGGAGAGGATCTCCTCAAGCTCGGCAATCTCGCTCTCGAGCTTGGCGATGTCCTTGGTGCGGTTGAGGATGTACTCCTCGTTGATGTTGCGGAGCTTGAGCTCGGCAACAAACTCGGCCTGGGTCTCGTCGATGTCGAAGCCGCGCATAAGGTTGGGTACGACATCGGCCTCAAGCTTGGTGCCGCGGATGATGGCGATGGCCTTGTCGATGTCGAGCAGAATCGCCTCGAGGCCGTGCAACAGGTGCAGACGCTCGGACTTTTTGCCCAGGTCAAAGTTGATGCGGCGGCGCGTGGACTGAATACGCCACGCGACCCACTCGTGCAGAATCTGGCGTACGCCCATAACGCGGGGGTAGCCGTCGACCAGCACGTTAAAGTTGCACGAGAACGAGTCTTGCAGCGTGGTCGAGCGATAGAGCTTTGCCATGAGCTTGTCGGGGTCGACGCCGCGCTTCAGGTCGATAGCGATGCGCAGACCCGAAAGATCGGTCTCGTCACGGATGTCGGCGATCTCCTTGACCTTGCCCTCCTTGGAGAGCTTGACGATGCGCTCGATGATGACATCGGTCTTGGTGGTGTAGGGAATCTCGTAGACCTCGATGATGCGCTCTTCGGGAATCCAGCGCCAGCGGGAGCGAATCTGGAAGCTACCCAGACCGGTCTCGATGATCTTTTCCATCTCCTCGCGGCGGTAGATAATCTCACCGCCGGTCGAGAAGTCGGGCATGGGCATGTACTCGAGCAAGTCGCAGTCGGGATCCTTGAGGTAGTGCATCGTGGCGGTACAGACCTCGTTGAGGTTAAAACCGCAAATGTCGGACGCCATGGCGACGCCGATGCCCTTGTTGGCCGAGACGAGGATGTTGGGGAACGTGGTGGGCAGCAGGCGCGGCTCCTTCATGGCGCCGTCGTAGCTGTCGATGAAGTCGACTGGGTCCTTGTCGATATCCTTGAAGATCTCGGCACTGATGGGGGAGAGCTTGGCCTCGGTATAACGCGAGGCGGCGTAGCTCAGGTCGCCCGAGTAGTACTTGCCAAAGTTACCCTTCGACTCCACGAAGGGGGCGAGCAGCGCCTCGTTGCCGGTGGCCAGACGCACCATCGTCTCGTAGATCGCGGCGTCGCCGTGCGGGTTGAGCTTCATGGTCTGGCCCACGATGTTGGCGCTCTTCTGGCGCTCGCCTTTGAGCAAACCCATCTTGTACATGGTGTAGAGCAGCTTGCGGTGCGAGGGCTTAAAGCCGTCGATCTCGGGGAACGCACGCGAGACGTTGACGCTCATGGCGTAGGGCATGTAGTTGACCTCGAGCGTCTGCGTGATCGGCTGGTCGGTGACCTCGGAGTGCAGGCCGATGACGTTCTCGGCGTTGACCTGCTTTTTCTTTGGCTGGTTCGTCTTCTTCTTTGCCACGATTTCCTCTTGAACTTCTTGTGGGCCGTCGTTATCGATTTGCTGCTACTGCAGGTCCAGCTGGTCCAGGTATTCCTTGCCGTGCTCGGAGATATGGCGCTTGCGGCCCGCCTCGTCGTTGCCCAGCAGCAGGTTGAACATGGTTTCCATCTTGGTGACGTCCTCGGGTTCCACCTTGATCAGGCGGCGCGTCTCGGGGTTCATGGTGGTGAGCCACATCATGTCCGGATCGTTCTCACCAAGACCCTTGGAGCGGTTGATCGAGCACTTCTGGTCGCCGATCTCCTTGAGGATGCCGTTCTTCTCGAGCTCGGTGTAGGCAAAGTAGGTTTTCTCTTTGCAGTTGATCTCGTAGAGCGGCGACTCGGCAATATACACGTAACCCTCGTCGATAAGCGTGGGCACCAGGCGGTAGAGCATGGTGAGCACGAGCGTGCGGATGTGATAGCCGTCGACGTCGGCGTCCGTACAGATGATGACCTTGTTCCAGTTGAGGTTGTCCAGGTCGAAGGCGCCAAGGTTCTTGATACGCTTGTCCTTGATCTCCACACCGCAGCCCAGCACGCGCATGAGGTCCATGATAATGTCGGACTTAAAGATGCGCGGGTAGTCCTCCTTCAGGCAGTTGAGGATCTTGCCACGAACGGGCATAACACCCTGGAACTCGGCGTCGCGCGAGGTACGAATGGCACCTGCTGCCGAGTCGCCCTCTACGATGTAGATCTCGCGGCGGCTCTTGTCCTTGGAACGGCAATCGATGAACTTCTGCACGCGGTTGGCCATGTCGGTCTTCTGCTGCAGGTTGGTCTTAATGCTCTGACGGGTTTTCTCGGCGTTCTCGCGCGAGCGCTTGTTGATGAGCACCTGCTCCAGAATCTTGTTGGCGGCGTCTTTGTTCTCGATTAAGTAGGTCGAGAGGCGCTCCTTAAAGAAGGCGGTCATTGCCTGCTGAATAAAGCGGTTGTTGATGGCCTTCTTAGTCTGGTTCTCGTAGGACGTCTGGGTGGAGAAACAGTTGGTCACGAGTACCAGGCAGTCCTGAACGTCCTGCCACTTAATGCCGCTCTCGTTTTTGTTGTACTTGCCCTGTTGCTTAATGTAGGCATCGATGGCGCTGGTCAGAGCACTGCGAGCCGCCTTTTCGGGCGAGCCGCCGTTCTCGAGCCATGACGAGTTGTGGTAGTACTCCTGCATCATGAAGGTGCGCGAGAAGCACATGCACGCGGTGATCTTTACGTTGTAGTCGGGCAGGTCCTCGCGGTCGCGACCGCGACGGTCGGCCTCGATAAAGAAAGGCTCGGTGAGGTAGTCGGTACCGACCTTCTCGAGCACGTAATCCTCGATGCCCTTGGGATAGCAAAAGTCCTCTTCGGAAAACTCGCCATCGTCACCCTCAATGCGCAGGCGGAAGGTCACGTTGGCGTTGACCACGGCCTGGCGGCGCATAGTCTCGCGATACCAATCGTGGGGAATGCTAATCGAGGTAAAGACCTCAAGATCGGGGCGCCACTTGATGGTGGTGCCGGTGCGGTTCTCGTCGCTGGGCTCAATCTCGAGCGCCTTCTTCTTGGCGCCGACGACCTTGCCCTTCTTAAAGTGCAGGGAGTACTTGTTGCCGTCGCGCCAGACGGTAACGTCCATGTACTCGGAAGCGTACTGGGTCGCGCAGGAGCCCAGACCGTTGGTGCCGAGCGAGAAGTCATAGTCGCCGCCCTGGTTGTTGTTGTACTTGCCGCCGGCGTAGAGCTCGCAAAAGACGAGCTCCCAGTTAAAGCGCTTCTCGGAGGGGTTCCAGTCGAGCGGGCAGCCGCGGCCGTTGTCCTCTACCTGAATGGAGCCATCGCGAAAGGCGGTAAGGGTGATGAGCTTGCCGTAGCCCTGGCGCGCCTCGTCGACGGCGTTGGACAGGATCTCGAAGGCGGCGTGCGCGCAGCCGTCGAGTCCGTCCGAGCCAAAGATGACGGCGGGGCGTAGGCGTACGCGCTCCTCGTCCTTGAGCTGACGAATACTGTCGTTACCATAGTTTGCGGTGTTTTTTGCCATGCTCGCTCTCTTGGTGCTTCCTCTTGTGCATTTAAGTCGTATAGATAGTCAAGGTAGCATAGCCCAGCCCGTGGGCGATTCCATCCAACACGAAATCCATCGAACAATCGTTCGTAATTTGATGGAATGGCGTTTATTCGGGCAAAACCGAGTCGGTTCTGTCCGAGTAAGTTTGAAGGCGGCTGAAGGGGCCCTATCTTGTTTGCGGCTGTTGGTTCAAATCGAACATTGGGACAGACGTCTCGTTTTATGGGCCGAGGGTGTACGAGCCCATGTCCTTTTGGTCAAAAAGCGGGTCGATCGGGGCGTTATTTGGGCCACGGGTCACTTCGCCTGTGCCGCGTTTCGTCATACGCTCATAGTGGAAGCCGATGCCACGGGGCCGACGAAAGCCTCGGGCAGCGGATGAGCTGCAAGCCGAAAGGAGCGGTGAGGATGATGAAGCCCATGACGAAAAAACTGCTGTTAGGAATTCCCGCCGTGACGCTTTCGGCCGTGCTGGCGTGTACGGTGGCCGGCTGTGGTGGTAGTGCTCCGAGCGGCTCGGCCGGCAGCTCGGGCGGCAGTGCCCCCGTAGAGAAGAAGGCCAAGGCCTATGAGTCGCAGACGGTCGAGGTGGCTGGCATAACCTATGAGTCGGTAGCCCACGGTACGTTCTATCGCGGCGACGCTAAGCTGCAGGACGGCTTTTACCTGCACGTCAAGATCACCAACAATAATGCAAAGAACAGGACGTTTAACTCCTTTAACGTGCATGCTGCCCAGGGCGATCTTGAGGCAGGCGACCCGTTATTTACTTCCGGCAAGGCGGCCGTGCTCGACTACGTTGCAAGCGAGGCTCCCGATGAGCTTCACGAGGGCATCGACCTTTCCAAGAGGCAAGATATCGGTCCGGGCGAGACCGTTGAGTACGTGTATTTCTGGGCGCCCAAGACGGCGTACTACGGGCCCATCACTGTCGAGTTCGTAGACGCTTACGCCCCCGCCAAGAATCATGAAGCCATGCACTTTGACACCACGGGGTGTGAGACTAAGGAGTTCAAGGCGGCCGGTGGCGTGGCTGATTCTGGCGAGAAGGCAGATCTGACCGGCATCGATTGCGCATCGTACAGTATCGAGGCCGCCGATGGGTACACGCTGGATTCGTCCAACGAAGAGCGCGAAAAGGCAGACTTCTTCCATGACGAGACTGGAGGACGCCTGCACATCAGCATCTTCCCGCGCTCGCCGGAGGAAGAGATTGCAAGCCTCGAGCAGGTCTTCGAAGGCAAGGAAACAACAACCGACCAGGTCGAGTACAACGGCATAACGTGGCTGCGTTTTACCGGTCCCGACAACGGCCATACGCTGTTTGCGACGGCTCCCGCAACGGGCGAGACCGTCCGCGTGTCGATTGGCTGGAAGATCGACTGGGATGCTGCCGTGCCCATGATGGAGGCGCTGAAGCTCAAGTAACGGATTGCGATTCCCACGTCAGGCGACTCAGGGCTGGCTCCGAGTAATCGGGGCCAGCCCTTTTTGGTGTGCGATGAGCAGGGCCAGCGCCTCGCGCGGTTTCGGGTACAGCGGGGCACCGTGCGCGCAATGACAGACATGGTTTTCATAATGACAGATATAGTTGACATGCATTGATGGATACAATATATTTCTGTCATGTTGCAACGGATATCTGTCCATTACTACGAAAGGAACTCCATGCCGGGCAAAAAGAACCTACGCATGAAGGCGGCGCGCGCGGCGGCTGGCCTTTCGCAAGCCGACTTAGCCGAAGCCGTGGGCGTTACGCGTCAAACCATCGGCCTGATCGAGGCGGGCGGCTACAATCCCACGCTCAACTTGTGCGTGGCAATTTGCAAAGCGCTGCGCGTCACGTTGAACGACCTGTTTTGGGAAGACGAGATCGACGTCGACCCTAACGCTCTTTAGGAGTTCGCTATGAAATTTGAAGATTTAAAACTCGTGCAAAAGTGGCGTGAATATGCCGGCCCAAAGGATGAACGTCTGGAAGCTGAGAACGCGAAGATCTACAAGCTTGGTTTTGGGCTGCTTTCGTTTGGTATGTTGATGATCTTTTTCTACCAGTTTATAGCGCGACAGGTAGCGTGGGTTCACAGCGACGCCTGTGAAATGCCGCATGTCTTTGCAACGCCGTTTGAGGCCGCCATGTATGTGTGGCTCGTTCTCGTGATGTTGATTTGTGCAGGACTCCAAACGCGGAAGGGCTATGTCGACACCAATCGTTTTGGGCAAACCGAGCATCTTCCCGTTGGATACTTCTTGCTTGTCAGCGGTCTTAGCGGCGCCGCGTTTGCGCTTGTCATTGCCGCGATGCGCTGTATCGCTGAGGCGCAGATCGTACCGCTCGAAAGCGTCTTTTGGTTGGCGAATCTGGCTACGGGCGTGTTCTGCGGTGCGACGATTTTCATAGCCACTTTCGCCGTTCTGTGCGCATCGTTCTTCACGGCGAAAAAGCGCCGTGCCAAGCTCGAGGCAGAGTTCGACGACGCCGGCGATATCTAATGCGCAAGGGGCTGACTCTGGGTTATCAGAGCCAGCCCCTTTTTGTTCGACGAACAGGGTCAGCGCTGCTCAAAAAAGCGGCTGAGAGTTAGCGGGACCCATCCGTACCGGCTTCATCGCTGCCGCTACGCTCGAGGGCGGTGCGACGGGCGCTGTAGGCGACAAGGCCGGCACCAGCTGCGGCGAGTGCTGCTGCGGCTGCCGTCAGGGGGATGTTGCTGTCGCCCGTGCCAGCGAGCATGCCTGATTTACCGGAGCGCTTGTTATTGTCGTGACCCTTGCCGCTGCCAGAGCCGCTTCCGCCGGAGCTGCCTCCCGTGCCAGAACCGCCGCTGCTCGAGCCGCCATCGCTGTCCACGGTCATCGGGGCGTCGTGAAGCCCCGTCGCATCGGCGTTGCTGCTTACGCCCACCAGCACCTCCGTGCGTTCGCATGCCGCGTCGGGGATGTGGAGCTCGTGCAGCACGCCGCCCAGCGCGGAGTTTGCGCCCGATCGAATCTCTTCGAGCGTTACGGGGTCGAGCGCCACCAGGTCACGCGCCTTTGCGTAGAGCGTGACGCGTTTGCCCACCTCGTCGCTCCAACTCTCCGGGATGGCAAAGCTCATGCGGAACTGTGCCGTGCGGCCCGGTGCCAGCACGGCGTTGCCGTTGTCGGCTACCAGCGGGTGCGTGGCAAAGCGCTCGCCCAGTGCCTCGAGTGTGTACTTCACATGTGCCATGTCGTTGGCCGATGCGTCCTCGGAAAGCTCTGGGTCGTGGATTGATGCCATGCGTGCGTTCGCGCCGAATCCGATAGATGCGCTGGAGAACGGTTGGTCGGAGCCCTCTCGGTACAGATCGACTGTTCCTGCGGTCAGCAGCGTGTTGCCGTCGTTTCGCACCGTTACTGTAAACGACTCGCTTGCCGCCCCGGGCACCACGGCGCCCAGGTTGGCTATCGCGCCCAGTGGCGTGGCACATGCCACCAAGGGAACTTCGATGCCGTGCAGTTCTGCTTTGCTCTGTTCGGCGCTCACGATGTGCGTGGCAAGCGCCGAGAGCATGCCTCCGGAGGTCAAAAACGTCGTTATCTGATCAATGGGGTGCTCCAGCTCGCAGAGCACGAACGGCTCCGTGAACAGATCGTCGATCAGGGTGCTGGCGAAGATGCGGAAATGCTTGCCCATTACCGCCACCGGCTCGCCTTCTTCGTCGTAGGTTTGCCCCACTTTGCCGTCGGTGTTCTCGACGTATAGCACGCACCTGCCGTTGTTGCTCATGCTAAACGACGCCGGACCGCAGCCAGCTGCGCCCACGGGCGTCGTTGCAAACGCCGATGCGCCTCGCGTCCACGTAACATGCTGCAGCTGCTCGTTGACGGTGGCCAAAAAGCCCGTGTGCTGCGGCCACGGCACCACGCGCGGCACCGAGGCATCCGGCGGCATGACACCCCAACCCGCGATGGACTGGCCGATCACGGCGTACGATGCGCAACCGCAGCCGTCTGCGGTTTCGTATGCAACGGGCACCACCATTTTGCCGCTGACGTTCTCGGGCGCGCCCAGCTCGATGCTCGATGGTGCTTGCGGAAAGCGGAGAACCTGACGGAACGTGAGGCTGTCGCCCAGGTCATCCGACCACAGGGTAAAGCACTCGAGCGCGACCTCTGCCTCGGTGTCCAACGCCTTTTCTGCGGTGGCTCCGCGGCGGTGGAGATAGGCACCCGACAGACGTCCGTCGACAAGCGTCTTGCCCACCGTGATGCGCGGACACTGCAGGCAATGGTAGCCATCCTCCTGAAGGCGGCCGCGCGAGATGCTGCGCCACGACGTGTGCGATATCACGCGAACTTCGCTATTGCTTATGCGCAAGCGCACAACGGACAGTATGCCGGCTGTGCTTGCCGTATCAAACCGGGTTGCGTCGCCTTCGGGGCGCTCTCCCGAGATCAGCAATACGTAGGCGTCTTGGTTTCCTCTCCCGTCCGTATATTCCACCACGTCGAAGTCGTAATCGAACGTGCCGCCACGCTCCACGTCGCCCTCGCCAAAGCCCAGGGGGAAGTCGACCGGCATGGGCGCGGACCACGCGCCGTTTGCCTTCGTGTGTACCACCAGGCGCGAGCGGCCATCCTCGCCGTAACGCACCGAGGCGATACGGAACAGGCACTCCACGCCGGCAATCATCGCTAACTTCATATGGGCTTCGCTGAGCACGCCGGCGAACAGCACGTTGTCGCTCGAGGGTTTTATGCCGCCGCGCTCGTCCTCCGACACGCCGGCAGAATTGGCGTTCGAGTCCGCAACGGCGTTCGTCGTCTGGCCGATGTAGGTGTACTTATACATCGGCGCGGCGTTTTCGTCATTCTCCATCAGAGCGTGGACGAAATGCTCGACCTGCCCCGTGTCGTCGCTCTCCGCGTCTGCCTCGAGTTCAATACGCGTGACCGCCCGGTCCCAATCGCGTACGGTAGGTGCGACGTTTACGTCGGTGGCTGCAACTTCGGCGCATGCGAGCAGCTCGGCATTGGTGACGATGGTGGCCGACGCGATAAACTGCGCTATGCCGCTCGACTCGGCATTGCCGGTCGCGCCAAAGCAAGCGTCCAGCGTATACGGCGTGTCTCCGCCCAGTGCCAGTTCTGAGCGCTGGAGCACATGCTGGTCGCCGTTGTTGACCGACATGTTCCACGAATCGAGAAGTGTGGGCCACGACCCCGACCAGGCCTTGGTGGTCCACTTGAACATGATGAACTGGAGAATCACGTCGACATCGACGTCGGCACCCACGCGCAGCCGCGGAAGCTGGTGGCCGTCCGCCTTCTCGTACCCAATGAACAGTGTGAGGGATGCGGCACCGCGCACGGCGGACGAGGCGACGCCTGCAACGCCGGCTCCAAAGGTGACGGCAAGCCCGATCTGGATGGTGAATGATCCCGACGTATTGGAATAGTCGAGCGAAATGTTTTTGAAGAACGCCGCGCCGCTGCCGTGCGTGTGGGCGCCTACAGCGAGCGCCAGCTTTGCCAGCACCCAAGGATTGACGTTTAGGAAAAACGGCACCGGGCCCAAGGTGAACTGCTCGGTCCAGTTGAGGTCGGTTTTTACTTGGAAGAGGGCCTTAATATTGCCAAACGCCGGATCGTTGTTATCGCCCCAAGTTTTGCCTACCCAGTCGTAGGCGAGCGATCCGTACACCTGTGTTGCGATATCCATCGTGAACAGCAGCGTGCAATGATGGCGAAGGAGCTTGGTGTTCCTTGGATCGGTGCCCGAACCGGCACTCATACTCTTGTACTGATTCCACTTCCCCTCCATCTCGTCGAGGTAGCGGTTTGCCTGCTTGGCGCCCGACTCGCGCGGCGACTTCTTCCAGTACTCCGGATCAGGGTTGCCCGAATCGTTCATATAGCTGGCCGGTTTGTATCCTCCGCCAAACAGCACATACCCGGCAAACGAAAAGTCGAAGAGGATCGGAAACGTGGGCATCCAGCAGGTGAACTTGTTGCCGCCGATGCCGGGGAACGCCGCGGGGAAATCAAACGGAGTGATCTCTTGGTCCATGGTGGTGGGGATGATGGTCGTTGAGCCCGATTCCGCCTTTGAGGCCGGCGCGGTGGCAACGGCAATGGGGGAGGAGAGCGTGTAGGTTTTGCCCTGGTAGTCGAGCACAAAGCGAAGTTTGCATCCTTCTTCCAAAAGGCCAGACGCCGCATCGAGGAACTTGTCTTCGAGCGTGAACATCGCCAGATTATCTGCGCCCGTTGCGCTGGCCTTGACCTGTCCAATCTGCGTGACGGTTTCGGATGAGCTGCCTGCGGCAGGCGTCACTTTGTCGATGCGCAGCGTTGCCTGCCCGCCCTGCGGCAGGTGGGCCTGTACAGTGAAGGCGTGCGTGTCGGGCTGCGCATTCGCTGCATCGTCTCTGGGCATCGCCATGAATGTGGCGTCGGCGTACTGGATGTCCCACTCATCAAACGTGAGTTGGCGAAAGTACGGCTCACCATCGGAGAGCGGACGCGTGGGAGCGGTAATGGCGGTGCCGCCCTGGATGCGCGCGAGGGGGATCTCGACATCGCGGTAGCCTGGCATGCTGATGGAGATGCCGCCGTTAAAGTCGTACGCGTCGAGAAGCGTTGCCTCGTCCACGTAGCCTTCCGAAAGCGGGGCAACCTCAAAGATGGCCGTGCCTTCGTCATCGGTGGTGGCGGTGAGCTGCTTGCCTGCGGCATAGCGCGACGTTAGTGTGACCTGGGCACCCGTGATGGGCGTATTCTTGTTGGCGACGTCGACCACGACCACGCCGAACATGGTGCGCGAGAGAACGAGCACCTTGAAGGGGTCTTCTTCGTCGGCATAGGCTTCGGTGGGCGCGAACGGCAATATGAAGGCGTTTGCGCTTCCCGGCACGCGCGGCAACATAATGCTCGCCAGCGAGGACGCTCCGGCAACAAGTAACGAACGGCGATCAAGCATCTTGGGCTCCCATCCCGCAAATATCGGTGGAAATAATCAAATTATGCGGGAAGGCGTCCTGTCGCGGTAGTGCCGTTCGAGGGCCAAAATGTCCAATTTGAGCATGTTAAAACGGGCGGCGCTGGAATGCGTTCGATGCACTTGGTAGCTTGGCTGCTAGCGCAGCATATGTGCGACCAACTCGGCGCGAGTTCCGATGCCAAGCTTTGCATACACACTGGACAGGCGGTTCTTTACGGTGCCCGGCGACACGCCCATATGGCGCGCGATTTCGGCGTTGGTCCATCCACGGCAGGCGAGCATGGCCATGGTGAACTCGGTAGTCGTCAGATCGTCGGCCACGTCCTCGCCCGAATCGGGGTTATGGATGCGTCGCCATCCGTAGCTAAAGCGGTACGTGATCTCGATGACGCGTGCGAAATCGTCAGGGTATTGCTGTTTAAGGCATGCCTCGATAAGTCCCTGCAAAAGGCCATGGTGCTCGCCGATGAGCTCGATAAGGCCGTCGGGGCGCGCTATGCTCCAAGCGGTTTCGAAATGCACCTTTGCGGCGTCGATGTTCTTGAGGCTCATGCATGCCATAGAAGCCGCCAAGTGCAGGAACGGCTCCGAGATGGGATAGCTTCCCTGTTTCATGATCAGGGCGTTTTCCGCCATGCCCAGGCTGCGGCCGTATTCACCGCGCAGATACAGGGCATGCGCCATCACGTAACTGGCGAACAGACGCAGGCCTTCGGGCAGATGCGCCGCAAGCGGATAAAACTCTTCGGCAGAATACGGGGAAGGTAGATGCAGCAGGACGCTTGCGGCCGAGGCGAACAGAATGTGCGTGGCGTGAACGGCAGGCGATTCCTCGTCAGTTGGCGTGTCGAGGATGCCCGCAAGGCAACGGCGGGCGTCGGCGATGCGGTTGAGCGACAGGCTGGCATATCCGCAGATGAAGCATGCAGAATAGCGAAGTGCGGGATCGGTGGCGTCAAGATAGGGACGTGCCGTCTCAGCAGCGAGAGTGGCCTGTCCGCGAAAGTACAGCGCTTCTGCCGTGGCGATGACACGCGAATCGGCGTCAGTGATGCTTGTGACCGCGGCATCCATTTGCCCCGGCACAAAGGCGGTGCACATCAACGGCATAGGAACACGCGCGCAACCATCGCAGTCCATCTTTCATCTCCCATCGGCTGACAACGATAGCAGCCATTGTACCCCGTCATTTGAAAGCTGGATGTTAGCGCGTATTGCGTACGAGTGCGCCGAGCGTATAAACGACAAGTTTAGCGGCCCTGCCCCTGAGGTGGTTATCGAAGCCTAGCTGACCTTGGGATATAGAAAAACTACCGCCCCTGCAAAAAGCTCCATAGGAGCGATGGGAAATGGGCCTCGTTCTGCATATAATGAGGTCATATGACGGTGCGTTTGCATATGTGCAACGCATTTCCATCGAACCGAAAAGGAGCTCTGCATGGATCCCAACAAGCGTCCCGACGACATGGTGCGTATCACCACTCCCGAACTTGCCCAGGCGTTCATCGACGAGCAGGTCACCGCAATCCGTGAGCAGATCGGTGACAAGAAGGTCCTGCTAGCCCTTTCCGGCGGCGTTGACAGCTCAGTTGTCGCGGCGTTGCTCATCAAGGCAATCGGCAAGCAGCTCATTTGCGTGCATGTGAACCATGGCCTCATGCGCAAGGGCGAGAGCGAGCAGGTTGTCGACGTCTTTAAGAACCAGATGGACGCCAACCTGGTTTACGTTGACGCCACCGACCGCTTCTTGGACAAGCTCGTGGATGTTGAGGAACCCGAGGCCAAGCGCAAGATCATCGGCGCCGAGTTCATTCGCGTGTTCGAGGAGGAGGCCCGCAAGGTTGGCGACGAGGTCAGCTTCCTCGCCCAGGGCACCATCTACCCCGACATTCTGGAGTCCCAGGACGGTGTAAAGGCTCACCACAACGTGGGCGGCCTGCCCGAGGACCTGCAGTTTGAGCTCTGCGAGCCCGTCAAGCTGCTGTTCAAGGACGAGGTCCGCGTGGTCGGCCGCGAGCTTGGCCTTCCCGAGAACATGGTCGAGCGCCAGCCGTTCCCCGGCCCCGGTCTGGGCGTTCGCTGCCTGGGCGCCATCACCCGCGATCGCCTCGAGGCGCTGCGCGAGGCCGACGCCATCGTGCGCGAGGAGATCGACAAGGCCGGTCTTACCATTTGGCAGTACTTTGCCGTCGTGCCCGATTTCCGCGCCACCGGCGTGCGTGAGGGCAAGCGCGCCTACGACTGGCCCTGCATCATCCGTTGCATCAACACTGTTGACGTCATGACCGCCGAGGTACCCGAGCTCGACTGGGCGCTGCTCAAGCGCATCACCGCTCGCGTCACCGCCGAGGTCCCCGGCATCTGCCGCGTCTGCTACGACCTGACCCCCAAGCCCGTCGGCACGGTGGAATGGGAGTAGGCTTCTACTCTTTTGGGCGAATTGCATTGACAGAGAGGGGTCCCGCGCAAACGTGTGCGGGACCCCTTTCGTTTTACTGTTCGGTTTACGCTGCGGTCCGTTTTGGAAGGGTCGCGAGCATGGTGGTCCCGTTCTTGGAACTTGCTTCGACCTCAACCGTGCCGCCGTGCAGCGCTGCAATCTCCCAAACAAGCGCTAGCCCGAGTCCTGCGCCGCCGTATGCCCTGCTACGGGATTTATCCAGGCGAAAGAACGGCTGGAAGATGCTCTCACGGTACTGCTCGGGTATTCCCGGGCCCTGATCCTCGACTCGTAGGAACACGTGGCTGTTGTTATCGCAGATGGAGACGTTGACAGTCGAGCTGGGGCGGCTGTAACGGATGGCATTTTCGACCAGGTTAAACACCAGCCGATAGAGGAGCGTGTCGCTTCCGATTATCAAAGCGCCTCCACTGCAATTGAGGACGATGTCTTTATGCTCGGCAAGTGGAGCAAGGTCGGCGAGGACTTCTTCGGACAGGGGGCCAAGTTCAACATCGTCCTCGCAGGGAACGCTGCGGAGCTCACTCATCTCAAGCAGCACCTTGGTCATTCGCGACATCCGCTCGGTTTGTTCTTGTAGCAGGCCGAGTAGCTCGGCTGTTTGAGGTTGCGATGTGGGGTGCTCGGAGACAAACAGTTCAATCTGCGCTTGCATAAGGGCGAGCGGGGTGCGCAGCTCGTGTGCGGCGTTGCCGGTAAACTGACGCTGTGCAGAGAACCCTTCGCCAAGACGGGCAATCATGTCGTTGAAAGAGGCGCTGCATCGTTGTAGCTCGGCGGGCACATCTTCGCTGAGTCTGATTTCGCTTAGGTTGTCAGGCTGCACGCGCTCTACCTGGGCAGCAAAACCCCGTAGCGGCTTGAGCGCGCCGCCGCTCACAAAGTATGCCAGCACGCCGCCAATGAGTGTGACTCCAGCCGTGATGTACCAGGCTGTCGTGCCAAAAGACTCCTGTGCGTCGTTTACGACGATCGTGACCTTGTCATCGAGGGCTGCTTTCGTTGGGTCGAACGCCTGGAGCGAATCTTCGCCGGTTGCGTTAAAGGCCGAGATGTCGCTGCCGATGGCATCCATGTAGCGCATGCCCGTATAGCCGACCAGGCAGTTCGTCAGCACGCATGCCGCACACGTGAGCAGTGCCGTCATAATCGTTATGCGCCATTGCAGCGAAAGCCCTTTCATTCGCCATCCTCCATAATGTAGCCTTCGCCGATTCGGTTGCGGATGGGGTCGTGTCCCAATGCGCCGCGCAACTTTTTTCGGAGCGACGAGATGTGAACGCGGGTTGCGTTGCTAAAGCTGTTCACGGTGCTATCCCAAACGTGCTCTATAAGCTCCTCTTGGCTTACCGGTCGTCCCTGATTAAGCATCAGGTATTCCAAGATTCCCGTTTCCTTGCGTGTAAGAGATAGAGCCTCACTGTCCACGGAAGCGATGCGCACCTTGGTGTCAAAGCTGAGCTTTCCGCAGGTTAATACTATGTCGCTTTGTGCGAAGCGCCTGAGGGTAAGGCTGCGGATCCTTGCCGCAAGTTCGTCCAGATGAAACGGCTTGGTAAGGTAATCGTTGGCGCCGGCATCGAGTCCGTCGACTTTATCGGATACTTCGCCACGCGCGGACAGAATCAGCACCTTGGTCTCGCAGTCGGTTTTCCTAAGTTCCCTGAGCACGGTCATGCCATCGATACGGGGAAGGTTGAGGTCGAGTACCACGAGGTCGAAGGCCTCAACGTCCAGTAGGTCGAGCGCCTCCTGTCCGTCGTGACAGCAGTCGACGCTGTACGCCAAGTTTCGTAAGCTGCGTGCGATTGTGTCGCACAGCGCCCGCTCGTCTTCGACGATCAAAATACGCATAACAGTCTCCTTGCACATTCCAAATCGCGCTTAACACGGATTTTATAGTCGATATGGTCCAATGGTCGCGTAACGAAAGGAGTGGTCGGATTGTTCAAAGCGGTAAAACCCGTGGTACAGGTCGCTTTGTTGATCGTCGGAATTGCCATGGTGTGCTTTGGCGTTATGCGTGGCGAGGCGGATACCGTGCTGGCCAAAGCGATTAGGCTGTGCTTGGAGTGTATCGGAATTGGATAAAAGAGAAAACACTGCGTCGCATGTTTTGGCCCGATTTCGCGGATTCATTCAGGCGGCGGCGACGCTCGTCACCAACATTCACCTGCCAAACTTTGCCAAAGGCGGCATCTATCAGGGCGCGGGAAAAACAGTCTGCGTACCTGGACTTAATTGCTATTCGTGCCCCGCGGCATCGGGTGCGTGCCCCATCGGGTCGTTCCAGTCGGTGGTAGGTTCATCCAAGTTCAACTTCTCCTACTACGTTACCGGTACGCTCATTCTGATCGGCGTACTGTTGGGGCGTTTTGTATGCGGCTTTTTGTGCCCGTTTGGATGGCTGCAGGAGCTTCTACACAAGATTCCAGGCAAAAAGCTATCAACGAAAAAGCTCAAGCCGCTTACGTATATCAAATACGTTGTGCTGCTATTTGCCGTGGTATTGCTGCCTGTGCTGTTGGTCAACGATCTGGGGATGGGTGATCCGTTCTTTTGCAAGTACATCTGTCCACAGGGTGTGCTCGAGGGCGCCATTCCGCTGGCGGCTGCCAATGCCGGCATTCGATCTGCGTTGGGACAACTCTTTACTTGGAAACTTGTCGTTCTCGTTGCCGTGATAGTGCTGAGCGTTTTGTTCTATCGCCCCTTCTGCAAATGGATTTGCCCGCTCGGCGCATTCTATGCGCTCATGAATAGGGTGTCCCTACTGGGGATTCAGGTTGACGCGTGCAAATGCGTCTCGTGCGGCAAGTGCTCAAAGGTTTGTCAGATGGACGTTGATGTGGTCCGCGCGCCCAATCATGCCGAATGCATCCGGTGCGGAAAGTGCATCGGGGCCTGTCCCGTCGATGCCATCAGCTATCGCTATGGCTTGGATGTGTCGGCAGAAAAGCTCCCTCTGACCGCCGATAAAAAGTAAAACAAGCTTCGACAAAACGGAGGAATGACCATGAAGCTTTCTAAGATTGCGGCCCTGTTTATGGTGCCGGTGCTGGCCTTGTGTCTTGTGGCGTGTTCGGCGCCCGGTGGCAACGCGAGCGAATCTACGGGCTCCGATCCTAAGATCGCGGAGCTCATTGCGCAAGAGCCGGCCAACGCCGACGAGGCTGCCGAGCTGTATGCGAAGCTCATGCAGAAGGAGAACGAGATCTTTTCGAGTGATAACGCGCTGTGGGAAAAGGTATTCAATGCAGCAAATAAAGAGTCGACAATGATTGAGGACGGCAGCAATTACGGCGATTTCCTGCTCAAGACCATCGACGGTGCCAAGGACGAGTTTACGGCAGATGAGCTTAAGACGCTCAAGTCCGGCGCGCAGCAGATCAAGGAGATTGAGGACAAGCTCGAGAGCCTGGAAAAGAAGTTTCCCGGCTGTGGAAGCACGCCGAGCGCAGGCGAGAGCGTTGACGCTTCGACCGCTGGCATGACGGCTGGCGCCAATGCTTCGAGCGAGGCGACGAAGTTCCCTAGCTTTACGGGCAAGGACCTGGACGGCAACGACGTGAGCAGCGACGAGCTGTTCTCTAAGAACAAGGTCACCGTCATGAACTTCTGGTTTACCACTTGCAAGCCGTGCGTGGGCGAGCTGGGCGATCTTGAGAACCTGAATAAGGAGCTTGCCGAGAAGGGCGGCCAGGTCGTGGGCGTCAATTCCTTTACGCTCGATGGCAACAAGGACGAGATTGCAGATGCCAAGGACGTGCTGAGCAAGAAGGGCGTGACGTATAAGAACATCTGGTTCAAGTCGGATAGCGAGGCCGGTAAGTTTACGTCAAATCTGTTCTCGTTCCCGACGACCTACGTTATCGACCAGAACGGCAACATCGTAGGGGAGCCCATCGTGGGTGCCATCAGCTCCGCCGAGCAGCGCGCAGCGCTCGATAAGCTTATCGACCAGGCGATTGCGAATAGCGGGCAGTAAAGGCTGAGTACACGTAATGTGACAAAGGGACTGTCCCTTTGTCACATTGTCGATGTTGTGTGCGGGACGGTGCGCTGTGTGGCGTGCCGTCCCGTTCGCTTTTTGGCGCGGTTCGTTACATTCCTCACTGGTGTCGGCAGAAAATGGGAATAGAGTAGGACAAACGCGTCGAATACGAACGGCGGGGGAGAGCGGGCGAGTGCGCCCGCGCGGGAGAGGTTGCCGTCCATGCTGGAACTCAAAGATATTTGCAAAAGGTACGTCACGCAGTCGTTTACGCAGGTGGCGCTCGATAACGTGACCCTGGCTTTTCGCGATAGCGAGTTCGTGGCCATTCTGGGTCCCTCGGGCTCGGGCAAAACTACGATGCTCAACGTTATTGGCGGACTGGATCATTTCGATTCCGGCGATCTGCTCATCGACGGTATTTCGACCAAGGACTTCCGCGATCGCGATTGGGACGCCTACCGAAACAACCGCATCGGCTTCGTCTTCCAGAGCTATAACCTCATTCCGCACCAGACTATCTTGGAAAACGTGGAGCTGGCGCTTACGCTTACGGGTGTGGGCCATGCCGAGCGTCGTCAGCGTGCGCGCGAGGCGCTTGAGGCAGTTGGCCTGGGCGAGCATGTGAACAAGCGCCCGAGCCAGCTTTCGGGCGGACAGATGCAGCGCGTGGCCATTGCTCGCGCCCTCATCAACGACCCCGAGATCGTGTTGGCAGACGAGCCGACCGGCGCCCTGGACTCGACAACGTCCGTACAGGTCATGGACTTGCTCAAGGAGGTTGCGCGCGATCGCCTGGTCATCATGGTCACGCACAATCCCGAGCTGGCGTACCAATACGCCACGCGTATCGTTAACTTGGCGGACGGCAAGATCACCGATGATTCCGACTCCTTCGACGTCGCCGAGGCTACGCGCCGTGAGGCCAAGCCCACGCGCAAAACCTCGATGAGCTTTGTGACGGCTTTGGGGCTTTCGGCACGCAATCTCATGACCAAGAAAGGCCGCACGGCCATGACGGCCTTTGCGGGCTCGATCGGCATTATCGGCATCGCGGCGATCCTGGCGCTTTCCAACGGCGTGAACGACTACATTAGAAAGGTCGAAGAGGATACGCTGTCGAGCTATCCGCTTACGATTTCCAAGCAGGACTACGACCTGTCGTCCATGATGGGCGGGCAGGGGACTACGGATGATGACGCGTCCACGGGCGAGGATTCGTCCGACAACTCCGGCGGCAAAGCCAAGGGAAGCGGCAAGATCCCCGTGGTCACGGCCGTAAAGGATATGTTTGCCAGCGTTAAGTCCAATGATATGACGAGCTTCAAGGCGTGGCTCGATGACGGCGGCGACGGCATCGACAAAGAGATCAATGCCATTCAGTATGGTTATGGCGTGACGCCGGTTGTTTATCGCGAGGGCAAGGGCGATGAGAAGCCAGTCCGGCTGGTGCCCAACGCTATGACCGAGGCCATGAGCGGCGGCGCGAGCTCGGCGGCGACGGTGAGCATGGATTCCATGGGCACCTCGGTCTTTAACGAGATGATCGACGACCAGAGTCTGCTCGACAGCCAGTATGATGTCGTCGCCGGTCATTGGCCCACATCTGCCAACGAGGCAGTGATGGTGCTTTCGAGCCGCGGCACAGTGGGCGACTACACACTCTACAGCATCGGCGCGCTGGATATCGATGAGCTTAACGACCTGGTCAACAGTGCCATGACGGCCGATGGCGGGGTTGAAACGCCGCAGACCGCTGCCGACTTTACGTACGAGGACGCGCTGTCTACGACGTTTAAGGTGTTGTCGCCGGCCGATGCCTATCGCAAAAACGATGAGACCGGTATATGGACCGATATGTCCGGTGATACCGACTATATGGCGGCCAAGGTTGCCGACGGTATCGACGTGCGCATTGTGGGCGTGGTACGTCCCAACGAGACTGCCAACGCGAGCGCGTTGTCTCCGGGTATTGCCTACACGCCTGCACTGACTCGTCAGCTTATGGAGCGCGCGGCCGGTTCGAAGATTGTTCAGGAGCAGCTTGCTCATCCCGAGACGGATGTCTTTACCGGCAAGTCGTTCGACGAGCTGCAGGGTGAGGCCAAACAGGGCGTGGACCTTGGCAGTATGTTTAGCGTGGACGAGGCGGCACTCAAGAGTGCGTTCTCGTTCGATACATCGGCGCTTTCGGGTGCGGCCGGCGGCATGGACCTGTCGGGTCTTGACCTGTCCGGGTTGGATATCGACCTTTCGGGCGTTGGGAAGGATATCGACTTCAGCGACATCATGGCCAAGGCGCCGGCCCCCGATTTTTCGGGTGTCTTTGATGGCTTGGAGCTTACGCCCGAGCAGATGCAGCAGGTGGGGGCGCTTGCCAACCAACTGTTCACGGGCTTTATGCAGTCGGATCAGTTTAAGGCGCTGACGCCCGAAGAGCTTAAAGATGCATCGAAACTCGCGAACGCATTTAAGGCATATCTTGAGAACGACTCCGCAGCCCAGCAGTGCCTGGCGCAGCTCAAGGCGCTGGGTGGCGATGCCCTGGCCGAGCGCTTGCAGCAAGCGATGACCAGCTACGTGCAACAGCAGCTGGCTCCGTATCTGCAGCAGGCAATGGACCAGGTGATGAAGATGATCAGCGACCAGATTGCGACAACTGTATCGTCCCAGCTTAAAGCAGGCGCGGCGGGACTCATGGGGCAGATGGCGACGCAGATGTCGTCGAGTTTTGCCAACATGGCGAGCGCCGTGCACGTGGATGCGAGTGCCTTTGCCCGCGCCATCCATTTCAATATGGATGCCGAGGACCTGAGCTCGCTCATGATGAGCTATGCCAAGGCGTCGCAGCTCACCTATGACAACAACCTGACCACGCTGGGTTATGCGGACGAGGCCGACCCCATCTCGGTCAAAATCTTCCCGCGTGACTTTGAGGCAAAGGAGTGTGTGCTCGACCATATCGATGCCTATAACAAGCAGGTCAAAGCCGCCGGTCACGACGAGCAGGCAATCTCGTACACCGACTACATGGGCATCATCATGGGCTCGGTGACCGACATCGTGAACACCATCAGCTTGGTGCTCATCGCGTTTGTGAGCATCAGCCTTGTCGTGAGCTCCATCATGATCGGCATTATCACGTACATCAGCGTGTTGGAACGCAAAAAGGAGATCGGCATCCTACGCGCAATCGGCGCCTCGAAGCGCAACGTTGCCAATGTGTTCAATGCCGAGACTTTCATCGAAGGCCTCATCGCCGGTGTTTTCGCCATTGTCGTCGTGGTGCTCGTGAGCTTCCCGGTCAATGCCTGGGCGCTTGCGACTAAACAGGTTCCCAACCTGATGAGCCTGCCCGTGCAGGATGCGCTGGTGCTCATCGCGATCTCGGTAGTGCTGACGGTCGTCGCCGGCCTGCTGCCTGCCCGCAGCGCGTCCAAAAAGGACCCCGTGGAGGCCCTGCGCTCGGAATAATGTGACAAAGGGACAGTCCCTTTGTCACATTGGGACCCTTGCGAAATCGGGGTCTAATACTTTTCCGAGAAGTGAACGAGCCAAAATAGTCCCCCGAAGCATCGACACTTTTGTGAGGCAATTTCCTGCGGTTTTGCCAGTCAAATCCTGCGGGTTTGGCGTCTAAAAATGTCGATGCTTCGGGGGGTCCAAAAACGGGCGTTCACTTCGCGGAAAAGTATTAGACCTCGCCGCGCAGGGTTAGCGAACACTGCCAAATTTACTACTACTCCTTGTAGCTTCGCGGAATTACGAGCAGCATGAGGAGCGAAAGGCCGAGCAAAATGCCAGGTAGGGCTCCTTCGACGAAGGCGCCAAAGTCGCCGCCGACAAAAAAGCCGATGTAGCCGATAACGCCGCAGATGCTGCCAAGTATGCCCGTGATGCGCAGCGCCTTCATGGCGCGATCCATAGCAACCGTCCTCACGTCCAATGGGATGTCGATATGTCAAGCGTATCGAAAGCTCATATTGATACCGTTTGCGTGCGGTAATCGCTGCGTATGGACCTAGTTCTTCTTCGCAGAAAGCATAAGGCTAATTTCCGGGCGGGTGTATTCGTCGAACTCTTCCTTGGGGTCGGTGTCAAAGGTGTAGTACGACTTGATGGAGTCATCCTCTGTTTTGATGCTGATTCCTTCGTACAGGGAGCCGGCCAAAAATGCCTGCTTAAACTCATCCGACAGGCTACATGGCGTGAGGAGGCTCGGCGTTGCAACAGAAATATCCAGTCCGTTGAGCGGGGCGCAGAGCGTCGCGATATCCTGCTCGACGCGAGCGAGGTTGTCCTCAAGACTTGCCTCGGGGTCGATTTGGCTGGTGTAGTCGACTCCCGTGAGCGTGCCGTCCGCATCAAAAGAAAGATAGACATAGGCGGCCTGCGCGGCGAGTACGCCGGCGACCTCTGCGGAACGGTCTTTGTTGGTTTGGGCTACTGCGAGCCTGTTCTGCAGCTCTTTCCACTGCTTGCCCTGCATTCCAAAACGTGGCACCAGCGCACAGTAGCAAAAGATGGTGAGCTCGATTGCGGTGAGCGCGATAGCGGTATATATTCCCGCTGGTTGGAACTCCTTTTGGTGAAACGCAATATCGTTGATCATTTGAAGCGGCAGCATCAACAGACATGCTACGAACGCCATGACGAGCGCGGCTGCTGCGATCTTGGGGTACGTGCAGTACCGCTGGATACGTTTTGCTTCCTGTTCGCTGAGCTGCTGTATGGGGCCCTCGACTCTCATCGCTTCTGTCCGTGACACGCGTGTGTCCTTGAGTATAAATGAGCAATAGAGCGTTCGTTCTTTACGTCCGATGACTGGAGAATGTGACAAAGGGATGAATAGCAAGAAAGGGGGCCGCCGCGTGACGGTCCCCTTTGCTTTTGGGCGCTATGACGCAGCTTCGAGAATGCTACGACGTGGCCGTGCTGAGGTGCATGGCTTGTTGTGCGGGCCTGCAGTAGGCGAGTGCGCCGGCCATGAGCAGGGCCGTTGTGCTAAAGCTCACCGGATAGGCAAGCATGACGGTGGCAAACGTGGGGTGTGCCGGAAAGACGACCAGAGCCCAAAAGAAGCGCGTGCCGCACACGCCGATTGCCGTGAGCGCCGAAGGCAGCGCCGAGATGCCAAATCCTCGCAGGTAACCGGACATGTTTTCGTACACCATGCTAAACACGTAGGCGGGGAAGAGTGTGCATACGCGCACATAGGCGATATCGAGAACCTCGGCATCCGAGCTGAAGAGCGTCAAAATGGTGCGTCCCTGCCATACGACCAACACGATCATGACGACGGTGATGATTGCGTCTTCGATAAGGGCGACCTTGAGCACCTTTTTGCAACGCTCAAGATTGCCCGCGCCGTTGTTCTGTCCCACGAACGTGGTACATGCCTGACTAAACGAGTTGAGCAGGCTGTAGCAGACAAACTCCAGTGCAAGTGCGGCAGACGATGCAGCCACGACCTGTGTGCCCAGGCTGTTAATGCAGGTTTGGATGAGAATGTTTGCCAGTAAAAAGACGCTGCCTTGGATGCCTGCGGGGACGCCGATGCGCAGGATGGTCGCAACCGAATTACGGTCGGCGCGTAAGCGTGAGCGTTCAATGCGGATAGGGCCTTCGGCGCGCAGAAGGCGAGCAAAGAGAAACGCCGAGCTCGCGGTGTAACAGAGCACGGTTGCTGCCGCCACGCCGGCCGCTCCCCATCCAAAAACGGCGACAAAGAGGGTGTCGAGGATGATGTTAAGCACGCCCGAGATCGCCAGCGCCGTCATCGGCATGCGCGTGATGCCGACGCTTCTAAAGATTGCGGCCTCGAGGTTATACAGCAAGATTGCCGGGACGCCGATAAGGTAGATGCGCAGGTACATGAGGGCATCGGGGAAACCTCGGACGGCACGCTCAGGCATTGCAAGAGGGGTTGCGAAACAAGCTCCATCGCGATGGCGGCGACGACACCGACGAGCGATAGGACGATCGCGGTGTGCGCGTGGCGTTGGGCGCGGTCGTGGTCGCCTGCACCGACGGCGTGTGCGATCGCGACATTTGCGCCCAGTGAAAGCCCGACAAACAACATGACGAGCAGGCTCGCGATGGGGGTAATCGAGCCGACGGCGGCCATGCCAAAGGCACCGCCCTCCGCAGAGAAATGCCCGATCACCAGGGTGTCTACAAGATTCGAAAGCTGTTCGAGGATGCTCGTTGCGGCAACGGGGAGTGCGAACAGCGGGATGTTGCGCCAAAGCGAGCCGTGAAGGATGTCAAGTTCGGCGTGTTGTTTGGCCGGATGTCTATTGCTCAAATAGGACTCCTTGGTTTATTTTTGGCTCTCGACGTCGGGGTGCCAGGTGGAATACAGTGCCATCTTCTCGGCCGTGCGCTCGTAGAAGGGCTTGCCGTGGTCGAGGGTGGCCATCTGCGCCATGTCGTCATCGGTGAGCTCGAAGTCGAAGATATCGATGTTGTCGTTGATGTGCGACGGCGTTTTGGAGCCGGGAATCACGACGTTGCCCTGCTGGACATGCCAGCGCATGATGACCTGAGCCGGGGTCTTGCCGTATTTGGCGGCAAGCTCGCGAACGACGGGCTCCTCGAGGATGACCTTGTTGTCGCGGCCGCCCAGGGGATACCAGGCCTGAAGCACGATGCCGTGCTTGTCCAGCAGCGCCTTGAGCTCGGTCTGCGGGAAGTAGGGGTGGCACTCCACTTGGATAAGGGCGGGCGTGATCTCGCAGTGGGCGAGCAGATTCTCGATCTCGGACTGATTGAAGTTGGAGATGCCGATGGAGCGCAGCTTGCCTGCCTTATATGCCGCCTCGAGCTTGGCGTAACCTGCCACGTAGTCACCTGCGGGCTGGTGCAGAATCATAAGGTCGATATAGTCGCAGCCCAGACGCTCGAGTGTTTCGTCCACGGCGGTATCGGATTCATAGAAGCACGGCCAGAGCTTGGTCTCGAGGAAAATCTGCTCGCGGGAGCGGCTGGAGTCGCGCATGCCGCGGCCCACGGCGCGCTCGTTGACATAGGCGTTGGCCGTATCGATGAGCTCGTAGCCGTGGTCCAAGGCGTAGGTGACGGACGGCTGCGCATCGTCGGGCGAAAGCATAAACGTGCCCAGGCCTACCTGCGGCATCGTGATGTCGTTGTTGAGGGTGATGTAGTCCATGGTTGTTCCTTTCTAGTGATTGTCTAATGCGTTGAAAGCCTCATCGTCCACGGGCTCGAGCCACTCATTGCTGGTGTCTTCGCCCGGGAATCCAAAGGCCAGGTGGCTGAACCAGCAGTCGGCTGCGGCGCCATGCCAGTGCTTGACGTTTGCCGGAATCTCGACGATATCGCCAGGGTGCAGGCGCTGCGCGGGCTTGCCCTCTTCCTGGTACCAGCCCTCGCCCTCGACGCAGATCAGCACCTGGCCGCCGCCCTTGCTTGCGTGGTGGATGTGCCAGTTGTTGCGGCAACCCGGCTCAAACGTCACGTTGTGAATGGGCAGATAGTCGTCGGGGCCGGTGAGCGCCTTAAGATAGCTCTGGCCGATGAAGTGCTGGGCAAAGGCGGTATTGGGCATGCCAACACCAAAGAACCCGCCGTGACCGTCGGTGCGTGCGGCATCGTCGGCGTAGACCTCCTTGGCCATGTTGAAGGCCGCCCAGGCGTTGGGCCAACCGGCATAGAAGGCGACGTGGGTGAGCAGCTCCGCCATTTCCTCGCGCGTTACGCCGTTAGCGCGTGCGCTAGCCAGGTGATACTTAAGCGAGCTGTCCGTAATGCCCTTGCCGATCAGGGCGCTCACGGTCACGATGCTGCGCAGCCTGAGCGGCATCTGAGCCTCGCGGCTCCATACTTCACCAAAGAGAACGTCGTCGTTGAGGTGCGCGAACTCGGGCGCGAGCTCGCCAAGGGCGTCGTGGCCTGCTGTCTGTTTTACGGTCATGGTTTACTCCTTTGCTCTGCATTCTTCTTGCAATACGTGAATGAGGTAATCGAGGATTTCGAGTTTGCGCTGCTCGGCGTGGACGCGGTCGAGCAGGTCGTGCCGGTAGGTCTTAAGGCGGCAGATGCGGGCGCAGGTGCTCGGCAGCTCCGAAAGCTCGTCGATGAGTGCGTCGCAGCAGCCGGCGTCACGTAGGTTGGCGATGGTTTTTTCGTCCATTGCGCGGCCTAGCGGCTTGTTTTGACCTTGGTGGTGCCGGCGAGTGCCTTCTCGCCCGGGCGACCCTTGGGCCCCACGAGCGCATGAGGCTGGTAGAGCTCCTCGAGGAAGTCGACCTCGGCGGGGGAGAGGGTCAGGTCGAGCGCTGCCACAGCGTCATCGACGCGCTCCGGCTTGGAGCAGCCCACAATGGGGGCCTCGACGCCGCGCGCCCAGTGCCATGCGAGCGCTACTTGAGACATCGGCACACCGTGGTCGGCTGCGACCTTGGCCACGCGCTCAACGATGGGCATGTCGATGGCGCGGTCGTGGTCGTACTTGTTGACCATGGTCTTGTCGGTGGTGCCACGGGTGCTGGTGCTCTCCCACGTGGGGCGGCACAGGTGGCCGGACGCCATGGGGCTGTACGGCGTGATGGCCATGTCGTACTGGCGGCACACGGGGATCATCTCGCGCTCGTCCTCGCGGTAGAGCAGGTTGTAATGGCACTGCATGCTCGTGAACTTGGTCCAGCCGTTTTGCTCGGCAATAACCTGCAGGTTATGCAGCTGGTAGGCGTACATGGCGCTGGCGCCGAGCGCGCGGACCTTGCCCTCGCGAACCAAGCTGTCGAGCGCCTCCATGGTCTCCTCTATGGGCACGTCGTAATCAAAGCGGTGGATGATGTAGAGGTCCAGATAGTCGGTGCCCAGACGCTTGAGCGAGCCTTCGATCTCACGCTTGATGGCCGCGGCGGAAAGGCCACCTTCGTTAAAGTGCACCTTGCTGGCAAGCACGATGTTCTCGCGCACGATACCCAGCTCGCGCAGTGCGGCGCCAATGTACTCCTCGCTCGTGCCAAAGCTGTAGCAGTTGGCGGTGTCGATAAAGTTCACGCCGGCGTCGATCGCGCGCTTGATGACGGCGCGGGTCTCGTCGGGCCCGATGGTCCATTGGTGGAAATCGGGGCTGGCCTCACCAAAGCTCATGCCACCCAGGCAGAGTTTGGAAATCTTGATATTGGAATGTCCGAGGGTGGTGTATTGCATAACGCTCTCCATCTTCTCTAGGGGATGGCTATAGCGTATGCCGGTGAGTTGGGAATGTATATTACCTATAAAGACTAACTAGATATACGGAATACGAATGATAAACTGCTGAGACGAACGAGCGGATTTGGAGGCTGCGATGGAACTGCGAACGTTGCGCTACTTCTTGGCGGTGGCGCGCGAGGAAAACATGACCGAGGCGGCCAACGTGCTGCATGTGACGCAGCCTACGTTATCGCGCCAAATTGCCGACTTGGAGCGCGAGCTGGGTGTCGAGCTGTTTGAGCGGACCAATCGGTCATGTGTGCTTACCGGGGACGGAATGCGTCTGCGTCAGCGCGCCGAGGAAATTCTGGCGTTGGTGGAGCAGACCGAATCCGAGATGAGTGACCAAGAGCTCGGCATCGCCGGCAATATACGCATCGGCGCGGGAGAAACGCAGGCCATGCGCTATGTGTTGGATACGTTTGCCGGGTTGCACTGCGATTATCCCGCCGTGACGATTGAGCTCTACACGGGCAATGCCGACGCTGCCGAGGAGCGTTTGGAGCGAGGCCTACTGGACTTTGCCCTGCTACTGGAGCCGGTCAACCTAGACAAATACGAGTGGATTCGTATGCCGCAGGCCGACCGCGTGGGCGTTGCCGTGGCGAGCGATGGGCCGTGGGGGTCACTCGACGCGCTGACCCCTGCAGATCTGGCGGCGATGCCGCTGTTGCTGAGTTCGCGCACGTCGAACAAGGCAATCGACCTGGTGACGTGGTCGGACGGGACGCTCGACCCCGAAGCGCTCAACGTAGTGGGGCATTTTGACCTGATTGGCAACGCATCACATCTCATCCGCTCGGGGGTGGCGTGCGCCATGGGCATCGACCATCTGCTGCAAGTTGATGCGAGTTCTGATATACGATTTGTACCGCTCGAGCCGGCTATCGAGATCGCGTCTTTCTTGGTATGGAAAAAGTACCGCCTGCGCTCGCGCGCCTGCGAAGAGCTGCTGAACCGTCTGAACATGTGACAAAGGGACAGTCCCTTTGTCACATTGATCTGAAAGTTGATGTTGATGATTCTATCGCTGGCCCCCATGGAGGGGATCACCGGGCACGTGTTCCGTCGCGTGCATGCGGAGTGCTTTGGCGCGCTCGACTGCTGCTACACGCCGTTTTTGCCGCCGCCGCGGGTGGGCAATCGCTTTGGCGGTAAGGCGTTTAAGGAAATCGATCCGGCCAACAATCAGGGGCTCAACGTGGTGCCCCAGCTTATGTCCAAAAAAGCGGACGAGTTCGTATGGGCGGCTCGGGTGCTTGCCGACATGGGTTACCGCGAGGTCAACCTCAACTTGGGTTGTCCCTCGGGAACGGTCGTCGCCAAGGGCAAGGGCTCGGGCTTCTTGCGTAACTTGGATGAGCTCGAGGTGTTCTTGAGCGACGTGTGCGAGCGCTCTCCGTTGCCGGTGTCGGTAAAGACCAGGCTGGGGCTAGAGAACGATGACGAGTACGAGCGTGTGCTCGACCTCTATTGCCGTATGCCGTTGGCAGAGCTCATCGTGCACCCGCGCGTGCAGAAGGATCGGTATACGGGCTCGCCGCGTCAGGAGTTCTACGGCGAGACGCTGGAGCGGGCGCCGTTCCCGGTTGCCTATAACGGCGACATTTTTGACCTTGAGGACATGAACGCGCTGATGGCTGCCTATCCCGGCACGCGCCACGTGATGCTGGGGCGCGGTTTGCTCGCGAACCCTGCGCTTGCCCGCATGGTCAAGGGCGGCCCTGCTGCCACGGCCGCCGAGCTGCAGCGTTTCCACGACACGTTGTTTGCGGCCTATGCAGAAGAGATTGGCGGCAACGCAGTCTTTCGCATGAAGGAATGGTGGTTCTACGCCAAGTGCGCTTTCGCTGATCCCGCTACCGTCCACAAGCTTGTGCGCAAGACCAAGAAGGTCGAC
This sequence comes from uncultured Collinsella sp., assembly GCA_958415665.1. Classification (GTDB taxonomy): domain Bacteria; phylum Actinomycetota; class Coriobacteriia; order Coriobacteriales; family Coriobacteriaceae; genus Collinsella. The sequence goes on along the minus strand of CATYZK010000002.1, from coordinate 138,327 downwards.
GAATATCGCGCCGCCGTCGACCGCGTCTTCCACGAGCAACCGCTCGCGCCCACAGCCCGATTCCACGGCTAACTAGTCATCGCTATCTGACGGCCTGGACGGCAAGTGCTTCTATTACGCGCTCGGCACCGGCGTCGATCAGAATGCTGCGATTGGCGATTTCTGTCGGAGCGACTGCCTCGCCAAGGTTAACGCACGCGTACGTGGCGCGCTCGTTTTTGGCCGTCGTCTGCCAAAACGGATACTTGATGATGACGGGCGTGTTGCCGCCTACGCCGAGTTCCAAGAACAGAACGCGCATGTTGTTGTGGCGGCGCAGGAAATCCTGGTAGCGATCGGCGGCAGCGTACCAGCCCTTGTCCTGGACAAACGTATCGTCGGCGCGCAGGTTCATCGTAAGCGGGGCGCCACAGTGAGGGCAGTGGGGCACAAGCGAAGACGGGATACGCAGGTCCTGTTGGTCGGCGACCATATGGCGTACGAGCTCTTCGTTGTCCCATGTCTCCTGGCAGCAGGGCTTGCTGCACTGGAACAGGCCGTAGTCTCCCTGCGTGTAGAAGAGTCGCTGCTTGTCAAAGCCGGCGCGCTGGAAACAATGGTCCACGTTTGTGGTCAGCACAAAGTAGTCGCGGTCGCGCACTATGCTCAAGAGCTGTTCGTAGAGCGGCGTCGGTACGGGATCGTATCGGTTGCACATGATGTAGCGGCTCCAAAACGCCCAGTACTCCTCGAGCAAATCATAGGGATAGAAACCGCCGGAATACATATCGGTAAAGCCGTAGCGTGCGGCAAAGTCGCCAAAGAGCTCGTCGAATCGCTCGCCCGAATAGGTGTATCCGGCGGCGGTCGAGAGTCCTGCTCCCGCACCGATTACCACGGCATCAGATGCATCGAGTGCGACTCGGAGCTTATCGATTTGTTTGGAGAAGGCTGCGGTAGATTGCCTCGTCAGACGCGAGAAAAACATTGAAGATCACCTTAAGGTTGGGGTCGTTATGGTCTAGATGATGACGAACGGTATCGATGGCCACGCGCGCGGCGGCATCTTGCGGATAACCAAACACGCCCGTCGAGATGCAGCAGAATGCAAGCGTGCCGAGTCCTCGGCGTGTCGCTTCTTCCAGGCAGCTGGTGTAGCAGCGGCGTAGCAGCAATTCCTCACGCGGGCCAGGCTTATGGCTTGGCACGATGGGGCCGACGGTGTGGAAAACGTAGCTGCTGGGCAGATTGAACGCCGGTGTGGCTTTGACGTGTGCCGTCGGTTCCTCGTGCCCCTGTTCGTCCATGAGATTGGCGCACGCCAGACGTAACTGCATGCCGGCGTAGGTGTGGATGGCATTGTCGATGCAGCGATGCCCTGGCACAAAGCAGCCGAGCATCTGACTGTTGGCGGCATTGACGATGGCGTCGGCCTTAAGCAGCGTAATGTCGCCGCGCCAGATGGCAGCGCGATCGCGGTAGGGGAGGGTGCCGGCGTCGGTTGCCCCGCCGCGTTCAAGAAGGCGTTGCTGCAAGTAGGCGTCTTGTATGTCGAGCGTCTCGGCAGCAAGCGCCTCGGGCGGGCGCACGTTCATAAGGGCCCTGAGCAAATCGCGCTGCTCACTGGCTCCGGCGGGAACGACAATGTCGCGCCCGTCTTGCCGCTCGTTGAGCAGCGCATTGATGAGCCAAACGCGACGTTCGGCTTGATTCATGGCTGGCCTCCTGTCCAATTGAGTCGGGCGTGTTTGACAGTAGTGTGCAGCCTGGCTTGTTTCTGAAAAAGAAGGCACAAAAAGGTAAGCGCCGTGGAGTGGTATGCCCCACGGCGCTCAATTTGCAAGAGTGCGCGGCTGTTAGGCGTTTCGCACGAGCTGTTGATAGTCGGTGCCCCACTCCACTAGGGAATCGATGATGGGCATAAGACTTTGACCCAGCTCACTGAGTGCGTATTCGGTGCGAATGGGCGTTTCGGGAATAACGGTGCGCGTGATAAGCCCCGCGGTATCCATTTCCTTAAGGTTGGACGAGAGCACCTTTTGGCTGATGCCGGGGATAGCGCGGTGCAGCGCATTGAAGCCCAATGGCCGCTCAATGAGCTGCTGGATGATATAGATCTTCCACTTGTTGCCAAAGAGTTGAAAACACGTGGCGACGGGGCAAGGGGGCAGTTCTTCTTTGGTGAGCATGGCGACCTCACAATCGGTAGGTTGCTTTCATTATTGCAGCCGCTGCCGCTTGTGGCTATTACTTACCTTTAGGTAATTGGCTAATAGATTAGTGCCTTCTTTTGGGCGAGGTGCATTCCCCGCATGATGTGCTTAGGCGCAAAAGCGTCTATGTCCAAGGCGGCTTCGCCCAGCCGCCCTCCCAATCGAAAGGAAATGCCATGTCCGAGAATCTCGAGAACGTCGCCGCCTTCGCCTCTTGCGGCACTGCCGACCCCGCGCCCGCCTGCGGCTCCGCCGACCCCAAGGCCGCTCCGGCCTGCGGCACCGCTTGCGGCGCTGCCGACGCTCAGTAAGCAATCGCTAGGAAGGGGCTCGTAATGGATGCTCAGACTTGCCTCAAAAAGATGCAGCTTGCCGGGACGCTCTCTCTGGCAACCGTGGACGAAAGTGGCGCACCGCAAATTCGCTGCGTGAGCGCTGTCCATTACGAGCCCCGTGCTATCTACTTTCTCACGGCGCGTGGCAAGGAGATGGCTCGTCAGCTTATGGCCGATGGGCGTGTCCAAACGCTCGTTCACACGCGGTTTAACGAGATGATCCGCATGTCCGGCGTTGCCACCCCCGTCTCGGATTCCGAGCAAGTTCACTGGCGCGACGTGATTTACGCCGAGCAGCCGTATCTTGCTAACGTTTATCCCGGTGATACGCGCGAGATCAACATTATCTTTAAGGTCGAGAACATAGTGCTCGACTACTTTAACCTGGGAGTTCATCCCATCGAGCGCGCGGTCTTTACCTTGGGCGAGAGCATGGCACCTGCGCCCGCCAAGGGCTTCTGCATCGATGCCGATGCGTGTATCGGTTGCGGCACCTGCCTTGAGCACTGCCCGCAGAAGTGCATCGAGCCGGGAGACTCGTATCGCATAGAGCCCGAGCACTGCCTGCATTGCGGTGCCTGTGCCGAGAATTGCCCCGTCGGCGCCGTTGCGCGCCTGTAGCCCAAATACCGCCATCAGTTTCAACATCGACCAAGGGAGTCCCACGATGCAAAAGCCTGCGTTTGCCTTCCAATGGCATATTACAGATGAATGCGATCAGCGCTGCAAACATTGCTATATCTTTGCCAACGGTGCCTGCGCCGGTTTTAAGCGCATGCCGTGGGAGCAAATGGTCCAGGTCGTCGATCAGGCCCAGGCGCTTTGCGAGCGCATCGGTCGTCAGCCGTACTTTTACGTTACAGGTGGCGACCCCATTCTTCATCCCGATTTTTGGCGCCTTGCCGAGCTCTTGCACGAGCGCGGTTTCATGTGGTGCGTAATGGGCAATCCGTTCCATCTGACCGACGAGGTCTGTGTTCGCATGAAAGAGCTGGGTTGTCGCAAATACCAGCTCTCGCTCGATGGACTCGAGAAAACGCACGATTACTTCCGTAAGCCCGGCTCGTTTGTCGAGACCTTGCGTGCGATTGGGTGCCTTAAGCGCGCGGGTATCTGGGTTGCCGTTATGAACACGGTATCGAGCATGAATGCCGCCGAGTTGCCGCAGCTCATCGATCTGGTGGCAAGCCTCGAGGTCGACGTGTTCGCCTTTGGGCGCTACTGCCCCACGTCGGGCCAAAAGCGTGACGAGTTCCATTTGGAACCGCTGGAGTATCGCGATGTGCTGCTGGCCGCACAGGAGCGTATGGAGTTCCATCAGGCGGCGGGCTGCAAGACGTTCTTCCAGCTCAAGGACCACTTGTGGACGCTGCTTTTGTGGGAGCAGGGTAAGTTCACCATTCCTGAGGATGCCAAGCCCGGCATGATCTATGACGGCTGCCACTGCGGTACGGGCCATATGACGGTGCTGCCTACGGGCGATGTCTATGCATGTCGCCGCATGGAGAGCAAGGTGGGCAACGTTGCCGAAAACTCGCTGGAGGAGCCCTTCTTCTCTCCGCAAATGGAAGCCAAGCGCGACTTTAAAAAGTTCAAGAAGTGCTCCAAATGCGAACTTTTTGGCTGGTGCCGCGGCTGCCCCGCTGTGACGTATGGTTACACAGGCGATATGTATGAAGCCGATCCTCAGTGCTGGAAAGAGATCGAGGAATAGGATCGCCGTGTCATCGGGTAGCCGTTGGGGACGTTCTTTAACGACTATTCATTTAAGTACGTCCCCAATGAGCGGTTGTGAGGGACCCACGCAAAAAGCTGTACGCCAGCATCCTAAGATGTCGAAAAATGTCGACTTTGGATGCTGACATACACGTTTGGGTTCGGCGGGGGACTAGGCAATCATTGCATCGAGCGTAATGAGCTCCCTGATCCGCTCTGTGCGTGTCTGCCCATGACGCTTTGCCTTTGCGTCAAACGCCTCAAGAACCGATTCACCCACACGTGCCGACAAAACAACGCTCGGCTCATCGGAGATCGGCGGCCTCCCTAACTTGATGGTGCGGCCCTTTGGCCACTCATCTTTTTCGTATGCCTCTGCTGCCTTTTCCAGCTCTCCGGGAGCAAATCCCATCATCTCCTCGAGCTGCTTAGCGTCCATAGCGCCTCCTATCGATCGACCCCGATTTCCCTGAGCACCTTGCGCGTAGGAGGGACAAGGGCGTGGTAAATGATGTAGCCATCTCGATCGGGGCAATATCGAGCGATGAGTTCCATGAGACGGCTTCTTCCATCAAGTCCAACGAGAACGTAATCGATACCTCCATTTTCAAGATCACGCCTGAACCATGCGAAAGCGGAGTTCCAGGCGCATGTAATATCCGTCTCCGTCAGCCCGTGCTTGAGGGCATGGGGGTGGATTGCGATGAGCTCCATAAGGGCCTCTCTTTTTGTATACAGTTTTGTAGACAAAAATGCAAGCAGTTAATAGGGTTAAGCGGCCTGTTTTGATTGGACTTCTCGATGTGAAATTGGCACCGGAGGCTCCAGCACTTCTTCGCTTCTCAGCTCGGAATGTGAGCGTCCGTTGAACTCCCAGAGGGGAGCGTCTTCATAGATTATCGAGAGGAGCTTGGAGACCTCGGGTGTTTTCTTGCGTTCATAAAGCTCGGGTCGTACGACAATCAATAAGAAAGCTGCGTCTTCGGCAATTTGCTGGGCTGTCGGCATACCGTTGAGTCCAACGGAACGCAAGAGCTTTGTCATGATGAAATCGAACTCATCTTCTCTTGCATGGAAATCAGATGCCTTGAGCTCAGGGTCTCTCAGGACGTACTGCTTGAGTCGTTCGACAGATCGACTGCACTTTATATGCCCGCAGATGACTTCGTCATAGCTGAGCCTTCTGATTGGAAGACGTTCGTGACCGGCGAAGATGGCTGCTACTCTGATGCCAACGCGCCGTTCGCGCAGCGCGCGCATCTCACCGGTGTATTCGCTGCGCCGTTCATATTTTCGATAGGAGTATCCGTAGTCATCATAGTAATAAGGGGCTTCATCAACAGCGTCATCGAGCTCTGGCGCTATGAGATAGAGTTTTCTATCTCTGGATATAATGCAGGGATTGTCGATTTGTCCCGATTCGTTCCTGATTTGCCAAATAGTCTCATTTATCTCAAATCTCGAGACTGGATTGGGGGCACAGGAGTTGTAGAGCTCAATAAGTTCATCGAGTGAAATGATTCCACAGGCATCTGTGTAGGCGCGGGCGAAGCGCCGTACTTCTTGATTTGATTCAAGCACACGGCGCTCCCAAGCATCCAAAGTGTCCTGCGGACTTCGATAGCGGGCATGACGATCGATGCGCAACGCGCTCCAATGGTTATCCGCGGCAACGTTCATCAGATCTAAGCGCAGATCTTTGTCGGCGATGTGAGCGAGCGACTGATAGTGTTCCAGATCAAGCTCCGGTCGAAAACCCATGTCTTCCGGAACAATTCGTGCGAGCTTTATGCAACGCTTGAGATAAGTCGGGCCCAGGCTTGGGCTAAAGTGCTGCTTGAGGTGGCAAGCGATGGGCGAGAGTAAGCCATTGAGATTGGAGATGGGGTATCCGGCAATCTCTTGCTCGAGACGGCGCCCGATGAGCAGAGCCCCTTCCGAGGAGGTCTCATGGTTGATACCTTTCTGGCCGAGGTGTTTGGCCTCGACAATCCTGCTGATATCTGAGCAGGTGTTTGAAATAATGTCGGGTGAAAGGGTTGGAATCTTTTTAGCCATAACGATGCACTCCTGTGTGACTCACGGATAACGGAAACGTTTGGTTGTGAGTGCCGTTCTTTGATGGCGACGGCGAACAGGAGCGCAACCTGTCTGAGATGGACGAGTGCAGTAACCACCGATCTTACTTACCGAGCTCGCTCCAGCGTGTCATTGGGGACCTCCGCGGGATCTCTCGACCAGTCTCATGCCTTGAGGCGAGTATAGCATATAAGCAAACGTATGTTCTATAAATTTGAGAAACTGAATTCCTACCTACTCATTTAAGTACGTCCCCAATGAGCGGTTGTGAGGGACCCACGCAAAAAAGCTGTACGTCAGCATCCAAAGATGTCGAAAAATGTCGACTTTGGATGCTGACGTACATGTTTGGGTTCGGCGGGGCTAGTTATTTGGGGACGTTCTTTAACGACTACTCATTTAAGTACGTCCCCAATGAGTGCTAGAGCAGGTTCTTCTGTACCCACGCGATGATGTCGCTCGACTCGTAGAGCGGCTTGCCGTCGATGAACAGGCAGGGAACCTGGCGCTTTCCTCCGACGGCGATGAGCGTCTGCTCGGCATCGGGGTCGGTCGAGATGTTGCGCTCGGGGATGGTTACGCCGTTATCCGCCAGGAAGCGCTTCACCTTAATGCAATACGGGCAGCCGGTCATAACGTACAGCACGAGTTCGTGATGAGTAGCCATAGGTCTCCAATCGGTTGGTGTTTTGATTGAGATACCCAAAGCCGCTGCAATCTAAGCACGAGCCAGCGACGACTCGATCGCCTGGACTAGAAACGCCGTGGCCCCGGTGCCGCATGGCTTGTCGTAGTAGTCTACGAAGCGCTGGTCGGCGAGGTAGCCGTGGGCGAGTCCCAGATATGCCTCGTCTTGGGGCTCGCTGCCCCAGTTGAGAACAATCCAGCGGCGATGCATCGCGACGAGCTTGCGAGCCTCGCTGCCTTCCGGTTCGCCATCGCCCATGGCAATCGAGAGCTGGCCCAGAACAGCGCGTTCAAGTTCCTTCATGTCGTTCCATGTCTGAGTGTCCATGTCCAGCAGCGCTTCGTTTGCCGCATCGACTACCTTGTCGCCATAGCGTGCCCGGGCCTCGGTGCCGTAGCGCTCCTCGTTTTCCTGCACGGTGCGCCAGCGCTCTAGTTGCGGCAGGACGGCGCCCATGAGCGAGACGGCCTCGTCGAGCGACATACCGGTGTTTTGTGCCAGGCGCGGGGCACAATCCTCGATCATTGCCTCCATGGTGGTCTCGTAGGTGTACTTGCCGTGGTCGTAGCACCATTTGCAGTAATGATCGGTCGTGACGCCCGTAGCGTCGGTGCCGTAGTCATCGGGCGTGAGCAGCATGCCGCAGCTCTCGCAGTAGTGTTCGGGCATTTCGAGCAGGTGAGACAGTGGCTCTCCGGTTACGGCGGCAATGAGCTTCATCATATCGATGCCCGGCGTGACCTCGCCGCGCTCCCAGCGGCTGACGGCTTGGCGCGTTACATAGAGCTTGGCGGCGAGCTGCTCTTGGGTGAGATTGTTGGCGCGACGGACGGCGATGAGTTTTTCTGCAAAGGCCATGACGGCTCCTCTCTGCTGGTTGATGGCTTAAGCATACGCGGCGGCTAGCGCCCTTCCAAGCAACCGTTGGTTGCATGACGGGCGACCGCGGTGGGGAATTGCGCGCAGCGTCTCGTGCGCCCATGCCGTACAATGACCGGCATGGAACCTATCGCACACATACATACCGACCTGCCGCAGAAGTTCGGCATTCCGCGCAACAGCTTTTTGGCGCCCCATCTGCAGGGACGCATCGTCTTTGAACCGGAATTTGCCTCCAACGCAGCAGTTGAGGGTCTGGATTCCTTCTCTCACCTATGGCTGCTCTGGCGCTTCGAAAACGGCACGCCCGGCGGCACGGCTAAGGACATAGCCGCCGATGCCAAAAAGCAGGACAGGTCCGGCACCAACGCAAAATGGTCGAAGACCGTGCGTCCGCCGCGCCTGGGCGGAGCCGAGCGTGTGGGCGTCTTTGCCACGCGCAGTCCGTTTCGCCCTAATCCCATCGGGCTCACCTGCGTCAAGCTCGACCGCGTCGAGCTTACCGACGATGGCCCCATCATCCATGTGCTGGGGGCCGATCTGCGCGACGGCACGCCCATCTATGACATCAAGCCCTACATTCCGTTTGCAGACTGTCACCCGGATGCGACTGGTGGCTGGATTGAGGATGCGCCGTGGCAAAAGCTCGATGTCGAGCTCCCGCAAACGCTGCAGGACATGGTCCCGCCCGCAAAGCTCCCCGGCCTGGTCGAGGTCCTTCGCCAAGATCCGCGCCGCGCAGGCAGCAAGCACGAGCCAAACCGCGTTTATCACTTGGCATACGCCGGACTCGACGTGTCTTTTACCGTTGACGGAACCAGGCTAACGGTGCTCGCCGTCAAAGAGGCGCGGGACTAACCGGCGATTCGTCCGACCCCGCCAAATTCAAGACCAAAACCCATGCCAAAACCGCCCGCGCTGGTGGACAATAACGCCTACCAAAACAATCCGCTTTGCACGGGAGCTCAGCATGAAATACGACTTTACCTCGCTTATCGACCGCCACGGCATGGACGCCATCGCCGTTGACTCCTGGGGAGAAATCCCCGGCATGGCGCCAAACGTACCCGATGAGGGCTTCGACCGCATCCCGATGTGGGTGGCGGATATGAATTTTGCCACGGTGCCCACGGTTCAGGAACACATCATTCAGCGCGCCCAGCATCCCATGTTTGGCTATTTCAATCCGCGTGACGAGTACTTCGACCGCATCATCGAATGGCAAAGCCGCCGTAATGGCGTCGAAGGCCTGCTCCCCGAGCATATCGGCTACGAAAACGGCGTACTGGGCGGTGTCGTGTCCACGCTGCGCGCGTATGTCCAGCCGGGCGATGCGGTGCTGGTCCATAGCCCCACCTACATTGGTTTTACCAAGTCCATCGAAGCCGCGGGCTATCGCATTGTCCACAGCCCGCTTGAGCTCGACGATCAGGGCGTGTGGCGTATGGACTTTGAGGACATGGAGCGCAAGCTCGCCCAAAACCACATCCATGCCGCGGTGTTCTGCTCGCCGCACAATCCCTGCGGCCGCGTATGGGAGCGCGACGAGATTGAGCGCGCCATGGACATCTATCGCCAGCACGATTGCGTGGTGATCTCGGATGAGATTTGGTCCGATATCATCCTGCCTAGTCACAAGCATATCCCGACGCAGTCGGTGAGCGAGGATGCCCGCATGCGCACGGTTGCCCTCTACGCGCCCAGCAAGACGTTCAACCTGGCGGGCCTGGTCGGCAGCTACCACATCATCTATAACGAGACGCTGCGCGACCGCGTGTGCACCGTGTCCAACAAGACTCACTACAACGAGATGAACGTCCTCTCCATGCATGCGCTTATCGGTGCCTACCAGCCGCAAGGCTACGAGTGGGTGGACGAGCTCAACCAGGTGCTTGCCGGCAATATCGAGTACTTCTGCAATTACGTGGACGAGCATTTTGCGGGCGTGTCCTATTCGCGTCCGCAGGGCACCTACATGGTGTTTCTAGACTGCACCGAGTGGTGTCGCGAACATGGCCGCGATATTCAGTGGCTGCTTGACGAGGGGGCGCGCGTGGGCGTTGGGTATCAGGATGGCCGTCCGTTCCACGGGCCCTGCCACATTCGCGTGAATCTGGCGCTGCCGCTTTCGCGGGTAAAGGAGGCGTGTGAGCGCCTGGACCGCTACGTTTTTGGGGTATAGGGGGCGCTCGATTCGAGTGCTGCTCCATGCGCCCACGCCGTCAAAATGCGTGGGCGCATGGGGCGCAGAGGGTAGCGAGCGCGTTTTCCGCATTCGCTACTTTTCGTGAATCTGCTTACCGCAGAGATGCTCAATCGTAATCTCGTAGAGTTGGACGCCCTTGATGTCTTTGGCGATTTCCTCCTCGACTTCTTCGGCGGAAGGGTAGTACTTAAGCGCGAGCTGGCGGACTTTGTCCTCGATAAACGCGGGCGCTTCATCTACCAGGCGACAACGACCAAAGACCACGGTACTCATAACGTAGGGAGCCCAGTCATCTTCCTTGTACCACTCGTTGCCGTAAACGGTAAAGCAGATCTTGTCATCGCGCTTGAGTGCGTCGACCTTGTGGCCGGCTTTGGCGCCATGGAAATAAATCTTGTCGTGCTCGGCGTCAAAGAAGTAGTTGACGGGAATGGCGTACGGGTAGCCATCGTCGCCGTTGACGGCAAAGACGCCGCGCTTACAGGTGGCGAGCAACTCGCGTGCTTCCTCGTCGGTGATGGCGCGTTTCTTTCGACGTAAGGGCCTAAACATCGTTGGCTTCCTTTCTACTGCGCATGGTGGTTGAGCACAAACTATAGCGAAACGGCCCCGTTTTTCTTGATACAAGCGAGTATGTTTTTGAGCTTGTTAAAGTCGAGCGGTTTGGGCAGATGGGCGTTCATGCCGGCGTCGTGCGCCGCCTTGGCGTCTTCGGCAAAGGCGTTGGCGGTGAGCGCGATGATGGGGATGTCGGCCGCATCGGCCTTTTCGCTCAGGCGGATCGCGCGGGTTGCCTCGTAGCCGTCCATGCCCGGCATCATGATGTCCATTAGAATCGCATCGAAGCTACCCGCGGGACGGCCAACGTATAGGTCGACCGCTTCGTTGCCGTCGGCGGCGCGAGTTACGACGATGCCCTCGCTTTCGAGCAGAGCCTGGGCAATCTCGGCATTGAGCTCGTTATCTTCTGCCAAAAGAACGTTCATGTCGGCAAGCGAGCAACTGTATGCCTGCTCGTCCGTACGTTCTTTTGCCTGAGGGTTCTTGTCGATATCGAGCGGAATCTGGACGTTAAACGTACTTCCCACGCCAACTTCACTCGAAATCTCAATCGTGCCGCCCATCATGTCGATGAGCGATTTGACGATTGGCATGCCCATGCCGGTTCCTTGGAACTTGCTGCGCGCATCGTCACCTTCTTGGGCAAACGGCTCATAGATATGCTTTAAAAACTCGGGAGCCATGCCAATGCCGGTATCCGAAACGCTAAAGCAAAAGAGCGCGCGCCCATCATCGAGTGGCTTGGTCTGTGAGCTAAAGGTGACGGAGCCGCCGCGCTTGTTGTACTTAATGCTGTTGTCTAGCAGGTTGATTATGATCCGTCGGATATGGGTGGGACTGCCGATCATGTATGGCCCTGTGGCGTACGGCAGGCTATTGTCCTGCATTGTGATGCCGTTACCGGACGCGCGGAGCTTGCACAGCACCAGCGCATCGTCACAGAGCTCTTTGAGGTTAAAAGGAGCATGTTCCAGTGTTAGCTTGCGGTCTTCGATTTTGCCCATCTCGAGGATATCGTTGATTAGCGAGAGCAGGTGATTGGCGGCAACACGCGCCTTGGCGCGGCTTTCGCGGGTGACTTGCATATCGCCGTCTTTCAATTCCTCAATTTCGATAAGGCCCAGGATGCCGTTGAGCGGCGTGCGGATGTCGTGGCTCATGCGCGTGAGGAAAGCGGTTTTGGCGGCGTTGGCGGCATCGGCTTTCTGCCGTTCCTCCTGTGCGCGGTAAAGCGACCAGACAAGGATGACGATGCCGGTGAGCAAAATGCAGATGACGACTGCCGCAATGACGATGCGGTTGCGGTAGAGAAGTCGGAACGCATCCGATTCTTGCGCCGAGTACGATGTGGGGAAATAGCTGTTTGCAGAGAGCGATTCACCTGCATTGACGATGCCCTTATTGATGATTCCCAGCAGCTCGGGCTTGCCGCGCGAAATTAAACACGATAGTTGCGCCGTGTTGGTGAGTTCCTGTGTTTCGAAATCCTCGATGTCGTAGATGTCGCGGAGAGTTTCCAGGCGCGTGCTGGGGACAATGATGCAACGTGCCTTCCCCTCATTGAGGGCTTTGAGCACCTCGCCGTCATTCGAATACTCGGTTACCGTTGCGTTCGGAAAGAGACTTTCGAGCTCAAAACGGTTAACGATTGTGCTCTTTGTACAAGCGATGTTCTTAAGGTCTCTGTTCAGGTTTTTGCCACTGTGAATGGCGGTCAGCGAAACCGTTCCCATCGAGTTTGACTGGATGACCCCTGTCTGCTCGGCGAGCCAGTAGTCGCGAAACAACGGCAGGGCGACATCGATGGTTCCGTTGGAAAGGGCTTTGATCATTTGCTTGTTGTTCGAGAGTGCGATTGTTTTGACCGTAATGCCAAACTTGTCGTGCAACGTCGTTGCAAGCGAGGCGAGCGACCCTTCCATCTCGCCGTCGTCATTTTGCGTGCAGTAAGGAAGTTGGTTTTTAAGATAGCCGAGCGTGATGGTATTGCCGTTTTCTTTGAGCCAGGTGGTCTCGGTACCGGTGAGCGATGACGAGCCACTGTTTTGGGTCGAGTAACTCGATTTGACTTCCTCGTTATAGCGCGGGTTATCGCGGGCGATGGTCGTCATGGCGGCGTTGATGTCGTTCATCAGATCGGGGCGGCTTTTGGGAACGGCAAAATAGTAGTCGCTCGAGCCTACGTAGAACATGGGTGACGCATCGGGCGACGAAATGGTGTCGTTCATGATGACGGCGTCGACCTCGCCGTCTGCAAGCGCCTCAAAGAGGGCACTGCCGGTGTCGATTTCTTTATAGGTGCAGGTAACGCCTTCGCCGGCGAGCCACTGCTGGCCGACGATAGTTTGCATAACGCCAGAGTTGCAGCCGATGGTGAGGCCTTGGAGCGCTTGGGGGTCGCCCTTGGCCAGATCGTCGCGGTCGGGCCTGGCGTAGATGTAGTAGCGCTCGGTGCCCTCGGGGTTCGAGGAAAAGAGCAGCTTCTGCTCGCGCTCTGCTGAATACGAGATGTTGGGCATGAGGTCGATTTCGCCAGCCTCGAGCATGTCCATAAGCTCGGAGAAGGTGCCGCTAACGTATTCGTATTGCCAGCCCTTTGTGTAATACGAGAGGGTCTGGAGGTACTCGTAGCCCCACCCCGAGAGTCGCTCGCCCGGCATGCCTTCCTGGAAGCCTTTGTTGTTGACGAGCCAGCCAACGCGGACCGTCTTGACCTGCTGGTCGGAGTCGGCGGCAAAGGCGGGGGCGGGCGTGGCGGCGCTCAGTACGGCGAGTGCAGCCAGCGCGACGGCCAGGGTGCGATATAGGGTTAAGCGAAGGACGGCGGAAGGTTTCACATGCAATCCTATCGAGTCGAGACAATTTCACATAAGGATACCAGCTCAGCCCACCTGGTCGGCAGCTGCACCGCTAAACGGTCCCGCCCGGCAGTTGGGGACAGTCCCTTTCTGCCGGCACAAAAGGAACGTCCCTAACTGCCGGTTGTGGGACAATACCGAGCGAACGTGATTGGTTGTCCGTGGAAGGGGTCGCAATGAACAGGTTGAGGACGCTTGCCGATGTGCTGCGACAGGCTGGCTTTGCACGCATCACGGGCCTGTTTCTTATCTTTTACCTGCTGTGCTCGACGGCTGTCTGGCTGTCCGAGCCTACGACCCTCACGTTTGGCGATGGCCTGTGGTTTAGCTTTGAGACGGTCTCGACCATCGGCTTTGGCGATATTCCGGCCGAGACGCCGGTTGCCCGCGCGATTACCGTCGTCCTGAGCGTCATCAGCATCTTCTACATCGCCATGCTCACGGGTGTGGCGGTGAACTACTGCAATACGCTCATCAAGCTGCGCCAAAAGGACACCATGGCGCGCTTCATGGACGATCTTGAGCATTTGGAAGAGCTCGATCGCGACGAGCTCGCCGACCTGTCGCGCCGTGTGCGCGAGTACCGTCGCCGGCAACGCTAGAACGGGCGCCGCGCGTCACGACGAGGGGGACTGAATATGAATATCACGGTATACCTGGGTGCCAGCGTTGGTAACGACCCAGCATTTCTGCCTGCGGTGCAAGAACTGGGCAACTGGATTGGCTCCAACGGCCACGCGCTGGTATACGGCGGGTCCAAATCGGGCCTGATGGGTTCGCTTGCCGATAGCGCACTCGAGGCAGGTGGACACGTGACGGGTGTTGAGCCGAGCTTTTTTATCGAGGCCGAGTTTCAACATGACGGTATCGATGACCTCATCGTGACGAGCGATATGGCCGAGCGCAAGGCCAAGATGATTGAGCTTGGTGACGCGTTCATCGCCTTTCCCGGCGGGACGGGCACGCTCGAGGAGATTGCCGAGGTCATGTCCACGGTGTCGTTGGGGCACCTGAGTGCTCCGTGCATCCTGTATAACCTGGACGGTTACTACAACGACCTCAAGGCACTGCTCGGACACATGATCGATAAGGGCTTATCGAGCCCGCAGCGCCAGCACGGCATCTACTTTGCCGACGATTTGCGCGAGATTGCCTCGATTATTAACGGATAAGTCTTGAGCCTGCCCCACTATGACTCCCAATGGTGCCGTTTGCGGCGCAGACGGTTGGCTCGTTCGGGCAACGCTCGCCCTACAATAAAACGTATCCTTGTCGATTTTGACCGCGGGAGGACCCGATGAATAGTCTTGCAAAACCCAAAAACCGTGCGCTGTTTTTAGTGAGCGTTGCCGTGACCGGTGCGTTCGCAGGCGCCGCGGTCTGGCTGTTCTTCTTTGCGATGGAGCACGGCATCGACTATCTGTGGACCGAGATTCCGCACGCGCTGGGCGTCGCTTCGCCCGAGCTCGCGAGCGGTCCGTTCGGTTTTTTGCCGTACCCGTTTTTCGTCTGCCTGCTGGGCGGCCTGCTGATCGGTCTGTACGAAAAGATGACGGGCACCAAGACCGATGACCTCAACCAGGTGATGGCCAAGGTTAAACAAGACGGTCGCTACCCGTACGACAACCTGGGCAAGCTTTCGCTTGCGGCATTGCTGCCGCTGCTGTTTGGCGGCAGCATTGGACCGGAGGCCGGCCTGACCGGCGTTATCGCGGGTCTGTGCAGCTGGGTCGGCGACCGCATGCGTCGCTTTGGCGCCGAGTTTAGACAGCTCACGCTGCTGGGTACCCAGGCTGCCCTGACGGCACTCTTTACCGCGCCCGTCTTTGGCTTTGTGGCGCCGCTCGCCGGTAGCGCCGACGGCGACGAGGACCCCGCATCCGATGAGATCACCATCAAGCTCCCCAAGGCGCAAAAGACTGTGGTCTACGGCATTGCGATTGCCGGCGGTCTGGGTACCTACCTGCTGCTCGGACAGCTTATGGGCGGCGGCATGGGCATGCCGAGGTTCGAAGCTGCCCAGGTGGGTAACCTCGAGCTTGCCTGGCTTATTCCCCTGTCGCTCGTCGGTACGGTCTGCGGCTGGCTGTACTTTGTCTCTGAGCATGCAAGCGAGGCACTGTCCCATGCCATAGGGGAGCGCCCTGTCGTCAAGGCAATGCTGGCTGGTCTGGCGCTCGCCATCTGCGGCACGGTCCTGCCCTTCACCATGTTTGCCGGCGAGACGCAGGCCGACGTGCTCATGGAGACCTATCTGACCATCCCCGCCGGCGTGCTTATCGCGACCGGTCTGGTCAAGGCCATGCTGACGCCCGCCCTCATCAACCTTGGTTGGCGTGGCGGCCACTTCTTCCCGGTTATCTTCTCGGGCGTAAGCCTGGGCTATGGCCTTGCCATCCTCACCGGCGCCGATCCGGTCTTTTGCGTCGCCGTCTGCACGGCATCGACGATGGGTGCGGTCATGCGTCAGCCGGTCATGGTCGTGGGCCTGCTGCTTATGTGCTTCCCGCTCAAGGGCATTGTCTGCATGATCATCGCGGCCGTCATCGCCGCCGGCATTCCGCTGCCCAAGCCGCTGCGCAAGTAGCGTATTGCGCTTTACGGTTGTACAGAAGTTTTTTTAAAGACGCCGCGGGAGGCCGTTTGTTTCCGGCCTCGCGCGGCTATTGTTTAGAGCTTCCTCAGCACAATGGCGATGGTGTTGAGGTATTCGAGCGCGCCGGCTTCAACGGCAGCGCGGTCGCCTGCTGCGTACTCGTTGTCGCAGGCGAGCCAGTCTTCCCATGCTTCGTCCGTGCAGAGCATAGGCTGCATCGAGACAATCTCGACGCCGGGGGTCGGCTCGATCATGGCGCGCCACCAGGCTATGTCGTGCATATAGTCGAGCTGCTCGGGTGTCCAGGATTTGAGCAGGCAGGCGGGCAGGTTGTCATGGCAGTCGCGAAACATGCCGGGGATGCTTACGTAGAGCATCCCGCCTTGCTTTACGTAGGGGAGTAGGCGCTCGTCCAGATAGTGCGGGTCCCGACCGTAGTAGTTGTACGAGTCGATGCTCACGACCGCATCAAAAAAGCCGTGCTCAAACGGCAGCCCCTGCGAGGCGTCTGCCTTAACAGGGTGAATAGTGTTGCAGGGAATGCCGAGCGAATCGAAGAACGCACGGTTTTCGACGGGGTCGCTCCACAGATCGACAGCGTACGTGTCAAACCCGTATTCGCGGGCAAGCAGGGCGCTGGTAATGCCGGTGCCCGATCCAAGGTCGCAGACGCGGACGCCGCAGGGGATATGCACATCGTGAAGCAGCTCTTCGAAGAGCTTGAGGGGATTGGGGCCCATAATCTTAGAGCGCACGAGTGCCGCGTCGAAGCTGGTTGCTTTTGGGAAGGATTGAGATTCCTGGGTTTGCATTGTTCTTTCCTATCAGGTGCAAATGTGGCAGATGACGGAGGCGGAACGGCGCAACAAACCACGGCCATTGGACAGCCGTTTTCATGGTTCTATGCGATTGACCGTTCCCTAAAGAACAATGACCAAAAAGACATCTCCTTGGATGATCGAAATTGGGCCGAGGCCCGTGACGCTTTGATTATAGAACGTTGCGCATGAGCCGGGGACATGCCGTTTGTCACGGAATTGCGGGCGACCGATTGCGACCGATTGCAATCCGCGTGGGCCGAGATTCGCCCGCCTACAGGTCGCGTGCCCGGTAGACCTTGGTGCTGACGGCGCAGCTAAGTGCGCATAGCACGAGGGCTAATAGCGCGATTCCTGCGCACAGGCAGCCAAGGACGGTAGGATCGGGATTCGCCCCAGCAATCGACATGAGCCAGTTGCTGATGGGGTTGGAGGAACTCAGCATTGCCATGGTGCCGCAGCCAAGCAGGGCAAACAGGCCGACGGAGAGGCGCAGCGCCTCCATATGGCCAAATCGAAAGAAAATCGGCTGTGCCAAAAACACCATCATGAGGGAGATGAGCATTGATGCAGCCGAGGCGGTTGCGATTTCAAAGACCGTCTGGCCTGTCGAAGGGATGCCCACGTGATCGAAGAACGGAAGGGCGAGGATGTTCAGAAGCGTAGCCGCGCATGCCATGACGGCCGAGAAGGCAATAATGCACAGGTAGCGTGCGCAGATGATGTCCTTGCGCGAGAACGGCAGCGTTGCTCGATAGCGCTCCCAGCCGTTTTGGTTATCGTAGCCAGCCAGCGAGCTCATGATCATGATGGGCGACATGGCGCTGACCGCACAGGTGCCGGCGCTCATGCCGGAATCGCCGTCTGTCGCGTTGGCAAGGGTCAGCACGACGAAGATGAACAGGCCGACGCCCGCAATGCTCGGGACAAGCGTGCGGACGATGGCGAGCTCAGACATAAAGGCGCGTTTCATTTCGAAGCCCCTTTCAGCATGAGGCGAAGATAGTCATCAATGGTTGCCCGGTCGCAGGGAATCTCGGGGAAGGCCTCGAGTACATCGCGACGGTTGGGCACGAGCACGTCCACGCTATAGGCGTGGTGGGCGGCACGGGCGCCTTCGACGCAAGCCATGAGCTCGGACGCCTGTGCTTGGGTGCAGTGGGCGATGCCGGCTCGGTCGGTAATGTCCTCGCGCGGCAGGTCAAACACAATCGAGCCGTTATCGATGCAGATGACGCGGTCGGCAGTGCGATCGAGGTCGGATGTAATGTGGCTCGAGAGCAGCACGCTGTGCTGGCCGTCGGCGACAAAGGCAAGCAACTCGTCGAGCAGTTCCTCGCGCGCCATGGGATCAAGGCCTGCGGTGGCTTCGTCCAAAACGAGCAGCTTGGCATTGTGGCTGAGCGCACAGGCGAGCTGCAGCTTCATGCCCATGCCGCGGGAGAGGTCCTTGACCTTTGTCTTGGGATCGAGGCCAAATCGGTCGATGAATCCGGCGAACGTTTCGCAGCTCCACGTGGGGTATGCCGGGCCTACGAGCCTCTCGATCTGGCCCACCTTGAGCGTGGAGGGGAAGGGACACGTGTCCAGGACAAGACCGACGCGGGAGCGCAGGTGGCGCTGCGTCTCGTCGGGTGCGTTGGCGTCGCAGCGCTGTCCAAGCAGATGCACCTCGCCGGCATCGAGCTTTATAAGCCCAAGCGCGGCGCGAATGGTCGTCGTCTTGCCGGCGCCATTTGCGCCCACAAAGCCAACGATCTGGCCGGGCTCCACGGCGAGTGTGACGTCTCGCAACGAAAAACGGTCGCTCACGCGGCGCGATACACCTTTGAGTTCTAGCAACTTTTGCATGGTATAGCCTTTCTTGCAGATGGCTACTGCATGGTTTCGGGGGCTACCAGGTCGAGCATCTCGTGCAGTTTGTCGCGCGTGACGCCCAAGGCTTCGGCTTGGTTCGCCGCTTTCGCAAGCAGCTCTTCGATATGGCAGAGCTGGTTTTCGCGCAAGAGCTCCTGGTTGCCCTCGGCGACAAAACAGCCCTTGCCCTGCACGGTGCAGATAAAGCCGAGTTGCTCCAGGTCGGCGTAAGCGCGCTTGGTGGTGATGACGCTCACACCCAAGTCGCTCGCGAGTGCGCGGATGCTGGGGAGTTTGGCTCCCGCAGCGAGCGCGCCCGAAAGGATCTGGGCTTTGACCTGCGAGGATATCTGTTCGTAGATAGGCTTATCGCTCGAATTGGATAGGATGATGTCCACAGCGGCTCCTTAGCTGTTGGGCTACACGTGTATATAACCGGTAAGCACAGTATATATACACTATGCACAGTTACGCAAGAGACAAATTCGGATTGGGCTGGCTACCCGGGCCCTAACTGATGAATTTGTCCTGATAGGTGCCCTATGGCGAGGTTTCGCGGCTACAATAGTGCGGTTACAACGACGTAATGCACTCAATGCAAGAAAGGATCCGCATGGCAAGCCTGTCGGATGAAATCTCGTCGCGCCGCACATTCGCGATCATCAGCCACCCGGACGCCGGTAAGACCACGCTTACCGAGAAGCTGCTGCTCTATACCGGCAGCATCCAGACTGCCGGCTCGGTCAAGGGCAAGAGCTCGGCCAAGCACGCCGTCTCGGACTGGATGGACATCGAGAAGGAGCGCGGCATTTCCGTTACCTCCTCGGTGCTGCAGTTCACCTATAATGGCGTCTGCGTCAACATCCTCGATACCCCCGGCCACCAGGACTTCTCGGAGGATACCTACCGTACCCTTATGGCCGCCGACGCCGCAGTCATGGTCATCGACGGCGCTAAGGGCGTCGAGGCCCAGACCAAAAAGCTCTTTAAGGTCTGTACGCTGCGCCACATTCCCATCTTCACCTTTGTGAACAAGCTCGACCACGAGGCTCGCGATCCGTTTGAGCTCATGGAAGAGATCGAGAACGTCCTGGGAATCAATACGTATCCCATGAACTGGCCGATCGGCAGCGGTCGCAATTTCCGCGGCGTGTTCGACCGCCAGACCCGTCGCGTTATCGCCTTTGAGGGCGACGGCCACGCCAACGCCACCAAAAAGGTCGCCGAGGTCGAGGCCGAGCTGGGCGATCCTTCCATGGATGAGCTTATCGGCGAGGAAAACCACAAGAACCTGATGGACGATATCGAGCTGCTCGATGGCGCCGGCGACGAGCTCGACTTGGATGCTGTGGCCTGCGGCAAGCTGAGCCCGGCGTTCTTTGGCTCGGCGCTCACCAACTTTGGCGTGGAGCCCTTCCTCAAGGAGTTCCTGCGTCTGGCCCCGACGCCGCGCGCTTATACCGATACGCTCACCAGCGAGCCGGTCGATCCCTGCCGCGACGACTTTAGCGGCTTTGTGTTTAAGATTCAGGCCAACATGGACAAGAACCACCGTGACCGCATCGCCTTTGTGCGCATTTGCTCGGGCAAGTTCGAGCGCGGTATGGACGCCTTCCACGTGCAGGGCAACCGCAAGCTTAAGCTTGCCACGGGCACGTCGATGATGGCCGATGACCGCGCCATCGTGGACGAGGCGTACGCGGGCGATATCGTGGGCCTGTTCGATCCTGGTATCTTTAGCATCGGTGACACCGTGTGCTCTGGCAAGCGCCATGTGCAGTATCCGCAGATTCCGACGTTTGCCCCCGAGATGTTCGCCCGCATTACGCAGGTCGACACGCTCAAGCGCAAGCAGTTCGTCAAGGGTATGGAGGAGCTTGCCCAGGAGGGCGCCATCCAGATCTTCCGCGAGCTGGGCGCCGGCATGGAGAGCGTCATCGTGGGCGTGGTCGGCGTGCTGCAGTTTGAGGTGCTCGAGCGCCGTCTCAAGGCCGAGTACCGTGTTGAGGTTCGTCGCCAGCCGCTGCCCTATACGGACATCCGCTGGATTCAGAACGACCCCGACACCATCGATATCCCGGGCCTTTCGCTCACGCGCGACACCCTGCGCGTCGAGGACATGCGCGGCGGTAAGCTGCTGCTGTTCACGAGCCCGTGGAACGTGGACTGGGCAACCGACCACAATCCCGACCTGATCCTGTCGGAGTTTGGCAACGTGGCCTTTTAACGCATCGGCGCGGTGGCCCTGCGGGGCTGCCGCGCCATTTACTTG
The DNA here is from genome assembly GCA_958415665.1 of uncultured Collinsella sp. Taxonomy (GTDB): domain Bacteria; phylum Actinomycetota; class Coriobacteriia; order Coriobacteriales; family Coriobacteriaceae; genus Collinsella. Next base: position 117,270 of record CATYZK010000002.1, on the reverse strand, counting down.
CCTGATGCCGTGTGAGCGGCTATCATACCCACCGTCGTCTCAAGACCGTGACGTCCGAGCAGTTCGGGTCCGATATCCTGCTCGTTAAACCTAAAACCAAAGGAGTACATAATGATCAAGAAGGTCATGGAGGACTACAAGGTCCTGTTGCGGAGCATTCCCGCGGCAACGGTTTCGCTGTTTTTCGTGAGTGTCATCATGATGAACCTGCTGGCCAACAAAGAGCTTATCAGCCTGCCGTATCTGGCACTCGATTGCGGCTTTGTGGTGAGCTGGGTTTCGTTTTTGTGCCAGGACATGATCTGCAAGCGCTTTGGCGCCAAGGCATCCATCAAAATCTCTATCCTCGCGCTGCTGGTCAACCTGGCCGTGAGCCTGTGCTTTTGGGCATGCTCGCTCACGCCTGGCATGTGGGGCGCCTACTACGACACGGGTATGATCGAGGTCAACACCGCCCTTAACGCCACCATCGGCGGCACCTGGTACGTGGTGCTGGGCTCTTCGTTGGCAATGCTCGTTTCTGCCGTGGTTAACTCCACGCTCAACCAGTCGCTCGGCCGTATGCTCAAGAAGAATAACTTTGCGAGCTTTGCCTTCCGCTCCTATGTGTCCACGGGTGTTGGGCAGTTTATCGACAACCTGGTCTTTGCCATTGTGGTGAGCCATACGTTCTTTGGTTGGACCTGGGTGCAGGTCCTTATGTGCTCGCTGACCGGCGCTGTTGCCGAGCTGCTGTGCGAGGTCTTCCTGAGCCCCGTGGGCTACAAGGTCGTGCGTGGCTGGGAGCGTGAGAATGTGGGCGCCGAGTACCTCGAGCGCCACGCAACCGCCTAAGGAGCAAGTATGCGGGTTTTGATCACGGGCGCTTCGGGCGGTATCGGAGCCGCGTGCGTGCAGCGTTTTTTGGACGAGGGCCACGAGGTCGTGGGTTTTGATCTGCTGCCGGCGGCGATCGAACACGAGCGCTACCGCCATCTGATCGTTGATGTACGCGAGCCGGACTCGTTTCCAGACGACCTTGAACCCCAGGTAATCGTAAATGTTGCCGGTACGCAGGATTCGGCCGACGACATCGCTGCCAACCTGCGTGGCACCATCAACGTGACCGAGCGCTATGCCTTTGTGGGGGAGGGACTTGCCGCCAAGCCGGCGCCGGCTATCAAATCCGTGGTCAATGTGGGATCGGCGAGTGGACATACGGGATCGGAGTTTCCCGCCTATGCTGCCAGCAAGGGCGGCGTTATCGCCTACACCAAAAACCTTGCAAACCGCCTGGCGCCGCAGGCCATCGCCAACAGTGTGGACCCGGGCGGCGTTATCACGCCGCTTAACCGTTGCGTGATGGAAGACGAACACCTGTGGAACCAGATTATGGAGCTTACGCCGCTTAAGCGCTGGGCCACCGCCCAAGAGATCGCCGAGTGGATCTACTTTGTGGGCGTGACCAACCGTTTTATGACCGGGCAGAGCCTGCTGATCGATGGCGGCGAGGCCGGCCGCACACAATTTATTTGGCCCGAATAGGAAACGCGCCCGATGGAAAGCCGTCGGGCGCGTTTTTGATGTATCGGTTTTTAGCCGAGGCAAGTCCAGTTGACGGGGGTCGAGCCCTGCTGTTCGAGTAGCCGATTGGCAGCGGAGAAGGGGCGCGACCCCATAAACGCGGGGAGTTCTGCCGTGGCGCGGTTGGCCGAAAGCGGCGAGGGGTGCGTAGAGGCAAGGCAGAACTTGCCGCTTGCCTTGCCCGCGCCGGTCGCGGCGAGCTTGCCCTCAACCATTTGCTGGGCAAAGCGGCCCCATGCCAAAAAGACGACCGGCTGGGGCAGCTGACAGCAGCGTTCGATAATATAGTCGGTGAGCGTGCTCCAGCCCAGCTTGGCGTGCGAATTCGCGGCATGCTCACGCACGGTGAGCGTAGTGTTGAGGAGCAGGACGCCCTGTTGTGCCCATGGGGTTAGGTCTCCCGTGGCGGGAATGGGGCAGCCCAGATCGGCTTTGAGTTCCTTATAGATGTTGCGCAGGCTCGGCGGCAACTTGGTTTGCGTCGCGGGGACCGAGAACGAAAGCCCCATGGCCTGGTTGGGTCCGTGATAGGGGTCTTGGCCCAAGATGACAACCTTGAGGTGGTCTGCCGGCGTGTAGGCGAGGGCATTGAGGATGTCGTCTTGTGCCGGGTAGATGGTCTGCTCGGCACGCAAAAGGGCGATGCACTCGAGCAGCTGGTTCGTCGTGTCACGTACCGGCTGCGGCGCATCGCCCAACCAAGTTGCTATGTTGCGGTCGCGAGTTGCGGTGTCCATGGGGCTCCTTTATGGCAGATGCTATGTTGGCATCTATTGTAAAGGTGCACCGGATACCTTTATGTCGCGGCTGCATGGGGAGTGGCGTTTACGAGACGTGCTCGGGCGCTCCTGCCATACGAGCGTGCCCGTGTGCACGAAGGCGCGGGAGCTCGACGGTTGCCACCATGACGCCGGTGAGGATGAGGGCGGCGCCAAAGAAGGCGATGGGGCTCAGGACCTCGCCGACCAGGAAGAACGAGAAGACGGCGGAGCAGACCGGCTCGAGCGAGAAGGCAAAGCCGGTGGTCTCGGCGGGCACGTGGGGCTGCACGAGCGTCTGGGTGATAAAGCCGTAGGCGGAGCAGATGAGTGCGAGCGCGACGACCACGACGATCTCGTTCGTCGTGCTGGGGAGCGTGAAACCGCCAAAGGTGAAAGCGGCGATGCCCGAGAACAGGCCGCCAAAGCCCAGCTGCCAAACGCCCAGGGCCAGCGGATCGACTTCTTCGACAAAGCGTTTGGCTACGATAATGTGGCCGGCATAGATAAAGGCAGAGAGCAGCATGATGATCGCGCCGGGATTCAGGCTGGTAAAGTCGGCGCCCGAGAGCAGCAGCATGCCGCAGGTGACGATGGCCGTGCCGATGAGCACCTTGCGCTCGGGGGCGCGACGCAGCAGGGCCGCGTTGGCAAACGGCACGATCACGACCGTCAGGCTCTGCAAAAAGCCGGCGGTGGAGGCAGAGGTGAGGCTGGAGCCCAGGCACATGCAGGTGAGCTCGGTTGCCATGATGGCGCCGATGATGGCGGCGCGAACCATGAGGTCGCGGTTGATGCGCAGCGCGTGCTTGTGGAAGAGCACAAGACAAGCCACAAAGGCGATGATGCAGCGCAGCGCAACGATGCTCGTGGCGTTCATGCTGTCCATGCCAATCTTCATGAGGGGGTACGAAAAGCCCCATGCGACGGGAACGGAAAACGAGAGCGCGATTGCTTTTTTGCGATCCATGGGACTCCTTTTGTTACAGAACGGTTTCGCAAAAAGGATTCTGCTCCCAGATTTGGATGTAGTAAAGCGAATGTATCTTCAGTATGATTAAGCAATACTAATGTAGGTAGAAAAAGCCCTGGCAAAACGTTTTACGGCTACACCGATGTGGAGGCACGATGGCATCGCGATATCAGATTGTATGTATGGTGGTCGATTGCGGCAGCCTGAAACGCGCGGCCGACGAGCTAGGCTATACACAAAGTGCGGTGAGCCAGGCTGTCAAGGCGCTCGAGCGCGAGCTGGGTACCACGCTTATCGAGCGCGGTAAGCAAGGCGTCTCGCTTACGCGCGACGGCAAACAGTATCTGCCGTATCTGCGCCAAATCGTAACTGCCGAGGCCGAGCTTGAGGGCAAGCGCCAGGAGCTGATGGGGCTTTCCTCGACTGATATTCGTATCGCGACGTTTACCAACGTGAGTCGTACCGTACTGCCGCGTGTGATCCGCGACTTTGGTGCGCTGCATCCGGGCGTACGCTTTACCCTCAAGCAGGGCGATTACACGCGCAACGCCCAGTGGGTGCACGATGGCGTGGTGGATTTTTGCTTTACGGCGCGCGGATTTACCGCCGGGCTGCAGAAGCGCGTGGTTTATCACGACGAGTTGGTAGCATTGTTGCCGACCGCGCATCCGCTGACGGCAAAGGAAAAGGTGACGCTCGCCGACCTGGCGTCCGAGCCGTTTGTGCTGCTGGATGAGGGCGAACAGAGCCTGGTGCTCGATGCATTCGCGGCGCATGGGCTGTCGCCGCACGTGACGAGTGAGGTGACCGACGACTACACCATCATGGCGATGGTGGAGGAGGGCCTAGGCGTGAGCATGCTGTATCGCCGTACCGTCGAGGGCATGCAGGCCGATATTCGCGTACGTCCCATCGTGCATGCCCCCTCGCGCGACGTAGTGGCGGCCTGGCGCAGCTGGGACACCATGCCTATCGCCACGAGGCGCTTTATCGACTATATGAGCTCGCATATTGTCAATTGATGACTGGCGTGACGTTGAGTACGGTGTTTAGAGGGCAGTCGCTTTGACTTGGGCGGCGCGATAGGTGCGTGCCGGGTGGCAGAGCAATACCGCCACGACCATAAAGAATGCCGTGGTGCCCAGGCTGATGGGGTAGACCATCATGATGTTCGCAAAGGTGCGGAAGTGCGGGAACACGCAGAATACCCAATAGAAGCGAATACCGCAGACGCAGATCATGGTGATGAGGGCGGGCATGAGCGAGATGCCAAAGCCGCGCAGGTAACCGGACATGTTTTCGTAGAACATGCTAAAGGCGTAGGCAGGGAAGATCGAGCACACGCGGATATAGCCGATCGAGACGATGTTGGGGTCGCTGTTAAAGAGCGCCAGGATTTCGCGTCCCAAGCCGACGATGATGACGATGGTGGTGAGCGCGACGATACCGCCTTCGACCAGGCAGACCTTGAGTGTTTTGGTGCAGCGGTCGATCTGGCGAGCGCCGTGGTTTTGCCCCACAAAGGTGGTGCAGGCCTGGCTAAAGCTGTTGAGTAGGTTGTAGCACACGTACTCCAGGCTCATGGCAGCGCTCGATGCCGCCATGACCTCGGTGCCCAAGCTGTTGATGGCGGACTGGATGATGATGTTGGCGACGGCAAAGACGGCGCTCTGGATGCCGGCGGGCAGGCCGATCTTGACGATGCGCCTGAGGGCGACGGGGTCGATAGCCAGGTCGCGTGGAGTGACGCGGACGACGGAGTCGGTCTTGAGCAGACGGATAAAGAGCGTAGCGGCGCTGACGGTGTAGGCGATGGCGGTGGCGATGGCGACGCCCGCGACGCCCCAGTGGAGTACGGGGACAAAGATGAGGTCCAGGCCAATGTTGAGGACGGTGGACACGGCAAGCGCCTGCAGCGGCATGCGGGTGATGCCGACGGAGCGGAAAATCGCGGCCTCAAAGTTGTAGAGCAAGATCGAGGGCATGCTGAGCAAAAAGACGCGCAGGTAGAGCGAGGCGAGCGGCATGGTTTCGGCGGGAACGTTGAGCGCGGCGAGCATGGGCTCGGCAAAGATCTCGCCCAGCGCGATGACGACAAAGCCCACAAGCGCCATGAGAATCGAGGTGTGGACGGCGCGGTTGACCATGTTCTGATCGTTGCGGCCGATAGCGTTGGCGATGACCACGTTGGAGCCAAGCGACATGCCGATAAACAGGTTGAGCATAAGACTGGTAAGCGGAACATTGGAGCCGACCGCCGCCATGGCGAGGGTTCCCTGGTCGCCCGAGAAGTTACCGATGATGACCGTGGCGATGAGGTTCGACAGCTGCTCCAAGATGCTCGTGGCGGCCACGGGGAAGGCGAACAGGGGAATATTGCGCCACAGCGAGCCGGTGGTCATGTCAATGTGCTTAGATGCGGTGTCTGCCATACGCTCTCAATCTCTAATATGCTTTTCCGTGCTTATTTGCGCAGACGATGATACTCCTAATGCAGCCAGCCGGCACTTAGGGACGTTCCTTTTCTGCTGGCAGTTGGGGACACTCCTTGTCTCTTCTATGACTAGGTGGGGAAGGCGTGCGACAATGGTGGGCGTTGTGTTGTTCGCGCTAAGGAGTTGCCATGTTGTTGTGTCCCGTTTGCCATGAACCGTTGGTGGACGACGAGCGCGGTGCTGCATGCGCGGGCGGACACCGATTTGACCGTGCGCGCGAGGGCTATCTCTATCTGCTGCGCTCGTCCAAGAGCGGCGACTCCATGGGCGATCCCAAGTCGCAGGCGCGCAGCCGTCGCGACTTTCTGAACCGCGGTTATTATGCGCCGTTGCGCGATGCGATGGTCGAGCTGGTGCGCGAGCGGGCGACTGGGCGCGCTGCGTCTGCGAACGGCCCCATGACGTTGCTCGACATTTGCTGTGGCGAGGGCTACTACACCAGTGCCATGGGCGCGGTGCCGGGCGCGGATGCCTACGGGTTCGACTTGGGCAAGGAGATGGTGCGCCTGGCCGCCAAGCGCGGCGATGCGACGTACTTTGTGGCCAACATGAAGGACATCCCCGTGGCGGACGGCGCCTTCGATATGGTGACTGAGCTCTTTGCTCCCTTTAACGAGCGTGAGTTTGCCCGCGTGCTGGCGCCCGAGGGCTCGCTCTATACCGTGGTGCCGGGTGCTCGGCATCTGTTTGGCCTCAAAGAGGTGCTCTACGACACGCCATATCTCAACGATGAAAAGCTGCCACAGACCGCCGAGCTTAAACTGGTCGGAACGCAGCGGGTGACAGCTTCTATCACCCTCCAGACTCAGGCCGACATCGAGGCAGTGTTCCAGATGACGCCCTACTACTACCGCACGCGCCCTGCCGACAAAGAGCGCCTGGCAAACCTCGATACCCTTCAGACCGACATCGACTTCATCATCGCCGAGTACCGCCACTGCTAGCAATCTGCCAAAAAGGGACAGGTTTATTTTGACGGGTTTTATCTGGGCAAACGTAAAGGGCCGACCGCGGAGCTGCGCGATCGGCCCTTTTTAGTTACTTGGCTGCAGGGAGCTGTGGGGGACAGGTGACTACAGGCGGTCCTTGTTCTCGGCTTTGACAGCGTGTGCCTGCTGAATAAAGAACAGGTCGTACACCACGATGACAAAGGCGCCAAAGTTGATGGCGTCGCCGCCGAGTGCGGGAAGCGTGAGCACCGCTTGGGCAAGCGTGGCGACCGCGGCAACAATACCGAGCTTAAACGCGCCGTCAACCTGCGAAGGCTTGTTGGCACCCTTGATGCCCGCAACACCTGCGGCAAGGTCGATAACGCCCTTGGCGATAATCACGGCCGCGGCGAGCATGGCATTCGATCCGTAGGTGGACTCGAGCTTGCCGGTCGTGATGCCGGCGATTCCAATGACGAGACTGGCGATGCCCAGAACAAAATAAATCAGGGCAAGGATTTTGAGTGTCTTGCGAGCGGCGCTCATAACTGGTCCTTTCGATGCGGGCGCGGTGAATCTGTCGCACCCAGGTTGCGGCGTATATGGTGAAGCACATTGTAGTTCAACGGAGCGATGCATGCGTTTGAAAGCGTCTCTCGCCTGTGCAGGGCAATCTTTCAAAAAGGAAAGCCAGCTGTAAGTCAAATCGATGGCAGCTCATGCGCGGCGCTGCGATGATGAGGCCGTGATAAGAAGTGAGTCTAAGGAGGAGCCATGATGTACGGACCAGAGCAAGTGCGTGAACCGCGGTCGTTGGGAAGGCGCATGGGTGATTCTGTGATCGCTGCCGTGTGCACGGGATTGATGGCGGTGCTTTGCATTGGGATGCTGTGGACCATGTCGCGTGTGGGACAATAGCGGACGGTTGGGTGCCGACATGAACGGCGCCCACGTATTCGTTTTGCTTGCTAAGGAGTGTCCATGGGCGTCGTCGATCCCTTTTCTGTTGCTCGGACTGCTGGGCTCGAGCTCGTGCGGACGTCCGAGGGCCTTACGCTCACCGACGGCACGATGGAGTTGCGTGCCGATTTTGGCCGCATGCTTCCACGGCTCAAACAGGGCCGTTTGCAGCAAGAGCTACTGGTGAAGGCTGCGCGCGCAAAAGGTATCGAGCAACCATGGGCGATTGATGCCACGGCGGGCTTTGGCGAGGACTCGCTGCTGCTGGCAGCCGCGGGCTTTACCGTCGATCTGTATGAACAGGATTGCGTGATCGCGGCGCTTCTCAAGGATGCCTTGGATCGAGCGGCGGGCGATTCGGTGCTCGCTGCCGCCGTGGCGCGCATGCGCTTACATGCGGGCGAGGACAGCATTGCCGGCCTTCGCCATACGGCCGAGCTGATCGGGCAGGGCGAGCTCGCGACTCCCGACGTGGTGTATCTGGACCCCATGTTTCCCGAGCGCACCAAGAGCGCGGCGGTCAAAAAGAAGTTTCAACTCTTGCATCATTTGGAACAGCCGTGTGCCGATGAGGAGGCGCTGGTTAAAGCTGCGCTTGCGGCACGGCCGCGCAAGGTCGTTATCAAGCGGCCGGTGAAGGGGCCGCTACTTGCCGGCGTTAAGCCGAGCTATCAGCTGGCGGGCAAGGCCGTTCGCTACGATGTCTTGGTTCCGCCACGTCCGTAGCCCGTGCGCAATGGTCGGTATCGCGCCGATGGGGGCTATTTCCAAGGGTGCGACGTCAAATGCCAGCCGCCACAGTACTCACATTTGTAGCAGGCCAGGCCGCGCCGTCCACGATTCTCGCAATCGGCCATAACGGCTTCGGCCTCAGCGCGCGTATCGTAGCGGTTCTTGCGCTCGCACGACTTGTAGCGCCAGGCCTCGTCGCGCTCGGCATCCAGGGCGTCGCGACGATCGCCTTCGCGCGCAAACAGGTCGCTCATATCGCCGCCGGTGGCAGCGCCCAAAAACTCGCTTTTGGCCTTTGACCAGGCGGCTCGCTTTTTGCTTCCCATCCGCTCCGCGCCCCTCTCTAAACGCTGGTATCATTGCTCAATCAAAGTGATACCAATAAACGTGAGGTTGCCGCGTGATCATCAGAAAAACCCTCGATACCGACATTCCCGCCGTCATGGCTATCTATGACGCGGCCCGCGCTTTTATGCGCGCGCATGGCAACGCCACGCAGTGGCCGGTAGGCACGCCCTCGGCCGAGCAGCTCAAAAGCGATATTGCCGCGGGCGGTAGCTATGTGTGCGAGGAAGACGGACGCGTGGTGGCGACGTTTGCCTTTCTGCCGGGGCCGGACAGTTCCTACGATGCGATTGAGGGCGGCCAGTGGCGCAGCGATGCCCCGTATGCTGTGCTGCACCGCGTGGCATCCGACGGCACTACGCATGGCGTCGCGGCCGCGATGTTTGCCTTTGCCAAGGAACGCATCGACCATCTGCGTATCGACACACACCAAGACAACCTGCCTATGCAGGGCGCCATCGCCGAGGCGGGGTTCGAGCGCGCTGGTGTCGTATATGTGTCGGACGGCACGCCGCGTGTTGCGTTCGACTGGCTGCGCGAGGCATAAGAGCCAAGGCACGTATCATCACCCAGCTCAAATAAAAAATGGCCCCGAGTGGGGCCATTTTTGGTAAAACGCGTCGTTGTGGGACTCGCATTGTTACCGCCTCAAATGAGACCGGCAGACAAAAAGGGGAGGTGCCGGCTTTCGCAAGGCGCGAACCTACGAAAATCGCCGCGCGGCAATGCGGGGCGATGAGCTCGGTCGGGGGATAGGGCCCGCTTCGCCCGCCGGCCCGTAAATTGTATCATCCAGTGTGGAACGAGAACGCCCGTTGCCGCGTGCGATGGGCTTGCAATAAGAGGAGAGCCATGTCGAAGCAAGCGGTCGTTGGAATCTTGGCACATGTCGATGCCGGCAAGACCACGCTGGCCGAGGCCATGCTGTTCAACGCGGGCCGCATTCGCAAGCGCGGCCGCGTGGACGATGGCGACTCGCACCTGGACACCAACGCGATCGAGCGCGAGCGCGGCATCACGATTTTCTCGTCGCAGGCCGTGTTCGACCACGGCGATACCCGCGTCATGCTCGTAGATGCACCCGGCCACGTCGATTTTTCGGCCGAGGCGGAGCGCACGCTGCGCGCGCTCGACTACGCGATTTTGGTTGTGGGTGCCAACGATGGCGTGCAGGGGCACACCGAAACCCTGTGGCGCCTGCTTGCGCGCTATGACATCCCGACGTTCATCTTTATCAACAAGATCGATTTGGAGCATCCCGGCCGCGATGTTTTGCTGGCACAGTTGGGACAGCGTCTTTCCGAGGGCTGCCTGGATGCCAACGAACTGCTGGTGGGCGGCGCCGTTCAGGAGGACGCTGCTGCGTTGGACGAGGCGGCGCTCGAGGAGTTTCTTGAAGCGGGTGAGCTTTCCGTCGCAACGCTGTCGCGCATGGTTGCCGAGCGCAAGCTCTTTCCCTGCTTTGCCGGCTCGGCGCTCAAGGACCAAGGCGTGGACGAGCTGCTGGATGGCATATGCGCGCTGATGCGTGAGCAGGCGTGGCTCCCGGAGTTTGCCGCGCGCGTCTATCGTGTTAGCCGCGGGGATCGTGGCGAGCGCTTGGCTTGGGTTAAAGTGACCGGCGGCACGCTGCATGCCAAACAGATGATTGACGGACGTTCCGGTGCCGAGGCATGGGAACAGAAGGTCGATCAGGTACGCATCTATAACGGCGAGAAGTATGAGCTTGCCCAAGAAGTTGCTGCTGGCGGTATTTGTGCCGTGACGGGTCTTGCGCACGTTCGCCCGGGGGACGCCTTGGGCGCGGAACCCGCGGGCGATGCGCCCGTCATTGCGCCGGTCCTCACCTATACGGTGCTTCCGGGCGAACACGACGTCCATGCGGTGTTCAAAGCACTGACTGAGCTGGCGGACGAAGATCCCATGCTCGGCGTAAGCTGGAATACGCATCTTGAGCAGATTCATTTGCAGCTGATGGGCGCCGTGCAACTCGAGGTCGTGCAGCGGGTGCTGGACGATCGCTTTGGTCTTACGGTTGGGTTTGAGCCCGGCGGCATTCTCTATAAGGAGACTATTTCGCAGCCGGTCGAGGGTGTGGGCCATTTTGAGCCGCTGCGCCACTATGCCGAGGTGCATTTGCGCTTGGAGCCGTTGCCGGCGGGGTCGGGCGTGCAGTTTGGCACCGTGACCTCGACCGACGAGCTCGATCTTAACTGGCAGCGTCTGGCGCTCACCAACGCCATGGAGCGCGATCACCTGGGCGTGCTGACCGGCTCGCCCATCACCGATGTGCGCATTACGCTCACGGGCGGCCGCGCGCATGCCAAACACACCGAGGGCGGCGATTTTCGCCAGGCCACGTACCGTGCGATTCGCCAAGGACTCATGCAGGCGCGTGAGGCCGGCGCAGCCGTGCTGCTGGAGCCGTGGTACCACTTTGAGCTCGAGGTGCCGGGGGAGTGCGTGGGCCGGGCGCTCTCGGATGCCACGCGCATGGGTGCCGAGTACGAGCCGCCGACGATGGCGGGAGGCCGGGCGAAGCTTGTGGGTCGCGTGCCGGCATCCGAGGTGCAGGATTATGCGCTGGAGGTGGCTGCCTACACGAGCGGTCGCGGACATCTGTACCTGGAGTTCGCCGGTTACGCGCCCTGTCATGATGCCGAGCGCGTAATCGAGATGGCGGCCTATGAACCCGAGGCCGATCTGCCCAACACGCCCGACTCGGTCTTTTGCGCCCACGGCGCCGGTTACACGGTCAAATGGTACGACGTACCCACCGTGGCGCACGTAAAGATCGATCCCGCCACCTTCCGCCCCTGGCGAGTAGCAGACGCCGAGTTTTTCGGCCATAGGTGATAGAAGGGCGGCTCCTTTGTCACCTGCTGTTGGTATAACTCGGTATAAGTTGGTATAACTATTATCAGGGTTTGCCAATCCGAGGAGGCCGATATGAATCCAAATCCCTTTAAGCCCACAGCTGGTAAGCGGCCCCCGATACTCATCGGTCGCGAGTCGGTCATCGAAGATTTCGAGGAAGGGCTCGATAACGGCGCCGGAGCGCCGGGTAGGCTCATGCTCATTACGGGAAACCGCGGCTGCGGCAAAACGGTTCTCCTGCGGGAGCTGCAACGTCTAGCCAGCGAGCGCGGATGGGCGGTTGTCTCCGATTCCGCTTCGCTTGGCTTATGCGACCGCTTAGCCGACGCGCTTCGCTCGAATAAACCCGTTGTGACGTCAATGGAGTTCGGGCCGTCGTTTGGCCGGATGTCGGTCGAGGCGGCGCGGGCAAAGGGCGAGACGTTACGAGGGCTGGTCAACGAGCGCCTCAAGAAGCTCGGTCCAGGCAAGGGCATACTGTTTGCGATTGACGAGGCACAATCTGCGTCAATCGAGGAACTGGCGGCTCTTGCCGTTCTCTATCAGCAGGTGCTCGGAGATCAGGATGCTACGGGCCTGCCCGATAGCGACCAGTGCGGTCTTGCGCTGGTATTTGCCGGCTTGCCCAGTATGGTTGACGATCTGCTCGAAGAGCCGAGCGTGACGTTTTTGCGCCGTGCTCAGCAGCGTACACTGGGGGCGATTTCTTTGCCCAAGGTGCGCGATTCATATATCCAGACGGTCAAAGACGCAGGCCTTCACGTTGACGCGGAGACGGCGGACCTTGCGGCACGCAAGAGTATGGGGCATCCCTACATGGTCCAGCTGGTGGGATATTACATGTGGCGCTCTGCTGTCCGGCGTGGCTCGCAGGTCATCGAAAGGCACGATGTCGAGGCTGGTCATGCGGATGCCGTCTCCGAGTTCTACGAAGCGGTTGACGCGCCTCTGTATTACGGGCTGCGCAGCCCTCAGCGTCTCTTTATCGAGGCCATGGCGGTTGACGAGGGCAAGCCGACGCGCATGGCGGACATCATTGAGCGCTGTGATCGCACCCAGAGCTGGGCGAGTAAATATCGCGCAAGCCTGATTCGCGAGCGCGTCATCGAGGCCGCCGGATACGGCCTGGTCCGGTTTACCGTGCCCATGCTGGGCGCATACATTCGCGATCGCATTTTATGGCACGAGTAATGTGACAAAGGGACAGTCCCTTTGTCACATCGATGTCTGAGAGAGGTCAAAACATGGTGATTCATACCGAGCGTTTGACGCTTCGTCCGTGGCGCGAGACGGATGCGGCGAGCCTGTTTGCATATGCGAGCGATCCGGACGTGGGGCCGGCTGCGGGTTGGCCGCCCCATCGAAGCATTGAGGAGAGCAGGGAGATCATTCGGACGGTCTTTGCGGCGCCCCATACCTTTGCCATTTGCCTGGCTGAGGCAGACGAGCCCGTGGGCAGCATCGGGCTCATGCCGCCTCGCTGCGAGTCGAACAGCCAAAGAGGCGGACTCGAGTTCGAGGTGGGCTATTGGGTCGCCAAGCCGTTCTGGGGCCGAGGCTTTGCTCCCGAGGCGGTGCGAGCCATGCAGCGCTATGCGTTCGAAACGCTTGGCTGCAAGGCGCTTTGGTGCGGATATTACGAGGGCAATAACAAGTCGTTACGCGTTCAGCAAAAGTGTGGATTCGCGCCGCATCACGTTGAGCGCGACGTGCCCTGCGAGCTTATGGGCGATGTACGTACCGAGTGCTTTACGTATTTGACCTGCGAAGACTGGCGCAGGCAGGCACGGTACGAGTAATGTGACAAAGGGACAGTCCTCTTGTCATATTCGATCAACGGGAAGGGGAGTGATGACGGTGTCGCAACAACCAAGTGCTATCGAGGTGCGCGGTGCACGTGTCCACAACCTCAAGAACATCGATATCGATATTCCGCTGGGAAAGCTCGTGGGTATTGCCGGCGTGTCGGGGTCGGGCAAGAGCTCGCTGGCGCTGGGAGTTCTTTATGCCGAGGGCTCGCGCCGTTACCTGGAGGCGCTCAGCACCTATACCCGCCGTCGGCTCACCCAGGCCGAGCACGCTCAGGTGGATGAAGTGCTGCACGTGCCGGCGGCGCTCGCGTTGCATCAGCGCCCTAGTGTGCCAGGCGTACGCTCGACCTTTGGCACCATGACCGAGCTCAACAACAGTCTGCGTTTGCTCTTTAGCCGCTGTGCCCATCACGTGTGCCCACATTGCGGGGCGCGTGTGGAGCCGAGCCTTAACGTGGCCGCAGGCCTGCCGCTCATGTGTTCGACATGCGGTCGCGAGTTCTACGCGCCGAGTGCCGAGGATTTGGCTTTCAATAGCGGCGGTGCATGCCCCACCTGTGGCGGTACCGGTGTCATGCGCGAGGTGGACGAAGCGAGCCTGGTGCCCGACGAGTCCAAGACCATCAACGAAGGCGCGGTGCTTCCCTGGGGCACGCTCATGTGGGACTTGATGAAGCAGGTAGCCGGCGAGATGGGTGTGCGTACCGATGTGCCGTTTAACCAGCTCACACCTCAAGAGCACGACATCGTGTTCCATGGTCCGGCGGTTAAGAAGCATATTCTCTACGTTCCCAAAAACGGCGAGGGCGCCACGCCGCTTGACTTTACCTATTACAACGCCGTCTATACCGTCGAGAATGCGCTCGCCAAGGTTAAGGACGATAAGGGCCTCAAACGCGTGGCTCGCTTTTTGCGCGAGGGCCCGTGCCGTGACTGCGGCGGCACGCGCCTCTCCGAGGCCGCGCGCCAACCCCAGGTGCGCGGTATCAATCTGGCGCAGGCGGCGGCCATGACGTTGGGTGAGGCGATTGAGTGGGTGCGCGGGGTGCCCGCATCCTTGCCGGCCGAGATGCAACCCATGGCAGCGGATATCTGCGATTCGTTTTTGAGCGTGGCCCGTCGTCTGGTCGACCTGGGTCTCGATTACCTTTCGCTCGATCGCGCAGGCGCCACGCTCTCCACGGGCGAGCGCCAGCGCGTGCAGCTTGCCCGCGTGGTGCGCAACCGATCGACGGGCGTGCTTTATGTGCTGGACGAGCCCTCGATCGGCTTGCATCCTGCCAATGTCGACGGCTTGGTGGGCGTGATGCGCGACCTGGTGGATGACGGCAACACCGTGGTCGTTGTCGACCACGATGCGCGCGTGCTGGCGGAAGCCGATTATCTGGTCGAGATGGGCCCCGTTGCCGGAGCAGGAGGCGGTAATGTGATCGCCGCCGGTACGGTGGACGAGATCGAGCACGCGCAGGGCAGCCGCATCGCGCCGTTTTTACGCGCAGACCCCAAGCGCTTGCGCCCGCAGGTGACTGACGAGGAAATGTTCGACCGGGGCCATATCCGCATGGCGACCGATACCATTCATACCGTCAAGCCACTCGAAGTCGATATCCCGCGCGGCCGTCTCGTCGCGGTGACGGGCGTTTCGGGCTCGGGCAAGACGACGTTGGTGCTCGAGACGCTCATTCCGGCACTCAAGGCGCAGGCAGCTGGCGAGCGCCTGCCGGGGCACGTGCGTTGGGTCGATGCCGAGGGCATCACGCGCGCAAACCTGATTGACGCCACGCCTATCGGCGCCAACGTGCGCTCGACGGTGGCGACTTATGCCGACATCCATGACGAGCTGCGTCGCGCCTTCGCCCGTACGCCCGAGGCCAAGGCAGCCGGCTACAAGGCGGGTGCCTTTAGCTACAACACTGGCGCTTTGCGCTGCCCTACGTGCGATGGCACGGGCTCGATATCGCTCGACGTGCAGTTTTTGCCCGACGTCGAGATCGTCTGTCCGGCATGTCGCGGCTCGCGTTATGCAGACGCGGCTTCGCATATCCATCGTGAGGGCAAGGACGGGAGCCTGCTTACGTTGCCGCAGCTCATGGATATGAGCGTGGACGAGGCGCTCGACGCCACGGTGGGACTCAAGAAAGTTCAGACGCGTCTGCAGACCTTGCACGATCTGGGCCTGGGCTACCTCACGCTCGGCGAGCCCACGCCGGCGCTTTCGGGTGGCGAGGCGCAGCGCCTTAAGCTCGCGAGCGAGGTGGGCCGTGTGCAGGACGATGCCGTATTCGTATTCGACGAGCCCACGATCGGCCTGCATCCGCTCGATGTTCAGGTGTTGCTGAGTGTGTTTGACGGCCTCGTTGCCAAGGGCGCCACAGTTGTCGTGATCGAGCACGATCTCGACCTTATCCGTAACGCCGATTATGTGATCGACATGGGCCCGGGCGGTGGCGACGCCGGCGGGCAAATCGTCTGCACCGGCACGCCAGCCGACATTGCTGCCTGCTCCAAGAGCATTACCGGCCGTTACCTCTAAACGATGTGACAAAGGGACTGCCCCTTTGTCACGTTGACTTCTATTTCACGCATTGAGCGGCGAGGTAGTCGCGGAAGAATGGCAATTCAAAAGCGACGATTCCGCGCCCGCGTTCTCCAATGATGCCGGCATCTATCATGCGGCGTCGGTAGCGGGAGACCTGCTGCGGCGAACGCTTAAGGCGTTCGACAAGGTCAGCGGTAGTGGACTCTTCCTCGTCATCGAGCATGGCGATGAGGAATCGCTTGTCCTCTGCAGTGAGTTCCCGATAGGTTGCCGCGAGGATTCGGTCGTCCATCTCGTCGCGCGCGATTTTGATTCCCAGGTCAAAGTCGCGTGACGAGATTTCCTTCGAATCGCTTGTGAGATCCCAGGCACGGTAGCCTACGAGTTGCAATAGGAAGGGAAAACCAGAGATAGAGCGAACGGCTCTATCGATTCCCTCAGCATCTGCTAGGCGATCGTTTTCCTGGATTGTGCGAATTAGGGCCTCGCGCACGTCATAGTCGGCAATGCGACCCAGATGATATTGTTGGGCGCGGCGAAGGAACGAGACCGTCTTGTGGTTCAGTAGCGTCGATACGTTGTTGGGAAGTCCCGCCATGAGCAGGGCGACGCGTTTCCCATCGGTCACAAAGTGCTGATACGTCGCTGCGAGCTGAATCATCTCGTCGAGTGTCGGGTCCACCTCGTCAACCGTGACGAGCAGACCGGTGCCCGCCTCGTTGAGCTGGTCGATGATGTCGCTCATGCGATAACGCCAGGTTGAGACATCGTGAACGCGATCGACCTCGATGCTGCCGAGCGGTGCAATTCCGAGACCGGTGACTTCGAAGTGACTGGACGAGTCGATGAGATGGGCTGCGGCGCGTTTCGTCCCGAACTCGATTTCCTCAAGCATTCCAGGGAGCGCGGTCGTCTTTACGGCTATCCAGCCGTGGGATTCCGCCCTTGTCGCGAGCGACGACATGAGAGCGGTTTTGCCGGTTCCACGCGCGCCTGAGAAGATCGAGGTCAATTCTGGGCGCCTGCGCTGGCTCAAGAAGGCACGGTCCAAATCCCGAATAATCTGTTGTCTGCCAGCGAGATGAGCAGGAACCTCACCAAAACTGGGGGTAAACGGGTTCTCGAGATATTCCACAAGGCTCTCCTTTCACACCGCCGTTTAACTTCATTTTATTCTAGTTAATTCTGATTAAAAGCGATGGTCCGTTATTTAGAGCATCAATTAGGTGTGTGTCATCGACATGGTGCTTGAATGTGAAAATAGGGGCAGTCCCTTTGTCACATTCCCGGAAAGCCTGTTTGGCGCAGGGCCTCGTAGAGGACGATGGCGGCGCTGTTGGAGAGGTTGAGTGCGCTGATGCGGTAGTCGTCCGGGTCGACGAAGTTGCCGCAGATATCCTGTTGAAGGATGGCTTCGTGGCTGTCCTCGGTATGTCCGAGCGATTCCTCGTGGGCTTCCCAAGCCTCGGCGTTATTGAGTGAGTCGCAATCGCGCAGCATAGGGATGCGCTCGCAGCGCGTGGGCGCCGCAGCGAGCAGCTCCTCGGGAATACCCGAGCTCTCGCTGCCAAAGACCAAATAGTCACCGTCGCGGTAGGTACTTTGCGCATAGGTTCGGCGCGCCTTTTTGGTCAGCAGATGCATGCGCTCGTCGGCGGGGGAGAGGCCGTTGCGCGCAAGGAAATCCTCCCAGCCGGCATAGGTCGTCACGTCCAAGTTTTGCCAGTAGCCCAGACCGGCGCGACGTACCGTCTTGTCATCGAGCGAAAAGCCCAGTGGCTCCACCAGATGCAGATGGGCGCCGGTGACCACGCAGGTACGGCCGATATTGCCCGTATTGGCCGGAATCTCGGGTGCATACAGCACGATGTTGAACATGAATCTCCTTGGCTCAGAACGAAAAACCACCACGAAGGGCACCTTCGTGGTGGTTTGGCGGTTACGTAGGCGGAAAAATGCCCGCTTGGATAAACCTAGGCGCGGTGCCAGTCAGTCAGGCAGGCATCGAGGGAGGCGATGAGTGCATCCTTGTCCATGTGACGGCCGATGATGCACAGGCTCGTCATGCGGTCGCCCGTCTCGTCGTCCCAAATCTGCATGATCTCGGGGTTCTCGTCGATGATCTTCTGCTTCTCGCCCTCGGGCGCGGAGTCGACGAACAGGCCGTTCTCCATCAGGCGCATCTGGTGGCCGGCCTGCTCAAACATGTAGCACATGTCCGGATCGCCGGTCTGCCACAGCGGGCCCTTGACGCGAATGACCTCGTCGGGCCACTCCTGCTCAACAAAATCGGTGAACTTCTGCAGGTCAAACGGCTTGCGGCGTGAGTACACAAAGGTCTCGATGTCGTACTCGAGCACCTCGGGGTCGTCGTGCTCCTCGGGATGCTCCATGGCCTCGATCCAAGCGGCGGAGTTGTAGGCGCGCATAAAGTCGAAGCGGTCGGTGTCGAGCAGCTCCTCCATGGGGACCTCGCCGTTTTGAGCCTCGACAATTACGGCGTCCTTCTGCAGGCTGCGCACGATGGCCTTGAGCTCGGCGATCTGCTCGGGCGTCACGGTGTCGGTCTTGTTGAGGATCAGCGTGGAGCAGAATTCAATCTGCTGGATGAGCAGGCTTTCGATGTCGTCCTCGTCGATATCTTCGGCCAGCAGGTCGCGGCCGCCGTTGAACTCGTCGTACATGCGGGCGCAGTCGACCACGGCAACGATGTTATCGAGCGCGAGCTTGGGCTCGCCGCCCACCTTGGCCTCGTCGCAGAAGCTCGAGATGGTGTAGGCGATGGGGATAGGCTCGCAGATGCCCGAGGCCTCGATGATGATGTAGTCAAAGTCGCCCGAATCGGCGATGCCCTGCAGCTGGTTGGCGAGGTCCTCCGAAAGGGTACAGCAGATGCAGCCGTTGGTAAGGGGGATGAGGTCGTCGGTCTCGGAAAGGCCGCCGTCGGCGATAAGGTTAGCGTCGACGTTGATCTCGCCGATATCGTTGACGATGACGGCGGCGCGGATGCCGCCGTCGTTGGCGAGGATGTGGTTGAGCAGCGTGGTCTTGCCGGCACCGAGGTAGCCGGTAAGCATGATGATCTTCACGGGCTTGTTGGGCATGTGCCCTCCTTTGTTAGACATGGCTTACAGTTGAATCATATGCCAAACGCTCGCTCTTATACCCACGAGCCGACAAATAACACAGGCTACTCCCAGGCTCCCCATACATCGGGGCAATAGCCGACGGTCGCCTTTTTGCCGTTGCGCACGATGGGCTCGGCTAGCACCTGCTGATTCTCGAGCAGCTTGTCGAAGCGCTGGCTGGGCGTGAGGTGCTGGATGAGCGCGAGTGTCTCCTCGTCTTTGGCCTTGGGGTTGAGCAGCTTGTCGATGCCGCCGACCGCCTGCATGACGCTCGTGAGCTCGCCCTTGCTCATCTCCTTTTCCTTAAGGTCGATAAACTGCACCTTAATACGGCGCTCCTTAAAGAAGCGCTGAGCCTTCTTAGTATCGAAGGACTTTTTGGTACCAAAAATCTGGATATTCATGTTCCGCCGTTCTACCTGATAAAGTTGGTGCGCTCGCGATTGGCCTCGGGGGCATCGATGCCGGCAGCCTTGCCTGCCTCGATGCAACGCAGGAGCCAGGCCATGTTTTTGCCGATGTTTCGCATGGTGGCCAGACCCTCGGCATCTCCGTCGGCCTCGCCCGGTGCAGCGCCAAAGACGTTGTTCCAGTAGGTGGAGGCGACCACGGGCATCTGGTTGATGGTGAAGTACTTGTTGAGTACATCGAACGTGGTCGACGTGCCGCCGCGGCGGGCAACGGCGACAGCGGCGCCCGGCTTGTGCGCAAAGGCCTTGCTGCCAGCATAAAACGCGCGGTCGAGGGCAGAGAGGATGCGGCCGCTGGGGTGTGCGTAGTAGACGGGGGAGCCAAAGACAAAGCCGTCGGCCTGCTCGGCGGTGGCAATGAGCTCGTTTACCACGTCGTCATCAAAGGTGCATCGACCGCCAAGCTTGGCGCACTGACCGCAGCCGATGCAGTCGCGGATGGGCTTGGCACCCAGTTGGAATACCTCGCTGTCGATACCCTCGGCGTGTAATTGCTCGGCGACTTCGGCAAGCGCGCGAGCGGTGTTGCCGTTTGCCTTGGGGCTGCCATTGACCAAAAGAACCTTCATCACAAACTCCCTCTGCTGTTGGTGACTTCTGCGGAGGATTATCGCACGAGAGGGCAGATGGCGTGGGGCGCGGTGCAAAACGGTTTGTGTTTCACATCGCGCCCCGTGGTGCTAGTCCAGCTTGGTGCCCGGTACTTGCGGCGCCTCTTTAAGCAGCGCTTTGAGTTCATTCAAAATGGAAACGGGCTGTCGATCGACAGCGTCCAGATGGAGCGTGGCCACGCGAATGGGCGGCTGGTATTCAAGCGATCCGATGAGCACAGGCGAACCCAGGAACCGCTCGATCTCCTCTGCAATCGCGTTGGTCTCTTCGGGATCAAGGTCGTCGAAAAGCGCCACAAACGTTGGCCCCGTCGAGCGGAACAGGCGGCCCTTGCCGCGCGAACAATCCATGAGGCAGGCGGCGCTTTCGGCGAGCACGCGGTCGCCTGCGTCGAATCCAAAGCGGGCGTTGACCTCGGCGATATCGTCGACCTTAATGGCAATAAAGCCTGCCTCGCGCGGCACGCGGCGCATCTCTCCAATAGCGTTGACCAGGGCGTGGACATCGCCCAGGCCCGTTACCGAGTCGGTCGTATCCGCTAGGCTTCGGTTGATGATAATGCCCACGTACATGCTAGGCTCGGTATCGGTGCCGTCCAAGCGGTAGCCCGTGCAGTCGCACAACGCGTACGCTCCGGTGGCGTCCATTACGCGATACTGCATGTAATGGAAGTGCCACGTACCGTTTATCACCATATCGAGCTCGGCGCGTACGTTGTCGCGGTCCTCGGGGTGAACGCGGGCAAGCCACATGTCGACCGAGTTAAAAGGGTGCTGGGAAGGCAGATCAAAATCGCGCACGGCGTTGACCGACCATTGCGATTCGCCCGTATCGAGATTGATGATGAACGGATAGCGCGTCTCGGAGCTCATGGAGATCGCTTGGAACACCCGGTCGTTGCACGGAAGCTGCTCGGCAATTGGGTGTTGCGGCGCGCCATTGTCTTTCGGCTGCTGCACACGATGCATAAGCTTATAACGATACATCTTGCGATCGGCATCCATCGTCATCTGGCGACGCGTGTCGCCGGCAAGTGGATCGACGCGCGAGCAGCCAAAGCTAAAGCTAGCGATCATGGGCGCTTTGCCGCCGGAGGTTGCTTCGATTAGATCGGCACGGGCCTGTTCCATACGCTGCTCGAGCTCAGCTTCGCTTGCCGTGGGGGACACGAGTACAAACTCGTCTCCACCGATACGGAACAGCATCTCATCGTGTTCTATGGTTTCGGAGAGCGTGCGGCAGATGCTCAGAATATAGCGATTGCCTTCGGCGTGGCCAAACTTATCATTGCAATGCTTGAGATGGTCGATGTCAATATAGGCGCAGGTGAAGGGGTCGCCTTTGCGCCAGAGCTGCTCGACGTGACGGTCGAGTCCGCCGCGGTTGCCCAAGTTGGTGAGCGGATCGATATAGGCGTTGCACTCAAGCAGCTGGCGCTCCTGTTGCAGGGTGGCATGCGTCTTTTGCAGTTGCTCACCAACGGCGCGTAGCTCAGCAGGTAGCGCGGAAACATCGAGTTCGGCGGTCGAGACACCATTCGCAAGTCGCTGAAGATAGGCAATAATCGATTGCTCGCCCAAGCGGTATGACTCGTTCATGATGAATAACCTCCTTGGGCAGAACAACGGTTTGTATCATATCCCCAATTCGGTTTGAATTGGGGATATAAGTTAGCTAATGGAGACAAATGCCCCCTTCGGCGGTGGCGTTTTGCGCGCGAGCGTATCAGTTGTTATTGTCACCATCGAGCAATGTCTCAAAATCATTCGCCGGCATGGGGCGGTAGTAGAGGAAGCCCTGAGCGTAGCGGGCGCCCATCTGTCGTAGCATGTTCGCCTGCTCATTTGTCTCGACGCCTTCGACCACGACGGGCAGATGGAGCGACTGCGCCATATCGAGCATTGATGTAATGATTTGCGCGCTGCGGCCTTGATCTCCGTCGGCGGGAACAAACGTGCGGTCAAGCTTGATGACGTCGACGTTGACGTTCTTGAGCATCGCGAGCGTGGACTGGCCGGTGCCAAAGTCGTCCATATAGGTTGAGAAGCCGCGGGTGTGCAGGTCGGCAGTCAGTTTATCCACGGCCTCGGATTCTCCCGTATAGGCTGTCTCGGTGATCTCGATGCGCATAAGTTCGGGCGGTAGGTTGTATTGGGCGGCAAGTGCTCCCATATGTTCGGCAACGTCGCAGGCAAGGATATCCACGCGCGACACATTGAGCGAGATCGGAACCACGCGAAGCCCCCGGTCGATGCGCTCGCGCAGCCACGAGGCGACGCCCTGCCAAATGTACTTGTCGAGCGTCACTACAAAGCCGCTTTCCTCGAGTGCGGGGATAAACGTTACAGGCGAAATGAGGGAACCGTCCTTGCCAATCCAGCGCGTGAGCGCCTCGGCGCCAACGATCTCGCCAGTTTCCATGTCGACTTGGGGCTGCAGGTAGTAGGTAATGCGGCCGTTTGAGAACGCATACTGGAATTCGGTCAGCGTGCGGTGGAACGCGGTTTCGCGCTCGTACTCCTCGGGGCGGAAAATGGCGACGCGCTCCTTAAAGTCGTTTTTTGCGCGCCGATTGGTAAACATGGCCTTGGCCTGCGCGTCGATGGTGATTTCCTCGTTGGGGTCGATGGGGCAAACGCCCATGGACGGCCAGAAACCCACGCCGTCATCATGCTTGGCCACGGCGGCGCGAACGCGGTTATAGATTTGATGGACGGTGTCGTGCTCAAAGGGGATGAGAATGCAAAAGTCGTCTTGGCCCCAGTATCCTGCGACGCCCATCTCGGCATTCTCGATGTCTTTGAGGACCGTGCCCACATCGGCGAGCACGCGGTCGCCCTCGGCCTGTCCGTGCCATTCGTTAAACAGTCGCATATGACCCATGTCGACGGTGGCGATACACCAAGCGCCGTCGCGCCCTGTCCTCAGAAATGCGTTGGCGCGCCGCATAAACTCGCTGGGTCGATAGAGGCCCGTGAGCGTATCGATGCGTTCGGCGACGGCGCTTTTACGCTCAATCTCGGGTATGGGGAGGCTGTCGTTGGGGGCAAGCCCGCCGGCGGCGCGAAGACGACGGTCGAGTTCGCCTAAAACAGCGGTCGCTTGATTGATTAAGCGCTCGTAAAAGGCCGGGACGACAAGACAGACGGGGGTAATGGTGTCGTTCGCGATTCGAACAGGAGCGAAAACGGCCTCTTTAAGATGATGGGTCAGTTGCTCGAATGCCTCGTGGTCCAGATCGTTGCTGAGCACGACGAACTGGGCGTTTCGCGAGCGGAAGACGCGACTTCTGCCGCGGGTGATCGATAACATGCGGCCTGCGTATTCGGCGAGCATGTTGTCGACAGCCTCGGCCCCGTAGAGCTCGTTGAACTTTGCCGTGCCACAAACGCGGACCGCTATAAGCCCCGTCTCGCAACGGTCGCGACGGCAGGCATCGATAGCGTTGATCAGCATACGCTGCGTTCCGAGGCCCGTGGCGGCGTCGACGGTCTCGGCGAGTGAGTGGTTAACAAGTTCGCCGACATAGAGCGAGGGGGTATTTCCGTCGCCGTCGATGCGAAACCCGCGAGCGCGGCAGAGGACGTAGTCGCCCGCGGCATTGCGCATGCGGTACTGCATGACGCGGCGGTGTTTGGAGCCATTATAGATTTGGTCGATGTCGTTGATGTAGGCCTCGAGGTCATCGGGGTGGACGCGCGTTTTCCAGTAATCGTGGCAGTTGTCTACATGCTCAGAAGGAAGACCGAGATCGCGCAGGGCGCCTTGTGACCAAAGGGTGCGATGTTTGTCCAAGTTCTCGATAAAGCAATAACGGCCTTCGTTGAGCATCGAAAAGGCGTCAAAAACGCGATCGCTTATTTCGAAGTCGTCGGTGTGGACTTGCGCGATATTGCGTCGATCAAGATGCATGGCATGGCGTAGCTTGTAGTCGTACATGCGATGGTCGGCATCGAGTGTCATGCGATTGGAGACTTCACCCAGGGCGGGGTCGGCGTGCGACACTCCGTAGCTAAACGAGTGAGGCATCTCGGAATCGTTGTTTTTGAGTAGGACCGTTCGGCAGTGTTCCAGGCGCTCGGCGAGGTCGTCCTCGGTCGCAATCGTAGACAGGATAGCAAACTCGTCGCCGCCTATGCGAAACGCCGCCTCGTCCACCTTCATATACAGCTTGAGATAGAGGCTTACCTGCAAGATATAGCGGTTGCCCTCGTCATGCCCGAAGACGTCGTTGCAGTGCTTAAGGTTATCGATGTCGATAAACGCCATGGTCACGGGCAGTTCCTGCTCCCAGATTTCCTCTAGGGAACGGGCAAAGCCGCCGCGGTTGCCAAGTCCGGTGAGCTGGTCGGTAAAGGCCGTCCTAATCAGATCATCCTGACGCTCGAGAAGGTCACGGACGGTCTTTTCGAGCGTTTCGGTGTAATTGCTGACGGTGTCCATGTTGTAAGCGGCTTTCTGGGGTCGGGGCGGATGGCGTCGGGCGAGCTCGTAGTGTACACGCGTCGTTGCTCGGCGCCTTGCGTGTATCCAGGCCCCCGCCTTGCTGCGTTGTTGAGTTACTTTGCCGGCTAATGTTCGCTGTTGATAACAGCTGAGTAGCGCAAACAACAATACGCAATTATATATGGGTGTCCATGCTGTGGGCGGCTACTATTCGCCAAGCGGTAGCGCGACGATGCGATGTTCGATGAAAATGCGACTGAGTCGATATATGTTGACGGGTATACTTGTCCCGTTTTAAAACGCAGGAACGGAGATGGTCACATGGCACAGCCGGATACGACGCGCACGGTGGGGCTTGCGCTCGAGGGAGGCGGCTACCGCGGTATGTATACGGCGGGCGTGCTCGACGTTTGGATGGAGCACGGTTTGACCTGCGACCATATGGTGGGTGTCTCGGCGGGCGCGGCGTTTGGCTACAACTTTAAATCGCGCCAGATCGGCCGTGCCATTCGTTACAACAAGGCCTATTGCATTGACAAGCGCTATGCGAGCGTGACCAGCTGGCTGCGAACCGGCGATATGTTCAATGCCGATTTTGCCTATCATGAGGTGCCCATTGAGCGCGATCCCATCGACTTGGAGGCGTATCGCGCCTGTCCCATGCGATTTACGTGCGTGTGTACCGATATCGAGACGGGCAAGGCTGTCTATCACGATTTGCCGTATGGCGACGAGCGCGATATCGAGTGGATCCGGGCGTCGTCTGCTATTCCTGTGGCGACGCGTCCCGTTGCTATTGGCGGGCATAAGTATCTGGATGGTGGCGTGGCTGATTCTATCCCCAGCGCATGGCTGTTTGCGCAGGGGTATGACCGCAACGTGGTGGTGCTGACGCAGCCGGCGGGCTTTGTAAAGCAGCCCAACAGCGTGATGCCCATGCTGCGTCGTGTGTTCCGTCACTACCCGGAGTTTGTTGCAGCGCTTGAGCATCGGCATGAGGTCTACAATGCCACGCTCGATGACCTGGCGCGTCGCGAGGCTGCCGGCGAGGTCTTTGTGGTGCGGCCGAGCGAATCGGTGAAGGTGCCGTCGCTGTGCCGCGAACCGGATGAGCTCGAGCGCATCTACCAGGTCGGCCGCCACGATGCGGAGGCGACTTTGCCGGCGTTGGAAGCGTATCTGACGGGGTAAGGGTCGCATACGGAAAGCGCATCCCGGAATGGACGTTCGAACCGGGATGCGTTTTCCGCTATTGAAGATATGAGATTGCGAATCAGCTGCTCGGCCTATGTCTATGCCTGCTGCCAGGTGTCGACAAGCTCTTTGGCCGCGGCGTAGGGATCATCGGCGCTGCAGACGGCGCTCACCACAAAGAAGCCATCGACGCCGGTGGCCTTAAGCTGCGGCAAGTCGGCCGTCTTGACGCCGCCGCCCACCACGATGGGCACGGGGCTTGCCGCGTGGAGTGCGGCCAGGTCCTCAAAGCTCTTGGTGATGATGGAGCCATCGGCTGCGCGTCCGCAGTCGCGCTTGGTCTCGGTCTCGTGGAGCGGGCCGATGCCCAGGTAGTCGACCAGGCTCATGTCGGCGGTTTTGGCGTACTCGAGCATCTCTTCGCAACGGGCCGAAAGGCCCACGATGGCATCGGGGCCCAGAAGCTTGCGGCAGACCTCGACGGGAATGTCGCTTTGGCCCACGTGCACGCCGTCGACGGCAATACCCTGCTCGCGCGCGGCGAGTACGCAGTCAAGACGGTCGTCAATCAGCAAGGCGACCTGACCGGTCTTGCCGGCCTGTGCGATTGCCTGCGCGGCGTCGCCGGTCAGCGCAATGATCTCGCGGGCGCTTGCCACCTTGGAGCGCACCTGGATGCAGGTAAAGCCGGCGTCGAGTGCCTGGGCCACCACATCGCCCACGGGGCGCCCGAGCGTGTTTTCGGGGCCGAGTACCAGATAGGCCGAGATATCAAGGTTGTCGCGGATGCTCATCGTGCTTCCTCCTGTTTCTTGATCTGTGCTTCCATGCGCTCGATTTTGCCGGTCATGGTGTCGGTAAATCCGGGTCGAATATCGGCTTTGAGCACGACTTCGGTGCGGATGCCCTTGCTCGCCAACACAAAGGTTGCGTCGCGCACGACCTGCATGACCTCGTCCCAGTCGCCCTCGATCTCGGTGAACATCGAGGTGGTGCGGTTGGGAAGGCCGCTCTCGCGAATGACGCGCACGACCTCGGCGACCTCGGCGGACAGCTCATCGCCGGTGCCGCACGGGGCGATGGCCACGGCGACGAGCGTGTTCATGCCGGCATTGGTTGCGGGCTCGGACATGGCTTATGCCTCCTCGAGCTCGAGTTGGTTATCGGCGATGTCTTGGGCGGTCGCGCGGTAGAGCTCATCGATAAAGGCGACCTTAAAGCTTGCCGGGGCATCGGCGACAGCGGCGGCACGCGTGCCGGCAACGTTGTAGACGGCGGTGCCACAGATGGCTGCCGTAAACGGATCGGCAGCGCAGGCGTACACAGCCAGCACGCCGCCCTGCGAGCAGCCACAACCGGTGATCTTTGACATGAGCGGGCTGCCGCCGTGGGACTTGGCCACGGTTGTGCCGTCGGTGATTAGGTCGACTTCGCCCGAGACCACTACGGCGCCGCCAGTGTAGCGGGCGAGCGCCACGGCGGCATCGCGGGCGGCATCGACCGTGTCGGTGGTGTCGACACCGCGCACGCGGCTCAGATCGGCTGCCTCGCCCTCAAGACCCCACAGGCCGGCGAGCGCGATGATCTCGGAGGCGTTGCCGCGCACGATGGCGGGCTTGTACTGCTTGAGTTCGCTTACCAGCTGGGTGCGCAGGCTGCCGATGCCCAGGCCCACCGGGTCGAGCACCCAGGGCTTGCCGGCGTCGTGCGCTGCCTTGGCTGCACGGGGAATCGTCTGTTCGTAGATGGGGAAGAGCGTGCCCATGTTGAGATAGATGGCGCCGCCGGCAACGAGCGCCTCGCCCTCGTCGGGCAGATAGACCATGGCGGCCGAGCCGCCCACGGCGAGCTGCGCGTTGGCGACAAAGTCGATCGTTACCGTGTTGGTGATGGAGCCTGCCATCGGGTTGGTGGCGCGAATCTCGTCCACGGCCTTGACTACACGTTGTTTAAGCTGTTCCGAATCAATCACTGCACATGCCTCCTTGGCATAGAAAAGGGGCGCTGTGCATAGACAGCGCCCCTGTAAAGGCGGCATGCTCCCTACGCCAGCATTAACTGACAGGTTCAAAGGATTGGGCCCCATGCCCTCTCAGCCTTGTGGTTTGCACCGCCGGCACTCCCGCATCGAATCTGTTGCCCCCTATACTAGCGCACCTGCCAAAAAGGGTCAGGTTTATTTTGGCAGGTACCAACTGGGGCGATGCGTTTTCCCAGATAAAACCTGCCAAAATAAACCTGTCCCTTTTTGGCAGGTCGGTACAATAGACGGGATGAGAATGACCGAGGGGACCCTATGATTAAACTTGTGCTGACCGATATGGACGATACGCTGATTCCCGCTGGACAAGACGGCGCCAGCGACTATGCCATCGATGGCATTCATGCTATGCAGGCAGCGGGCCTGCATTTTGGCCCGGTTTCGGGCCGTCAGCCGTCCGCGATGGGCTGGATGTTCCGCAATCGCTCCGAGTGCTTCTCGACCGGTGCGTTTTGCAACGGGCAGGTGATGTTTGTCGACGGCGAGGTGGTCGCATCGCGCGCAACCGACAACGACGCCCTGATGCGCCTGGCCGACTACCTTGAGCAAGAGACCGACGATACGTATCTAAAGGTCTACAGCCTGGGTGATGACTTTTGGGACAACGACGCCTATTGCGTGACGAGCGACCCCGAGCGCGTGCGCCGCGCCATGGAGTC
Organism: uncultured Collinsella sp.; assembly: GCA_958415665.1. GTDB lineage: Bacteria > Actinomycetota > Coriobacteriia > Coriobacteriales > Coriobacteriaceae > Collinsella. The sequence continues at coordinate 88,738 of CATYZK010000002.1, read as the reverse complement.
GGGCGGAAACGCGTGGCTCAAGGGCGAAGAGGCCCCGTGCCGTCCGTCGATCGACAACGCTCCAATTTACAAGGCGAACATCTGGAGCGCCCGCTCGCGTGAGGAGCTCGCCGAGCTACGTGAGCGCGTTGCTGCCGAGGTGCCAGAGCTCTCGCTTGTGTTCCCCAACAATCGCGTGCGCCTGTTCGACATTCTTCCGGCCGGTTGGGACAAGGGCTGCGCGGCGCTGGAACTGGCGCGCGCTCTGGGCCTTACGCCCGACGAGGTGGCCGTGTTCGGCGACTCCGATAACGACCTGCCCATGATTGATGCCGTCCCCAACTCCGTTGCAGTCGCCAACGCCAACGAGGCCGTCACGGCTGCGGCGCGCTGGCATATCGGCGCCGCGGCGGACGATGCAGTTGCCAAGGCTCTGCACCAGATTGCCGCCTGCGCCGCGACGGGGGAGATGCCGCCGTTTATGCGCCAGGCAGATGCGGCGGGTCCGCGCGTCGCGAACGCCTAGGGAGGCCACTATGAAGCTCCAGCAGCTCAGGTATGTCGTTAAGGTTGCCGAATGCGGCAGCATCACCGAGGCCTCGCGTCGGCTCTTTGTGTCGCAGCCTTCGATCACTGCATCGATCCGCGAGCTCGAAAACGAGATGGGCGTGCACATCTTTGAGCGCACCAACAAGGGCGTTATCGTGTCCGAGGAGGGTGAGACCTTTTTGGGCTACGCGCGCCAGGTGCTCGATCAGGCCGATCTGCTCGAGGACAAATATAAAGGTGCGTCCGAGCAGGTGCCGCATTTTAGCGTGAGCTGCCAGCATTATTCCTTTGCCGTCAATGCGTTTGTCGACGTGATCCGCGAGTTCGATGCCGCGCGCTACGATTTTACCCTGCGCGAGGAGCAGACCCACGAGATTATCGAAGACGTTGCGCACATGAAAAGCGAGCTGGGCATCCTGTACCTGTCCGAGCACAATCGCGAGGTTATCGAGCGCATGCTGGCGGCCAACGAGCTCGTATTCGAAGGGCTCTTCTGCGCCGCGCCGCACGTTTTCGTGTGTGCCGAGCATCCGCTGGCGGGCCGCTCTCGCGTAACGCTCGAGGATCTGGAAGATTACCCGTTCCTGTCCTATGAGCAGGGAAGCTATAACTCGTTCTATTATTCCGAGGAGCTGACCTCGACGTTTGAGCGCCGCAAGAACATCCGCGTGCGCGACCGTGCGACGTTGTTCAATTTGGCCATGGGACTCAACGGCTACACCGTGTGCTCGGGCGTGATCAGTCACGAGCTCAACGGCCCTGGCATTATCTCGATTCCGCTCGATGTGGACGAGTATATGGAGATCGGCATTATCACGCGCAAGAACACGACGCTCACGCGCTACGGTCAGGCCTATATCGAGGCGATTCGTCAGCACATCTAGGCTGCTGTGCTCCGCGCGGGTCAAATTTCTTTATGGCAGTCCAGACTGATATAGGAATCATCTATATCAAACTGTTATAAACGTATATTTTACGATGGCCATATGAGCGCTCATACTCTGTCCCAGTAAAGCAACCAATGCAAAGGGAGATATCTATGAGCACTTCGATTCAACCGAACGCGCCGTTTCGCGCCGATATCGTCGGCAGCTTTCTTCGTCCGCAAGCTGTTAAGGATGCGCGTGCCGCCTATGCCGCGGGTAAACTCGACGCTTCCGGCCTTAAGGCCGTCGAGGACGAGGCCATCCGCGACTTAGTGGCCAAGCAGAAGGCCGCCGGCCTGCAGGTGATCACGGATGGTGAATTCCGCCGCAGCTACTGGCACCTCGACTTTATGTGGGGTCTCAACGGCGTCGAGCGCCGCACCTCGCGCACCGGCTATATGTTCCACGACGAGGAGACCACGGCCGATACCGCCGTGGTGACCGGCCCCATCAGCGGCGAGAACCACCCCTTCGTTGCACACTTTAAGTTTGTCAAAGCCCTCGAGGGCGAGGGCCAGGTCGCGCGCCAGACCATCCCGGCACCGATCCAGACGTTCTCCGAGGTTACGCTCGATCGCTGCGATGGTCAGCAAGAGAGCCTGCGCGCCGTCTATAAGACCGACGAGGAGCTTGCCGACGCCATCGCAGCCGCCTATCGTACCGTGATTGCCGACCTGTACGCTGCGGGCTGCCGCAACATCCAGTTCGATGACTGCACCTGGGGTATCTACTGCGATACCGACTTTGTCGCCAAGACCGGCATGAGCCCGGTCGACCTGCAAAAGGTGAGCGAGCTGGGCGTGGCACTCAACAATGCGGCTATCGAGGGTAAGCCCGATGACCTGGTCATTAACACACACGTGTGCCGTGGTAACTACCACTCTACCTATGCTTTCGAGGGCGGCTACGACCCCATCGCGCCGTACCTGTTTGCGCATGAGGACGTTGACGCGTTCTATCTGGAGTTCGATACGCCGCGCGCCGGCGGTTTTGAGCCGCTCAAGTATGTTGCCCCCGGTAAGAAGGTCGTGCTGGGCCTGGTGACCACCAAGGCGGCCGAGCTCGAGAACGAGGATGTTATCGTCGGGCGCATCCGCGAAGCCGCAAAGTACGTGCCGCTCGAGAACCTGTACCTGTCGCCCCAGTGTGGCTTTGCCAGCTGCGAGATCGGCAACAAGCTGACCGAGGACGAGCAGTGGGCAAAGATCGCGCTGGTCAAGCGCATTGCCGAGCGCGTTTGGAAATAGCGCTAGCGTTTGCAGGTGGCGGCACGTGCGAGACGTGGCGTATCGCGTACAATGGTTCGGATCGTATCGTTCGGGCAGGTTATCCGATATGCCTGATCGCCCTTCCATTCGAAAGGACTTCCATGTCCCAGTCTTCGACGCCCGCCGTCACCGATGCCATCTACGATGCATCGTCGCTCGGCCGCCCGCGCATGTTTGTGTTGGGTTTGCAACACATGTTTGCGATGTTCGGAGCCACGGTGCTCGTGCCCGTGCTCACCGGCCTTTCCGTTTCGGCGACGCTTCTGTTCGCCGGCATCGGCACGCTGCTGTTTCATTTTCTATCGCGCGGTAAGGTGCCCGCGTTCCTGGGCTCCTCGTTTGCCTTTATCGCGGGTTATGCCGCCATTGCGCCCAACGGCGAGGCCGAGCTTTTGCCCTACGCTTGCCTGGGCGTAGCTTGTGCCGGCCTGCTCTATCCGGTGCTTGCGGCCCTGTTCCGCGCCTTTGGCGCCAAGCGTGTCATGCGCTTCTTTCCGCCGGTGGTGACTGGCCCCATCGTCATTTCCATTGGCTTGATCCTGGCAAGCTCTGCCATTGCTAACTGCCAGACCAACTGGTTTGTTGCTGTTATTGCCGTTGCCGTGATCATCATCTGCAACATTTGGGGCCGCGGCATGGTCAAGATCGTGCCGATTCTGCTGGGCGTTGTGGTGAGCTATGCCGTTGCGGCGGTGCTGGGCGAGGTTGATTTTTCGGGGGTTGCCGCCGCGCCGTGGGTCGGTCTACCTGTCGTGTGGGACAACACCGTGTTCGCGCTCTTTGGACCGCAGTTCGATAGCAGTCTTGCCACGACGGCCATTATCACCATCATGCCACTGGCCTTTGCGACCATGATTGAGCACATTGGAGATATTTCCGCCATTGGCTCTACCTGCGAACGCAATTACATTGCCGATCCCGGTCTGCACCGTACCCTGCTCGGCGATGGCCTGGCGACTATCTTGGCATCGCTCTTTGGCGCCCCTGCCAATACGACGTATGGCGAGAACACCGGTGTGCTTGCCCTGACGCGCGTGTTCGACCCGCGCGTGATTCGCATTGCCGCCTGCTGTGCCATTGTGCTTTCGTTCTGCCCCAAGTTTGCCGCTGTGATCGCTGCTATGCCGGCATGCGTTATCGGTGGCGTGTCGCTTGTGCTCTACGGCATGATCAGTGCCGTGGGCGTTCGCAACCTTATCGAGAACCAGGTTGATTTCCAGAACAACCGCAACGTGCTGGTGGCGGCTCTGGTGCTCGTGCTCTCGCTCGGCATTGCCTACAGCACTGCTGGCGCCATCGTGTTGGAGCTGGGCGGCGTGACCATTTCGCTTTCCGGCCTTGCCGTGGGCTCACTGGTGGGCATTGTGCTCAACGCCATCCTGCCGGGTAACGACTTTGAGTTTGATGTCTCCGAGCTTGAGGAGGCTGCTGAATAGTAGCTGCGTTCAGCCAAATTAAAAATGGCGTCCATGCGTATGTACGCGTGGACGCCATTTTTAATGCGTCAGTATCCAGTGGATGCCGCGTGCCATGCGCAGGTCAGTTTGGGCAAAGTGGTTGCCGGGGTTGAGCTCCAGCGTCGCGGGAATACCACGTTCGCCGAGCAGTTTTTCCATGGCGCGTGTGTCTTCGAGGACGTGCCTCATCATGCGGTTGGGTGTCTTGGTCTCCTTTTTGCCGAGTGACAGATAGACGGCTTGCGGGCTGCCGGCAAAAGGGGCCGTGCTGGCGCGATCGACAAAGTCGGGAAACCACAACGACCCCGATGCGCTTGCGGCGCGGTCAAAGGCATCAGTCTGCCAGAGGGCCCAAAGCGAAAAGAGGCCCGCCAGCGAGTAACCGGCAATGCCGCGCCAGGTGGGCGGCTGAGGAAGCGACGACTCGACCTGGGGGATTATCTGATTCAGCAGCTCATCAAGAAAATCGGCAGCTTGGCCGCCGAAAGGCTCGGCATCGCGTACGGTCCCGTCGCATGCCCAGGGGCTCAGCTCGCGATTCCAATCGAGCCCGCCAATGGTGACGAGGGTGAATGGCGGACAGTCGAGCTCTCGGCAACACTCATAAACCTCGCTGCCGTCGCCCACGACCACAGGAAGGTAGATGACAGGCGCGCTTTCCGTATGATTCGAATAAACGGTTATCTGCTTTTGATGCGCTTCCATGACGGGCTTCTCTCAGTGTTGTGATATCGGCAGCCTCAATTGTCGCACGCCAGCGTATGCCGGTTGGACAGCATCAAGAACATTCGAGTGCGCCGCGCGGGCGCAAATGAAAAACGCCACCGCCGGAGGGGAGCTTGGCGGTGGCGTTGCTAAACGGTGTGCAGGCTAGCACTTCTGTGGGTGCCGTCCCGTGCGTTAAAGGTCAAAGCTGTCTATGAGCGCTTGCGGCTCACCATGGTGCCTGCGGCGATAGCGGCTGTTCCCGCAAGGACGGTTGCCACGATGACCGCACCCGAGGTGTCGCCGGTTGCCGCGAGCACGCCGGTAGTCTTGGCTTTCGTGGTTGAAGCCGCAACGGCCTTGGTCGGCTTTGAGCCCTCAGGCTTGGGGTTCTGCTTGGACTCCGCGGGCTTGCTTTCTGCGGGCTTGGTCTCGTCGGGCTTGGGGTCTTCCGGCTTGGCTACCTCGGGAGGTGCGGTGGTCGTGCTTTTGGCGACTGCTTTGATATAGAGGGAGTCGACCGTGGCGTCGCCCGTGCCGATGGCTTGGCCTGCCTCGTAGATGCCGTCACGGAGCTTGCGATAGTCAATGACCTTGCCGCCTTCGGGCGTCTGGATGGCGGCGTTCTCAATCTTGATGGTGCCGATTGTCTTGCCGTCAGCGCTCATGGCACGGGCAAAGATTGCCGCTGTATCTCCTTCGGCCGTTACCTTGCTGCGGATGATCGAGATGACTGCGGGTGTGACGCCCTCGCTGGTCTGGGCGATGATGCCGATGTTCTCGCCTTGGGGTTCGCGCCTCGTCTCGCCATCTTGGTTTTCGCTGTAGGGGATGGGGCCGTCGCCGTTCTCGACATAGCGGGCTATGGCCTTGACAACGGAGTCGCTGATGTAGATGTGGCCGCCCTTCTCGTTGGGTCGATCGTTTCTGGTGGAGAATGCAGCCGAAACCTCGCCTTCCGCAAACGCGTCCACGGTGGAGCCGTTCTTGACGACGATGTCGTCCTGGTAGGTGAAGAGGGCGTTGGCGCCACCGTATCTGCCTTTACCTGCACGGACCGTCACGTTTGCATGATCGAGGGTGATGCCCTTGTGGGCATAGACGCCATATTCAACACCGTTTACGTTGAGGGAGGCGTTTGTGGCTGCGAGGCTGCCCTTGGCCTCGACGGCAGCGTCTTTCTCGGAGCTTGCCTTGACCTGGCTGCCGTCCGAGATGTTGATATTGCCGCCGCTCCAAAGGGCCTCACCATCGGCTGAGCTTGCCTCGACCGTCCCGCCACCCTTGATGGTGAGGTTCTTGTCGGTTCCAATACCCTTGTCCTTGGTAGCCCTGGCGGTGACGGCTCCGCTGTCGTCAATCGTGATATTGCCGTTTGCCCTGATGCCATCCGATGCACCCGTGGCGTTGACGTTGCCCGAACCTTTGATAGCGAGATCACCCCCGGCATTGATGGCATCAAACCCAGTGCTCGTGGCGTTGACGGATCCGGCTCCGTCGATGTTGATATTACCCGTGGAGAGGATAGCGTCCTCAGTAGATGTCACACTGAGCGTGCCGCCCTCGTCGCCTTGGATATTGAGCTCGGCATTCTCGTTAGTGCCATGAGAAACGTTGATGCTTTCGATCCATTCGGCAGTGACGATGTTGGTTCCCGAGTAATTCACGTTGAGCTTGCCTGCGGCCTGGATCTCGCCGCCGTTATAGTTGTTGAGCTTCAAGTCGTCGGCGCCGTCCCACGACCAGGTACCGGCTTCGTCGCTCGCCGCGGTGTTGTACTTGTTGCCGCCGACCTTGACCCATTCCGCTGCGAGCGAGACGCTCGGCATGAGCAGCGAGCTTACCGTGAGCGCGCATACGGCTCCCACGACGATGCGGCGCGTCACGCGGCGCCAGCTGCCGTGCGCGAGTCCTATGCGACGGCGAACGTCGGGTTCGGCAACATGGGTTCCGGCGGTAGTGTCATTGCGTTTGGAAGTCGTGAACAAGGCTGCCACGGTTGCTCCCGTTCTCATAGGGCCTATACGACTAGATTCAGCGTATCTGCTGGATGTTGCCGGCGGTAGTGCCGTTTGGAGGGCAAAATGGCCAAAACTCGGGAAGCAATCCATCGTGCGCCTATGCGTTGCCTGGCTTTAAAAGAAAAGCGCGGAGCCGCTTGCTGCGACTCCGCGCTTTGGCGCTCTGCTTTGACAGCTTTGCCGTTACGCCACAAAGAAGTAGACGAGGAAGGCGAGGGCTGCAATCCACATGAGCGGCTTGATCTTCGAGGCCTCGCCCTTAAAGAGCGCGACGACCACGTAGGCGATAAAGCCCAGGCCGATGCCGGCGGAGATGGAGTAGGTGAAGGGCACGCCGGCGACGATCATGAACGCCGGGAAGCCCTGCGAGACATCGGACCAGTCGATCTCGGAGGCCTCGCTCATCATGAGGTAGCCGACGTAGACCAGGGCACCGCAGGTGGCGGCGCTGGAAACGATGGAGACGACGGGGGAGAAGAAGGCGGCGAGGATGAACAGCACGCCGGTGGTGACGGAGGTGAGGCCCGTGCGGCCACCGTCGGCGGCGCCGGAAGTGGACTCGACGAAGGTGGTGATGGAGGAGACGCCCATGAAACCGCCCACAGCAGCGGCGGCGGAGTCGACGATCAGGATCTCCTTGATATTCTCGACGTTGCCGTCGTCGGTGAGGAACTCGCCCTGCTTGGCCACGGCCATCGCGGTGCCCATGGTGTCGAAGAAGTCACTCATGAGCAGCGAGAACGAGATGACGAGGAGCGCGGGGTCGGTAAGGACCTTGACGATGGCGGGCACGCCGCCGGCGTCGGCGATGGGGCCACCGATGCTCGAGAAGTCGAGCGGGGCGATGATACCGGTCGGAGCCTGGGTCACACCTAGGGGGATACCGGCGATGACGGCGACGACGATGCCGATGAGCAGCGAGCCGGGGACGTTGCGGCAGGCGAGGGCGACTGTCACCAGGATGGAGATGATGCCGACGATGAATGTGGGGGAGGTGATGTCGCCCAGACCGACGAGTGTACCGGCGCCGGCGGTGATAATGCCGGCATCGCACAGGCCAATCATGGCGATGAACAGGCCCAGACCCACCGAGATGGCGTGACGCAGGACAACCGGGATGGCGTCCATGATGGCCTCGCGCAGGCCACAAAGCACGAGCAGCAAGATGACGACGCCCTCAAGGAAGATGACGCTCATGGCCACATGCCAGTCACCGCCGCAGACGGTGGTGGTGATTCCGGCGATCATCGCGTTGACGCCTAAGCCCGACGCGCAGGCGAGCGGGCGGTTGGCGAAGATGCCCATGCAGATGGTCATGATGCCGGCGCCCAGGCAGGTGGCGCAGGCGAGCGCTCCCGCATCGATGCCAGCGCCCGAGAGCACCGCGGGGTTGACGGCGATGATGTAGGCCATCGCCAGGAACGTTGTCAGTCCAGCGCGGAGTTCGGTCCCGATTGTGGACTTGCGCTCGCTGACGTGAAATAGTTCGTCCATGCATACCCTTTCCTTGTTCGGCCCCGAGTTTAGGCCGATTGACACGAACTCACCCACTATAGCCCCTTTACGACGCTGTTGTTCCTCGCATGTTGATGTTCGGCGCTTTGTAGCAGACGGACGGTATTTTTCGCATGAGAATGTGTGGGTACCGTATACTTAAGCGGTTACAACGACCCCTATGGAGGAACGTATGATTAAAGAGCTTTGCCACGACGAGGCTATCCTGTCCCAGCGTTGCGAGGTTGCGACCGTCGAGGACAAGTCGGTCGCACAGGACCTGATCGATACCATCAAGTCGCTCGACGATGCCGGCTGCCTTGCCGCTAACCAGATTGGCGTTACCAAGAAGGTTTGCGTCTACCTGGACGATGCCGGCGAGCCCCACGTGCTCTACAACCCCCGTCTGGTGTTTGGCCTGGGCGCCAGCAAGATGGAGGAGAGCTGCCTGACGCACGAGGAGGTCACCAAGTCCACGCGCTATATCAAGTGCAAGGTCGCTTATGACGTGATCGTCGACGGCAAGATGCGCGAGCGCAAGCAGGACTTTGTGGGCTTCGAGGCGCAAATGGTCCAGCACATGATCGACCATTGTCTCGGCAAACTTGTCTAAAGTGATTTGATCGGGGATTGAACCTGTGCTTTTGTCCCGGGCGTGACATTGTTGTCATGTCCGGGCTTTTGTGTTTAGCGCCTTTTTGTTTGGTGACAATAACCTTAGCAAGAACGTAAAGCTGGGAGGCGCTATGTGCACGAGCATTCGATTTACCGATAATTCTGGCCACATGTATCTGGGCCGCAACCTCGACTGGAGCTTTGACTACGGCCAACAGGTTCGCGTGATGCCGCGCGGGTTTCACATTCCGTATTCGTTTATCGACGACGCGACAGCGGCACACGCGGTGATCGGTATGTGCATCGATTACAAGAACTATCCCATGTTTTTCGATTGCGGTAACGATGCGGGCCTCGCCGTGGCGGGTCTCAATTTCCCGGGTTATGCCGAGTATGCCGAGGACCCTGTCGACGGCAAGACCAATATCGCGGCCTATGAGTTTCCCCTGTGGGTGGCAGCGACGTTCTCGACGGTCGACGAGGTCGAGGCTGCGCTGCGCGATACGGTGATTGTCGCCAAATCTGCAGGAGAGGGGCTGGGCGTGTCGCTGCTCCATTGGATTATCGGCGACAGCCAGCGTAGCATCGTGGTCGAGATGATGGCTGACGGCCTGCATGTATACGACGATCCGGTCGACACCCTTGCCAACCAGCCGACCTTCCCGTGGCACATGGAAAACCTGCGCACCTATATCACTGCCACAAGCGATTTTCCGCAGACGGCGACATGGCGTGGCGCCGAGCTCAAGCCCTATGGCGCAGGTGCCGGCATGCGCGGTATTCCGGGTGATTGCTATTCGCCGAGCCGTTTTGTAAAGGCGGCGTACCTCAATGCCAATTACCCGCAAAAGGAGAGCGAGACCGAAAACGTCGTCCGCATGTTCCGCTCGCTCGAGGGCGTGGTGATGATTGAGGGAGCGTCCAGGATGGGCGATGGCAAGTTCGAGAAGACTATCTATACCGGATGCTTTAGCGCGCGCACGGGCAATTATTACTACGCGATGTATGGGGATCCGTCGATTCGCTACGTGAGCCTGATGGATGCCGAGGGCGCGAGCCCCGATAGGCTCGTGGTTCCCGAGCCGCGTCGTTCGTAGCCGTTAGCTTTACTGCAACGCAAAGCGGCCCTGCGTCTCCCGTGAGATGCAGGGCCGCTGTCGTCGATTCGTGACGTCGCTAGAAGTTGGCGTCGTTGAGTTGTTCACTCTCGAGGCCGTCGAGCTGTTGCTGCTCGGGCGTATCGGCGACGCTCTCGAGCAGCTCAGTGGGATCGACGTTCATATTCCTACCGGCCTCGTTGCCGTTGACCAGGTCGTCCGAGAAGATGTCGACTTCCATTTCCTCAGCTTCCTCGATCTGAACCTCGAGCGGCACCTGGGTGCGTACAAGCTTGACTGCCGGACGCATGCGGGCAAAGAGGGGTACGTACTCGATGATGATGGCCGAGTTCTCGAGACCATACCAACGTGCCGGGCTTCCGCAGGCGCGACGGACGGCATACTTGATGGCCATCACGCGGTGGTCGTTGCGGTTGATGTCCGTCTCGGGGGCAAGCATCTTGCGCAGCATGCAAAAACGGAAGTCGCCCACGTTTCCGCGTGTCTCGTAGATGGAGTAGGTGTGGTGCTGCGGCGGCAGCTCGCCCGAAGCCATCAGGTCGCCGACGATCTGGCGCAGGTAGGCGTTGACGCGCTGGTTGACCTTAAAGCCCAGGTCCAAGCGCACGCGGAACAAAAAGTCCGTGCCAAAGGTCTCGACGGAATATTCGTGCGTATAGGGCTCATCGGTGACATGCACGTTAATGAACCAGTATGCCTTGGCGCGCTTGGGATGTTTGTCCAAGATGGAATAGAGCACGTCGCGGTCGAGCGTGAGCGGGTCGGGACTGTTGGTGAGGAACACCAGGTTGTCGGCGAGCACGGGGTAGGTCTCGTCGTTGCGCAAGCGGTTGAGCTGATCGATGTACTTGGAGACCGGCAGCAGGATCGTCTGCGTGCGCTCGATGGCGGTGCCGCGGCGCCACACGTACATAAGGCCAAACAGCAGCGAGGCCAGGAAGATCATCACATAGCCGCCGTCAAAGAACATGGTGAGGCATGAGGCAAAGAAGCAGAGCTCGATGGCGCCAAAAAGCAGGGCGAAGATGCAGGCGCCCAGCTTGTGCTTGAGAATGCCGGCGATATAGCTCGTCAAAAGCGTCGTGGTCATGAGCATGGTCACGGTGATGGCGAGGCCATAGGCGCTTTCCATGCGCTCGGAGTTCTGGAACAGCAGCACAATGAAGATGCAGCCGACCCACATGATGTTGTTGACGAGCGGAATATAGAGCTGACCCTTGGTGTCGCTGGGGTAGTGGATGCGCAGGTGCGGCATGAGATTGAGACGGGTTGCCTCGGATACCAGCGAGAACGAGCCGGTGATGAGCGCCTGCGAGGCGATGATGGCCGCCACGGCCGAAAGCACGATGGCAAAGGGGCGCAGGGGCTCGGGAAGCATCATGTAGAACGGGTTGACGATATCCATCGCAAGCATCTGGGGGTTGGAGTTATTGGCGAGCAGCCAGGCTCCCTGACCCAGATAGTTAAGGATGAGGGCCGCCTTAACAAACGGCCAGGATGCATAGATGTTTGCCTTGCCCACGTGGCCCATGTCTGAGTAGAGCGCCTCGGCACCGGTTGTCGACAGGAAGACAAAGCCGAGCACCATGATGCCCGAATGGTTGATGGGCGAGAACAGGAACATAATGCCGCGGATGGGGTTGAGCGCGCGCAAGATGGACAGGTTGCCGAGCATGTTGAACAGACCGGCGCCTGCCAGGAACAGGAACCACAGCGTCATGAGCGGGCCGAACAGCTTGCCGATTGACGAGGTACCGGCGCGCTGCATGGCAAATAGGCCGCAGATAATGATGATGGTGATGATGATGACGTTGGTCTGGCCGTCACCCAAAAGCGCATGGCCCCACTCGATGGTGCGCAAGCCCTCGATGGCCGTGGTGACCGTGACGGCGGGGGTGAGGATGCCGTCGGCGAGCAGCGCCGCGCCGCCGATCATGGCGGGTAGAATCAGCCATGGTGCCACCTTGCGTACGAGGCTGAACAGGGCGAAGATGCCGCCCTCGTTATGGTTATCGGCCTTCATGGCGATCAGCACGTACTTGACCGTGGTCACGAGCGTCATGGTCCAGATAACGAGTGAAAGCGCGCCCAGGATCATGTCCTCGCTGACGGTTCCGATGCCGCCGTTGTTGGCGACGATCGATTTCATGGTGTACATGGGGCTCGTGCCGATGTCGCCGTAGACGACGCCGAGCGTTACGAGCAACATGCCAGCGGAGAGGGGGATGGCGCCATGCCCGCCCTGCACATGCTGGTCTTGGAGGCTTGCCTCCAGCTTGTTGTGTGCCACGTGGACTCCCTTAGACATCTGGCCTCTGCAAAGAGCGGCAGACCTTTATGCCATCTTTATACATATAAGAGCAGTTTGGCACATTGGGGTGTTTTAGACAATAATCCCCATCTGGGGAGCAGTTGTTTGCGCAGATAGCATTTCAAAGCAGGAGCACTTCCGGCTGTGTGGTTTGCTGCAATGTGATAACCGCGGACGCGCCCCTGCTTTGAGCTAAAGAGGGGCTTTTAAGCACGTGCTGCTTGGGCGATGTCGGCCTTGGCGTTTGCGCGTTTGCCGGCGAGTTCGCAAAAGAGCGCGCCGCCGATGATAAGTGCGGCGCCCATCAGGCGGACCGGTGTTATGGCTTCGCCTAAAAGGACGGCGGAGAACACGACGGCCGAAAGCGGCTCGAGGTAACCGACGACCGCGACGGTCTGCACGGGCAGCTTGGCGACGGCGCTAAAGTAGAGCAAGCAACCTATGCCGGTGTTGACGACGCCGAGCATGGCGACGGCGCGCCAATCGATGCTTACCGCGATGCCAGGGGAGAAGAACGAGGGAGCGCCCTGCGTGATGAGCGTAAGGACCAGCGCGGTCACAAAGGCGGCGCTCACCTGGAGCGTGGAGTTTTCGAGGCCTTCGATGTGTGGCGCACCCTTGCTAGCGATGACCATCAGCGCGTAGCAGAAGGCCGAGGCGATTCCGCAAGCGATACCAGCAATGGGCATATTGCCGCCTAGACCTTGCGCTGCAATGAGAAAAGCACCGCAAGCAACGGCGATGAAGCCGGCGATTTTGCCGCCGGTCAGCTTTTCGCCAAAGATGAGTGGGGACAGCGCCATGACAATGATGGGACCGCAGTAGTACAGCAGCGAGGATACGCCGACGCCGATCGTCTGGTAGGCGCGGAACAGAAAAATCCAGCTGGCGCCCAGCGCGGCTCCCGAGAGGAGGAGGGCTGCGGCTTCGCGGGGGCGAGATGGCGCCTGCAACTTATGGCGTTGGGTGATGGCGAGGATGGTGACAAGCGAGAGTGCGCCCAAAAACGTGCGTAGTAGCACGATATCGGAGCTCGGCAGCGCGATGGCAGCGGCGATGATGCCGTTGGAGCCAAACAATAGCAATGCTGCTAAGTACGTAAACAGTCCGTTGTTCATGCACTGACATCCCCTCTATATCGAGCATGTTCACTATGGGTGAACTCGCTTTAGAAGAAAAGCGAATATAATGCATGGATAACATGACAAAGACTCATGCAAAGGTGGAGGGGTGCCGTGGAAACGAATATTCAAAAGATGCAGGTGCTGCTCGAGACCGTGCGCGCCGGCAGTTTTACGCGCGCCGCCGATCGCCTGAGCTATTCGCAGTCGGGCGTGAGCCGTATGGTGGCCGATCTCGAGGCCGACTGGGGCTTTAAAGTGCTCGACCGCAGTCGCGAGGGCGTGGCTCTTTCTGCTGACGGGCGGCAGGTCATGCCGGCTGTCGAGGCGCTCTGCGAGGAATTCGTTCGCTTGCAGCGACGGGTGGATGAGATGCGTGGGCTCATGCGCGGCAAAATCTGCATCGGTACGTTTTCGAGCGTGGCGACCCACGTGCTGCCGCCGGTGATTGCTCGTTTTCGTGCCGATTATCCAGACATTGATTACGAGTTGCTGATGGGCGACTATTCAGAGATTGAACAATGGGTGGCAGAGGGGCGCTGCGATCTGGGCTTTATCCCGCATGAGCCCCGAGAAAATGGCATGACGTCGCGGTCTTTGGTGCGTGATGAGCTGATGGCAGTGGTGCCGGCAGATTCGTTGCTTGCCACGGCGGAGGTCGTCTCTCTTGCCGATTTGGCAAACGAGCAGTTTATTCTGCTGGAACGCGGCACCGATGACGAGATTACGCCGCTGTTCCGTCGGGCGGGGCTGACCGTGCGCTCAAAGCTGTCGACCTGGGATGACTATGCGATTATGGCCATGGTCGAGGACGGCCTGGGCGTGAGCGTCCTTCCGGCGCTCATCTTGCGCCGCTGCCAGTTCAATGTCTCCATTCGTTCGCTCGAAGGACATCCCCATCGGCAGATCAACGCCATATATCGAACGGCCGATGTTTCACTTGCCGCCGCTCGATTCCTTGAATACCTCTAAATGAGCGCACGCCGTTGTCGCTTTGGGATTAATCTCGGAGTTCGGTACGTTTTCTTATGAAATTGAACTTTCGAATGAGGTACGGCGCTATACTGCTTGCTAAATTGAACCTTGGTTCAATTCGTGTTCTATAAATTGAACTTTGCCAGCAAGGAGGTTCCTGTGGCCCAAGAGACGTTTAGCGATCGCCTGCGACAGACTATGTCCGATCGCGACGTTCGCCAGTCGGACGTAATCCGCGCATCGGAGATGCTCGGCAAAAAACTCGGCAAGAGTCAGATGAGCCAATATGTGAGCGGCAAGACGATTCCACGGCGCGATGTGGCAGAACTGCTCGCTCGTATTTTGGAGGTCGATGTTACCTGGCTGCTTGCCGGTGACGCCGATCAGGGCGAGACGTCCTCGTCCCATACCGCTGCCAAATTCGAACCTAGCCCAACGGCTCAAATTGCAAGGAGCACCACCATGCGTACTTTTTCTAAATCCACCAAGCTCGATAACGTCCTGTATGACGTGCGCGGTCCCGTCGTCGATGAGGCCGCCCGTATGGAGGACGAGGGCGAGCGCATCCTCAAGCTCAATATCGGCAACCCCGCCCCTTTTGGTTTCCGCACGCCCGATGAGGTCATTAAGGACATGCGTCAGCAGCTGCCCGACTGCGAAGGCTATTCCAACTCGCGCGGCCTGTTCTCTGCGCGCAAGGCAATCATGCAGTACTCGCAGATCAAGGGCCTGCCCAATGTTCAGATGGAGCACATCTACACGGGCAACGGCGTGTCCGAACTCATTCAGCTTTCGATGAACGCGCTGCTCGACAATGGCGACGAGATTCTGATCCCCAGCCCCGACTATCCGCTCTGGACGGCGTGCGCAACCCTTGCCGGCGGTCATCCCGTTCACTATCTGTGTGATGAGCAAGCGGATTGGTATCCCGATCTGGAGGATATGGAGTCCAAGATCACGAGCGCGACCAAGGCCCTCGTCATCATCAACCCCAACAACCCCACGGGCTCGGTCTATCCGCGCGAGGTGCTCGAGGGCATCGTTGAGATCGCGCGCAGGCACCAGCTCATGATTTTTGCCGATGAGATTTACGACCGCCTGTGCATGGACGGCTACGAGCACGTCTCGATTGCCTCGCTCGCTCCCGACCTGCCCTGCGTCACCTTTAGCGGCCTTTCCAAGTCGCACATGATCGCGGGCTATCGTATTGGCTGGATGGTGCTTTCGGGCAACCAACGCTGCATGAGCGACTTCATCATGGGCATCAACATGCTCTCCAACATGCGCCTGTGCTCCAACGTGCCGGCTCAGTCGATCGTTCAGACGGCACTCGGTGGCCATCAGTCCGTTAACGACTACGTCCGTCCCGGCGGCCGTGTCTACGAGCAGCGCAACTTTGTGTATGAGGCGCTCAACAAGATCGATGGTATCTCGGTGGTCAAGCCGCGCGCGGCGTTCTACATCTTCCCCAAGATGGATGTGAAGAAGTTCAACATCACCGATGACGAGCAGTTCGCCCTTGACCTGCTGCACGAGAAGAAGATCCTGATCACGCGCGGCGGCGGCTTTAACTGGGCTGAGCCCGACCACTTCCGTATCGTGTACCTGCCGCGCATGGAAGTGCTCAAAGAGTCCCTCGAAGACCTCGCCGACTTCTTTGATCACTACCGTCAGAGCTAATGGGATAGAAGTTCCGCACTACGAAAAAGCTCCCTGCAGTTGCTTGGCTGCGGGGAGCTTTTTTGTGGACCTGCGGGGCGTGGGAAATGCTTGACCGGCGGAACTTATATAACGGTGCCCTGGCAGTGGTCGATTTCGTGTTGGATGATCTCGGCGGTGTAGCCCGAGAAGTTTTTGATGCGGTGGACGAAGTTCTCGTCCAGATACTCCACCTTAATGCGGCGATAACGGGTACAGGGGCGCTCTCCAACCAGCGAAAGGCATCCTTCGCTCGTCTGATAGGCATTGACCTGCTCAAGAATTTGAGGGTTGTACATCAGGAGCGCCCTGTTGCCGTCCTTTACGCAGATGATGCGTTTGCGCACGCCAATCATATTGGCGGCGAGGCCCACGCACTCGTGCTCATGCTCATGGAGCGTATCCAGGAGGTCCTGCCCGGTCACGGCGTCATCGGGGCCTGCGTCTTCGGAAGGCAGGCGCAAAAAGAACTCGGATTTCATGATGGGCTTAATCATGGCGGGCTCCTTAAGGTGGACACGTTTGGTTCAGGCCATGATACCGCGACATGTCGCATTAATGTGTGCACATAGATTCTGCAGCTAGATTGGATGGCGACACCATAAACTAATGGACGTTTTGCCGAGAGGCATGAATGTATAAAGCGCAAAGAGTGCGCGACGGGCCCCGCGAATGGGGCGATGATGCCCGAGAGGGCCAAGAAGGAGTCTCATGTCTGAGAACGAAGAGATTATGAACGAGACCGAGAACGAGACCATGGCTGCCGAGGTCGAGGCAGTCGAGACCGTGGAGACCGAAGCTGCTGAGGTTGAGGCTGCTGACGAGGTTTCTGCCGAGGAGGCCGAGGTTGTCGAGGCCGCCGCTGATTACGATGACGAAGAGCTGATGGACAAGATGCAGAAGGCCGCCCGCCTGCTGCGCAGCCGTCGCTTTGCTATTTCCAAGGAGGAGGAGGCCAAGGCCGAGCGCATGGCGAACATCGAGCGCGCCATCAAGCTTCTTGACCTCAAGCCCAAGATGGAGCAGAAGGAAATGTCCGACCTGCTGGGCATGCGCCTTCGTGAGCTCGATGGCCTGATGGCCGAGGCCGAGGCTGCCGATCTGGTCGGCCGCATCGACGACGCCGAGGGCGATATGCGCAAGATCGTTGTCTTCGCTGCCGAGGATGCCGCTGAGGGCCTGGTCGAGCTTGCCAACAAGAAGGAGAAGCTCCTGCCCGAGCTTTCTTACGAGGAAGCCACCGAGCTGATGGCCGCTCTCGATAAGGTTATCGCTCCGCTCGTCGCCATGGGCCTGGACGAGGACCGCGGTCCTCGCGGCGGCCGTGACGAGCGCGGTGGCCGTGGCGGCGACCGTGGCGGTCGCGGCGGCTTTGGCGATCGTGGTGGCCGTGGCGGTGACCGCGGCGGCCGCGGTGGCGATCGCGGTGGCCGTGGCGGCTTTGGCGACCGTGGCGGCGACCGTGGCGGTCGCGGCGGCTTTGGTGGCAACCGTGGTGGCTATGGCGATCGCGGTGGCAACCGTGGTGGCTTCGGCGGCAACCGTGGTAACGACCGCGGCGGTCGCGGTGGCGACCGTGGCGGCCGCAACGGTGGCGGCTTCCGCGGCAACCGCTTCTAATTAGTTACGCGGTTTTACCAAACCGCGTAACCAGTTGACGCTGCGCGCCCACCAGAGCGACAACTTGTCATTCAAAGAGGACGGCATGACCAGAAGGTCTATGCCGTCCTCTTTTCATGCCAATTTGTTCGCTCTGGCGGGCGCTCGCTGTCCGTTCTCTACCTGCGGCGTTGTCACGGTCCAAGGTAGTCATTGGGTGTTCTTTAATGACTAGTCAGAATGAGAGTGGATAATCTCCCGGTTTTGGCCTGAATGTTGGCTCAAAGTGGGAGATTATCCACTCTCAATTTCTATGTGTCCGAAAATCCACGCTCGTTTTATCTGTCTACATCTGCAGGAACAGCTCGTGGAGGCGAGTGTCTTTGTCGAGTTCGGGGTGGAAGGTTACGCCGAGCTGGTTGCCCTGACGGGCGGCAACGATGCGGCCATCGACTTTCGCTAAGGCCTTGGCGTCACCGTGGACCTCGACGATGCGGGGCGCGCGGATAAACGTCAACGGCACTTCACCGTCGATGCCGGCTACCTGCCCCTTGGTTCGAAAGCTACCGAGCTGTCGGCCGTAGGCGTTGCGCTCGACGAGCGCATTCATGGTCGCCAAACGTGGCGTGCCCTTATCGTCATGGGCGGCAAGATCGTGCGCCAGCAGAATCAAGCCGGCGCAGGTGCCCAGCACGGGCATGCCCTCAGCAATACGCCCGCGGAGTTCTTCGAGCATGCCCAACTCATCAAGCAGCTTGCCTTGAACGGTAGACTCGCCGCCGGGAAGTACCAGGCGATCAAAGTTCTGCTTCAAGTCGGCCGCCTGCCTCAACTCAATACAACGTGCGCCTAGCTCGGACAGTCTTGTCTCGTGCTCGGCAAAAGCGCCTTGGACCGCCAGCACGGCGACCATCTGGTCTGCGTAATCGCTCATGGGCGATCCCTTCTGCCGGACTAGCGTCCGCGCTCCTCCATGATGATCTCAATCTCGTCGGCGTTGATGCCCACCATGGCCTCGCCCAGGTCCTCCGAAAGCTCGGCGATGAGCTTCGCGTCGGTGAAGTTTGCCACGGCCTTGACGATGGCGGCGGCGCGCTTGGCGGGGTCGCCGCTCTTAAAGATGCCCGAGCCAACAAAGACGCCCTCGGCGCCCAGCTGCATCATCAGCGCGGCATCGGCGGGGGTCGCGACTCCGCCGGCGGCAAAGTTTACGACGGGGAGCTTGCCCGTAGCATGGACCTCGCGCACCAGCTCGACCGGAACCTGCAGCTGCTTGGCTGCCTCAAAAAGCTCGTCGTCGCGCAGGGCAACAACGTCGCGGATCTGCTTTTGGATCTTGCGCATATGGCGCACGGCCTGAACGACGTCGCCCGTGCCCGGCTCGCCCTTGGTACGAATCATCGTGGCGCCCTCAGCAACACGGCGCAACGCCTCGCCCAGATCGCGGGCGCCGCAGACAAACGGCACGTCAAACTGGGTCTTGTCGATGTGATAGACATCATCGGCGGGGGAGAGGACCTCGGATTCGTCGATGTAGTCGATTTCGATGGCCTGCAGGATCTGCGCCTCGACAATGTGGCCGATGCGGCACTTGGCCATAACGGGGATGGAGACGGCCTCCTGAATGCCCTTGATCATCTTGGGGTCACTCATGCGCGACACGCCGCCGGCGGCGCGGATATCGGCCGGAATGCGCTCGAGTGCCATGACGGCGCAGGCGCCCGCCTCCTCGGCGATGCGTGCCTGCTCGGGCGTGGTGACGTCCATGATGACGCCGCCCTTGAGCATCTGCGCGAGCTCGCGGTTGAGTTTGACGCGATCGGCCTTGCTGGTCTGTTCTGCCATGGTTGCTCCCTTGGTTGGCATGTGCATTGCTTGACGGAACATCCTATAGGGGAGCTGGGTATGGCGGAATAATCAGTTTTCGAGATAATAACAAGGTCAGACTAATACCAGATTGAATGACACGATAAGGTCAGGTGGCAAACTCATGCTTGACTACAATTTGGAACAACGTGGCGGAGCATCGCTCTATGAGTATGTTTACCAGCAAATTCGAGATGATATCGTTGCTGGTCACATTGCGGCGGGGGAGCACCTGCCGTCTAAGCGTGCCTTTGCCAGTCATCTGGGAATCAGTGTCATTACCATCGAGAATGCATATAGCCAGTTGCTCGCCGAGGGTTATATTTGCTCAAAGCCGCGTCGTGGCTACTATGCGTGCGAGCTTCCCGAAGCCCCGGTTCTGGCTTCGGCTGCGGAGGATACCGATCGAGATGCTGCTCCAGCGAGCTTTGGCGTTCATGACTCCTATGGACAGCCTGAACAATTCGCCGCGCTTTCTCCTTCCGCCTTGGAAGCCGCACGCCTCTGGCAAAGTGCTCTGCGGGCGACGCTGACGTCCGAAGACGAGCGTGAAATCTTTTCGCCCGCACCGGCGCAGGGCACCGCTCGACTGCGACGTGCGATTGCGCACCATCTGCGCGGGACAAGGGGCATGAATGTCAATCCCGACAATATCGTTATCGGTGCGGGCGCCCAGCTGCTCGATACCATGTTGGTTCAGTTGCTTGGCGCGGACAAGGTGTACGCCGTCGAAGACCCGGGCTACCTGCGACTGACGCGCATCTATCAGGCCATGGGCTGCGAAGTGCGGCATATTCCGCTGGATGGTGAGGGCGTTAACTTGGGTGAGCTACTCGATGCCGGGGCGGATGTTCTTCACCTGATGCCGTCTCATCAATATCCGACTGGCCTGGTGACGAGCATCGCGCGCCGCTACGCGCTGCTGAGCTGGGCTGCCGAGCGGCAGGGTCGATATCTCATTGAGGACGATTTCGATTGCGAGTTTCGTCTGGCTGGCAAGCCGATCCCCGCGCTCGCATCGATCGATGCTGCCCAATCGGTCATCTACACCAATACCTTTTCTAAGAGCCTGTCATCGGCCCTGCGCCTAGCATACATGGTCCTGCCCGATGAGCTCATGGAACGATTCAGGCGTGAGCTGGGTTTTTATGCCTCGTCGGTCAGCTCTGTAGATCAGGTTGCGTTGGCGCGCTTGCTCGAATCGGGCGATTACGAGCGCCATGTGAACCGCGTGCGCGTTCGTGCTCGTGAGGCGCGTGATGGTTTGGCGGCAATTGTGCGCAAGACGTTTCCGGCAGGGGAGGTGTCGATCGAGCATGCAGACGCGGGCCTTTACTGCACCGTGGTTGCGGAGTGCGAAGCGGGCGGAAGCTCTTTTGCACGGGCCCTCATGCACTCGAGTATCCCTTTTATCGATATCAGTGACTGTTTTTGGTGCACCGATGGCGCATCTGTCCCTGAAAACTCAACTCAAATTCTTGTCCAGTATGACGATCTGAGCCCGAAAGTGCTTAATACCTTGGAATTGCAGCTAACGGGGCGCTCTGCAACCTAAGTGAGTAGACTTGTGGCACTTTGGCGACCAGGCAGTTTTGTAACAAGCTATCTACCTGTGGTTTTGAGAAGCAGAATGACCGGTCTGCTCGGGGTGTTCCAAATAGTCTACTCACTTGCCGCGCAAAGCTTCGGCGTGAGAAATAAAAGGAGTTTTCAACAGGGCTTCGTCCAGTTCTCGGCAAGCTTTTGGTCAGTTGGGGAGGGCTGTTGAAAACTTAGCGGTCCGTTCGACGCCATTTTTTGGTGCGTTCGCGCCAATGCGAGACCGATTGGGTTGAAATTCGTGTTTTCCTGTGCTTATGAAGGATCTACTTTGTGACATATCGGCTTTTAGGTACTGGCGTTTGCCCCCTCAGGTCCGCGCTTTGTGTCCGCCGCTTCCACGGCCGGAAGAAGACCGGCAGCGATATGATCTCGCCCGTAACCCGACGGCTGCGGTTGCGCTCGGCTTTCCGTTGTATACATTGGTTCGGACGAGAAACAAGCGGACTTGTCCTGCCAGCATTAGGCAGCGGCTGTTCCTCGGTGAGCTCCCCAGGGAATCCGTGCTGGAAATGGAGCATGGATTTTTGATCACGTCTCCTCTACTGACGGCATTCATCATGTTGCGGCATCTGACGGATCTTCAGCTTCTTTTGGTATTGGCGGAGATGTGCGGCTTGTTTGCGGTGTGCGCTCTGCCGGCGGCGCTTGAGGCGGAGCTTACGCGCGCAATTGATTCGGGCGCGATTTCGACAACGTTCGGTTGGGTGCGCTGCCCGTCCGAAGACGGCACCGCTTCAAATTTATGGCGTCGAGACGCTTTGGTTTTGGGCAGAGACCTTGACCGTTTTTGTTCAGATGTTTGCGGGATGCGTTACGGCAATAGATTTATGGCGGTATCGCAACTCGTTCCATTGGGTGCCGCGTCGCCTTTTGAGGTCGAGACGTATTTGTTGCTTGGACTGCCGCGAGCCCTGGGAGGCGAAGGGTTCTGCGGCATAGAGCTCAATGTCGAAGTGACGCTAAGCACAAGTGCTCGAGCGATTGTGGGAAAGTCCCGTGTATATATCGACCTACTTCTTTCTTCGCCGGACGGCAGGCGACAGGTGGCCATTGAATGTCAGGGGAAGGCCTCGCACGGACGCGCAGGGGATGGCTTGCGTGACGCTGACCGCATGACAGCCCTTCAGGCCATGGGCTACGATGTACTTCTCCTGACACACAGACAGATATCCGATGAGGGTAGATTCCGCGCGATTGTTAAGGCCGTATGCAGGATGCTCGATGTTGAATATCGTGATAAAAGCTCAGATGAGCAAAGGGCTGAGACATTACTTCGGTCTGAACTATTCGTTGACTGGACAAAATTGGGAGTAATTGACGGAAAGATGCCCGTTAGACGCAAAACAGCTCGATCGTGGACGGCTGCGGTTCTAAGTGAGTAGACTTTTGGCACTTTGGCGACCAGGCCGTTTTGCAACAAGTCATTTACCTGCGGCTTTATAAAGCAATATGGATGGTGTGCTCGGCAAGTTCCAAAAAGTCTACTCACTTAGTTTTTGACGAGATGCCAATGCCTAAGGCGGTCCTATTTCAGGGCGTTAACGAGTCCTCGAGACACAAAAAGGCCCGAACCGTGTGGTCCGGGCCTCATTGAGCTAGAGGTTATGTCTCAGACAGCTATCTTAGCCGAAGTAGCGCTTGAGCAGGCCGGCGAAAGCCTTGCCGTGGCGAGCCTCGTCGCGAGCCATCTCGTGCACGGTGTCGTGGATGGCATCGAGGCCAGCGGCCTTGGCGCGCTTGGCGAGGTCGGTCTTGCCGGCGGTTGCGCCGTTCTCGGCCTCAACGCGCATCTCGAGGTTCTTCTTGGTGGAGTCGGTCACGACCTCGCCCAGGAGCTCAGCGAACTTGGCGGCATGCTCGGCCTCCTCGTAGGCAGCCTTCTCCCAGTACAGGCCGATCTCGGGATAGCCCTCGCGATGAGCGACGCGAGCCATGGCCAGGTACATACCGACCTCGGAGCACTCGCCCTCAAAGTTGGCGCGCAGGTCGGCAACGATGTCCTCGGAGACGCCCTCCATCTTGGCGACGCCCACGACGTGCTCGGCAGCCCACTCGAGCTGGCCCTCCTCCTGCTTCAGGAAACGAGAACCGGGGACGCCGCACTGGGGGCACTTGAAGTCCTCGGGCAGCTGGTCGCCGTCGAACTCTTCTACATAACCGCAAACGGGGCAAACAAACTTCATGATTCGATCCTTTCGATCGATGGCGATGGGGCGCTTATCCGGTCCCGTAAGGGCCCTCTCCGGACGCGCGTCTTGACGAGTTCTATTATCCATAAATGCGACCGAATGTGAAGCCTATTAGGAATGATTTTTAATAAAACAATTTTGACGCTGCCGTCTAACAGCGTCCACATAGTCCGCAGCGGACGCAGCCGTTGCAGATAAGCTTGCTTCCGCAGGTTTCACACCACTCAAAATACGGTGGATCCCAAAGCTCCGAGCTGGGGATTTTTAGGCCGAGCGGGTCCCTTAGGTCCCACTCGATTTGGCGGTCGCGGTGCTGGAGGCCTGATTTCCACGCCTGCTCGCTTTGCAGATTTTTGCCATGAAGGTGATATGTTCGCCCGTCCTTAACGAAGGTGCTTCCGGTTTCGATGAAAGCGAACGTCGCATTTGCCGCTACGCATTCGGCATGCAGCTGGCGCACCCATTCGTAATGGCAGGGACGCGCTCCCGCGTAGTTTTCTCCGCCTGCGATGACCTGCTCGATTCCATCGGGTTTTCCAAGGCTACCGGGGGCGGCTTTCTCGACCGATACGCTTCCGATGAACGGCGCACACATGATGCCGCGGTGTGCGGCCGGCGTGGCGAGCAGGAGGGGAATCCGCTCATTTGCCCTGCGCTGGTTTTCGCAGGTTACGTTGAGCATGACGTTTTGCCAGCCATCGCCCCAGTCGCTGGGCAGACAGTCGCAAAAGCGCTCGGGACGTTTGGTCAGAATGAAGAACTTTACGTCGGGTCTCTGGCGGATGATATCCCATACCTCTGGTCGCCAGGGATCGGCTTCGGGCAACAGGAAATCGCTTGTCATGCAGATGCGGATAAGCTCGCCGGCGCGAACTTTGTAGCTGCCGTCTCGTCGGCGTTGGAGGGGATAGGTGAAGCCCGACTTGCTTTTTCTAATCACGGAGGGGTCGATACCGCGTTGTCCGTCCATGTAATACATGTAGCAGTTGTCGCATCCCTCGCTGACGCGCGTGCAGCCATGCCAGGGGTTCCAGATGTCATGCACCTTTGCGCCTCCTTTGCGGCGGACGTGAATCCAATGGACTCTGAAAGACTAACACCGGATGACGCCGGGAAGCTCCGAACAATATGAAGATGTTGATTGATTAACGGTTGACGGGGCTCATATGGCCTTCGATGAGTACAATCGGTCGAGCAAATGTTGACCCATCAACAAATGAAGGAGTTTCCTTTATGCATCTAGCCCGTCGTGCCTGGTGCCGAACATATCAGACGGTTTTTCGCATCGCATTGCCGATTCTGCCCTATACCGAGCCGCGCATTTTGGAGCATGCCGAGGATGTGCCCGCGGTGTTCCAAAAGCGCTCGATACAGCAGGTCCTTATCGTGACGGATCCTGGCATTGCTCGTCTGGGGCTTACGGCGCCGCTCGAGCGCGCGCTCGCGTCCAAGGGGATTGGCGTTACGGTCTATGCCGAAACGCGTGCGAACCCCACGGTCTCGAATGTGGAGGAAGCGGCTGCGCTGTATCGCGAGAACGACTGCCAGGCCATTATCGGCTTTGGTGGCGGTTCGGCCATGGACTGCGCCAAGGGCGTGGGCGCGCGCATTGCGCAGCCAAACAAACCCATCAACAAGATGCGCGGCCTGTTGCGTGTTCACCGTCTCCTACCGCTGCTTATCGCGGTTCCCACTACCGCCGGTACGGGAAGCGAAGTCACGCTCGCGGCGGTGATTACCGACGACGAGACGCACTATAAGTACCCCATCAATGACTTTGTGCTCCTTCCGCGCTTTGCGGTGCACGACCCCGAGTTTACGCGTGGGCTGCCGGCGTCCATTACGGGGCAGACGGGTATGGATGCCCTGACGCATGCCGTCGAGGCTTTTATCGGCCGTAGCACCACGCCCTACACGCGCAAGATGGCGCGCCAGGCGGTTCAGCTCATCCACGACAATTTGCTCGAAGCCTATGAGCATGGCGACAACATGCGTGCGCGCCGCAATATGCTTTCGGCGGCGTATAAGGCGGGCGTCGCATTTACGCGCTCCTATGTTGGATATGTGCATGCCATCGCGCACAGTCTGGGTGGCCGATACGGCATTCCGCACGGTTTGGCCAACGCCATTATCCTGCCGCACATGCTTCGCGCTTATGGCGAAGCTGCCGCTCCCAAGCTTGCCGATCTTGCTCGCATGGCGGGCATTGCGCCGGCTAACGCGCAGGACGGCTTGGCTGCCGAGGCCTTTATCGATTGGGTCGATCGCATGAACGATGCCTTGGGAATTCCTAAATACGTCTCGGGTATTCGCCGCTCCGATATTCCGCAAATGGCCGCCCATGCCGATGCCGAGGCCAATCCGCTGTATCCTGTCCCGCTTTTGATGGACCGTGTGGAGCTCGAGCATATGTACGAGGTCGTCGCGGGTGGTATGTTTGAGGACGAGAACTAGGAGGGTCCATGAACACCGAGGAAATCGCGCGCATCGTTAGCGGCCAGCGCGCCTATTTTAAGACGCATGCCACGTTTGATGTCGATGCTCGCCGCCGCGCGCTCATGCGCCTGCGCGATGCGGTTCGGGCACACGAGGACGATATCGCCCATGCGCTCAAGACCGATTTGGGCAAGTCGCATGACGAGGCGTATATGTGCGAGATCGGCACGTCGCTTTCCGAGATTCGCCATCAGATTGCGCACGTGGTCCGATGGAGCCGTGCACACCTGCGTCCATGTGACCTTGCCAACGCCATTAGCGTGTGCAAGACGCAGCCGGTTCCCTATGGCGTGACGCTGATCATGGCGCCTTGGAACTATCCGTTTCTGTTGACGCTGGAGCCGCTCGCCGGCGCGCTCGCTGCGGGCAACACGGTGGTCATCAAGCCGAGCGCCTATGCTCCGGCATCGAGCGCGGTGCTCAAGCAAATCTGTGAAGAGGCATTTGATCCGCGCTTGGTGACGGTCGTCGAAGGCGGGCGTGCCGAAAACGAAGCGCTGCTCGATGAGTGCTGGGATAAGATTTTCTTTACCGGCAGCGTTCCGGTCGGCAAGCTCGTCATGGAGCGCGCGAGCAAAAACCTCACGCCCGTGACACTTGAGCTGGGCGGCAAGAGCCCCTGCATCGTGGATGTCTCCGCAAACTTGAAGGTGACGGCACGCCGCATCGCCTTTGGTAAGTGGCTCAACGTGGGCCAGACCTGTGTAGCGCCCGACTATCTGCTGGTCGATGCGCGCGTGCACGATGAGCTGTTGGGCCTCATCAAGGAAGAGGTCCGCCGCATGTTTGGCGAGCACCCGCTCGACAACGAGGACTACGGCCATATCGTCAACGCCAAGCATTTCGGGCGCGTGCGCGGGCTGATCGACCCCGATAAAGTTGTGCTGGGAGGTGCGGCACGCGAGGCCTCGCTCAAGATTGAGCCGACGATCCTGGACGGCGTGACCCCCGATGACGCCGTGATGCAGGAGGAGATCTTCGGTCCCATCTTGCCGGTGCTGACGTTTGAAAGCCTGGATGAGGCCGAGGCGTTTATTACGGATCGTCCGACGCCGCTGGCGCTGTACATCTTTAGCCAGGACCGCTCGGTGCAGCAGCGCTTTGTGCGTTACGTGCCCTTTGGCGGCGGTTGCGTCAATGACACCATCATGCATCTGGCCACAAGTCATATGGGCTTTGGCGGCATGGGCGCGAGCGGCATGGGGCAATACCATGGCCGCGAGAGTTTCGATACGTTTAGCCACAAGAAGAGCATCGTGAACAAGGCAACATGGCTGGATGTACCGTTCCGCTACGCCCCCTACGCAAGCTGGAAGCGCAAATTCGTGCGCATGTTTGTGCATTAGAAAAAGACAGCAGATAGGGGACAAACAGAGTGGCCGCCCCCGCGTAAGCGAAGACGGCCACTTCTCACGATGAAAACGTGTACTGGAGTTGGCAAGACCCGCTGCAACGGGTGCCATCCGTGCCCCTATCTTATCTGCAAGCGCTCCGTCATGCAATCGTTGCGATGAACGGTCGAAAAGGCCCGGGTGGGTGAATTTGTGTCCGCACGTGCCTTTAGACTTCTCGGTAAGGTCAAACGCCGGACATTCCGGCATCTAGGAGGGCTTGCCATGTTTGATGACGACGATCTGTTCGATTTGACGGATGATCCGTTTGAGTGGGACATGCTACTCGATGATGACGAGTTGGAGCAGGATCGCAAAAAGCGGAAGGATAAGAACGCGCAAGTCGACGTATCGAAAAAGAATGACAAGCGCCGCCGTGGATTGTTTGGCGGGCTCTTTGGCTAGGCGGTCCTGTTAAAGCGTCTGTATACTTGTTTCAGTAAAACGCGTTGCGAAATGAGGACACAGACGATGATGTGGTTTACCGCCGACCTGCACCTGGGCGATACGAATATCCTGCACGATATGGATCGACCGTTTGCCTCGGTCGAGGAGATGAACCGCAAGGTTATTGACGCTATTAACGAGTGCGTGGCTGCGGACGACCGCCTCTATATCCTGGGAGACTTTACGTATCGCCTGCCCATGGCAGAGGCCGTGCGCCTGCGCGAGCGTATTGCCTGCCAAAACGTCACGCTCATACGTGGTAACCATGACGGCGATTGGGAAGATCCGGACGCACCGCAAATTTGGGATGACGTGCGCGATTACCTGGAGATTGCTCCCGGTTATGCCAAGGGACATCGTCTGGTTCTGAGCCATTACCCCATGCTCAGCTGGAACGGCAAAGCGCGTGGCGCCATTATGCTGCACGGGCATATCCACAGCAGGGGAGACCGCACCAACACGCGCAACCGTGATCGCGAGCGTCCCATTTTCCGCTACGATGTCGGCCTCGACGCCAACAATTACAAGCCCGTAAGCCGAGACCAGATCTTGAGTTTCTTTGGACTGTAACCCTCAAGCCACCATAAAGGGGACAGGCACCTTTGTGGTGTTTTTTCCTTAGATTGGAGTCGTTATGAAGCAACTGCTCATTCGTGCCGACGATATCGGTTATTCGTACGCCGTTGACCTGGGGATTGCCCGTAGTGTTAACGAGGGTTTGGTGCGCTCGGCGGGCCTGATGCCCAATATGCCCGAGGCCGAGCGTGGCTGGTCGCTCGTGGCGGATGCCGGCATTGCGGTGGGCCAGCATACCAATGTGTGCCTGGGAAAGCCGTGTGCCGACCCGGCGCTCATCCCGAGTCTGCTCGACGGCAACGGCGAGTTCCATAGCAGCCGTACCTTCCGCGAGCACTTTAAGCGTGGCGAGGAACTGATTGACTTCGACGAGGCCTGCATTGAGATTCGTGCGCAGCATGACCGCTTTGTCGAGATCGTGGGTCGCGAGCCCGATTACTTTGAGGCCCACGCCGTTATGAGCAAAAACCTCAATCGAGCGATCTCGGCGGTGGCGCAGGAGCTGGGCCTTAAGGAGCAAAAGGCGAGCTTTGACCCCACGGCCGTGGTGCACTGCGGAGATACCGATCTGCGTATGGTGATGCGCTCGATGGAGCCGGGCTACGAGCCCAAGGAAGCAATCATGCAGACGGTTCGCGAGATGGCCGATGGCGAGACGGTCGTCTTCGTGTGCCATCCGGGCTATCTCGATCGTTTTATCCTTGAGAACAGCTCGCTTACGACTAATCGTACCAAGGAGGTCGATGCGCTGATCGACCCCGAGCTGCGGGTGTGGCTCGAGGCTCAGGACGACCTGCGCCTGATTGACTACCGCGACCTGTAAAGCTCCCAAACCACCACAATGGGGACAGGCGCCTTTGTGGTGGTTTTGGCGCCGTTGCCATTCTGGCGGCGGTGCCTTTTTTGTCCGCGCGGCGCGGTAGAGTGTAGACGGTTAAAATTTGCGTCCATCGAGGAGCTGCTATGAACGAGATCAAGTGCCCGCATTGCGGCGAAGTCTTTAAGGTTGATGCGTCCGGCTATGCAGACATCGTCAAACAGGTGCGTGATGCTGAATTTTCGCATGACCTTTACGAACGTGTGAAGGCTGTCCAGCGCGAAGGCGAGCAGGCGTTGGAGCTTGAGCGTTCGCGTTCGGCGTCTGCCTTGCAGGAGGCGGAGTCCCAGCGCAACGCTCAGCTTGTTGAGCAGAAAAACGCCGCGGCTCAGGAGCTGGCGCAGGAAGTTGCCAAGCGCGACGCCGAGCTTGCCGAGCTGCGCGCCAAGCTCGAGGGCGCTGCCGCAGAGCGCGAGAGCGCAAGCCAGCGTGCGGCTGTTGAGGCCCGTGCCGATGCTCAAAAGGAGAATGCTGAGCTCCAGCGCGAGATTGACAACCTGCGTGCGCAGCTGGGACGCAAGGACGACGAAGCCAAGCTTGCCGAGGCCGCGGTGCGCAATGCCGCTCAAAACGACCTGTCCGCACGTGATGCCCAGATTGCCGAGCTGCAGGCGAAGCTCTCTGCGGCGGACAAAGCTCAGGAGATGGCGCTTGCCGCTGCCGCGGCTGAGTCGCAGCGCGAGCTCGCTGCGGCTCGCAGCGAAGCCGAGCGCACGCTTGCCGACTATCAGGCGAAGGTGAAGGAGAAGTTCTCCGCCGCAAAGGCTCAGTCTGAGCAGGAGGCAGAGGGTCTGCGCGCCCAGCTGCGTGAGCAGGAGCTGACGGCAAAAATGAACCTGTCGGAGGCGGTTGCCGCGGCGGAGCGTGAGCGCGATGAGGCGCGCGCGAAGCTCACGAGCGAGCTTGCGGTGCGCGATTCTCGCGAGGAGCAGGCCAAGGCGGCCCACGAGCTCGAGCTTGCTCAGGCAAAGCGCGCGAGTGACGAGCTCATTCGCTACAAGGACGAAGAGATTGAGCGCCTGAAGGACATGAAGGTGCGCCTGTCCACCAAGATGGTGGGCGAGTCGCTCGAGCAGCACTGCGAGACGGAGTTCAATCGCTTGCGCATGACGGCGTTTCCCAACGCTTATTTCGAGAAAGACAACGATGCGTCCGAGGGCACCAAGGGCGACTTCATCTTCCGTGAGTGCGACGCGAGCGGCAACGAGATCATCTCGATTATGTTCGAGATGAAAAACGAGAATGATGAAACCGCGACCAAGCACAAGAACGAGGACTTCTTTAAGAAGCTCGACCACGATCGCCGCCAGAAAGGCTGCGAGTACGCGGTGCTCTGCACCCTGCTCGAGCCCGAGAGCGAGCTCTATAACGCCGGCATCGTGGACGTGAGCTATCGCTACGAGAAGATGTACGTGATCCGCCCGCAATTCTTCATTCCCATGATCACGCTGCTGCGCAACGCTGCCATGGGCTCGCTGCGTTATAAGCAGGAGCTGGCGGAGTACAAACAGCAGAACATCGATGTCACGAACTTCGAAGCCAAGATGGAAAAGTTCAAGGACGGTTTCTCGCGCAACTACAACCTGGCGAGTAAGCAATTCGAATCGGCGATCAAAGAAATCGATGCTGCCATCAAGCAGCTTGAGAAGACCAAGGACGACTTGCGCCGCAGCACCGAGAACCTGCGCCTTGCCCATAACAAGGCTGATGAGCTTACAATCCGCAAGCTCACCTGGGGCAACAAGACCATGAAGGCGGCGTTTGACGAGGCACGCGAGGCTGCAGCAGATGTGGGCGATGAGCCTGCTGAGGCTGATGCCTATGAGGTCGAGGATGCCGAATAGGGGATAGCGTATAGTGCAAAAAGCGGGGCCGCTGGCGATGTTGCCAGCGGCCCCGCTTTGTTTGCTCGGCTGATTCGGCTAGTCTTCGAGCAAGTCTTCGATAAAGCCGACGCGGTAGTGGGCGAAGATGACCTCGCCGCCGTCTTGCGTGGCATCCAGATCGACATCGCCCATGATGCCAAAGTCGTGGTCGCCATCCTCGTCGGCAAAGATTTGGTGCACGTGCCACACGTGGTCGGTTTTCTCGTCGCTCTCGTCGATGGTAAACATCGCCGAGCTGCGGGCGTCGCCGTTGGTGAGGATTTCCTCGTGCTGCTCGTGATAGGCGTCGAGCGCCTTTTGCCAGCGAACCTCGCTCATGCCCCAGTCCTCATCGAGCTCGCCCAGGTCGCGGACGTGCTCGCGGGCTGCAAGGGTCACGCGGCGGAAGAGCGCATTGCGCACCAGCAGGGTGCAGCCGCGGCGGTCTGCCACAACTTCGTCGATACCCTGAGGCGGCGCGGCGTCGAGTGCGGCCGGGTTGCCGGCGTTCTCCCACTCGTCCACCAGGCTCGAGTCGACCGAGCGCACCACAAATCCGAGCCACGAGATAATGTCGCGCAGACGCTCGTCGCGCTTTTCGATGGGCACGGTGCGATCGAGCGAGCGGTAGGCCTCGGCCAGGTAGCGCAGCAAGATGCCCTCGGAGCGGGCGATGCCGAGCTTTTGGATATAGCCCTTAAAGTCGCTTGCGCTCTCCAGCATGTCGCGCAGGACGCTCTTGGGCGAGAGCTGGTAGTCGTTGGCCCAGGGCACTTCCTGGCAGTACTTGTCGAAGGCGGCATCGAGCAGGTCCTCGAGCGGCTTTTCATAGGTCACATCCTGGATCCGCTCCAGGCGCTCCTCATACTCGACGCCGTCGGCCTTCATCTCGGCCATAGCGCGGTCGCGCGCGGCACGCTCCTGTGCGCGCAATACCTGCTTGGGGTCCTCGAGCGTGGCCTCGACCATCGAGATCAGGTCCATGGTATAGGTCTCACTCTCGGGATCGAGCAGCTCCAGCGCGGCAAGCAAGAACGGCGAAAGCGGCTGGTCGAGCGCAAAGTCCTCGGGCAGGTCGACCGTCAACGCGTAGTCGATGTCCGGCGCAGCGTCGGCTGGGACGTCGGGCGCGGGCGGCACCTCGGTGCGCACGACGACGCCGGAATCGATAAGCGTGGCGAAGATCTCGTCGGCGCGAATCTCGAGTTTTGCCTTTTCCTCGGGGGTTTGCAGGCTCGTCTCGATGAGGTCATGCACGCGGGCGCGGGCGTCGCCGCCCTGTTCGACCACGCTGATCACCATGGAGTGCGTGATGCGCAGGCGCGGCTTGAGCGTCTCGGGCTGCGTCTCGATCAGGCGCTCAAAGGTCTGCTTGTTCCAGGTGACAAAGCCCTCGGGGGCCTTCTTCTTTTTAATCTTGCGGAGCTTCTTGGGGTCGTCGCCCGCCTTGGCCATGAGCTTGGCATTCTCGATCTCGTGTTCCGGCGCCTCGGCAATGACCATGCCCTCGGTATCAAAGCCCGAGCGGCCGGCGCGACCGGCGATCTGATGGAACTCACGGGCGCGCAGGCGACGCATCTTGTAGCCGTCGAACTTGGTGAGCGCGGTGAGGACCACGGTGTGGATGGGGACGTTGATGCCGACGCCGAGTGTGTCAGTGCCGCAGATGACGGGCAGCAGGCCTTGCTGCGCCAGGCGCTCGACCAGCAGGCGATAGCGCGGCAGCATACCGGCGTGGTGCACGCCGACGCCGCATCCAAGCAGGCGCTTGAGGATCTTGCCGAAGGCCGTCGAGAAGCTCGTGCCCTTGGCCGCTTCTTTGATGGCTTCGCGCTGCTCCTTGCTGGCAATGCCAAAATTGGCGAGCGACTGTGCCGTTGCAAGGGCGGCATCCTGGCTAAAGTGCACGATATAGAGCGGGGCCTCGCCGCGACGCATCGCGAGCTCGACGGTGCCCTCGAGCGAGGTCGTCACGTAGTCGTAGCTCAGTGGCACGGGGCGTGGGGCATCGACGACCAAGTCGCAGGTAGCGCCGGTGTGTTCCTCGAGTGAGGCGGCGATGGCAGTGACATCGCCGAGCGTGGCGCTCATGAGCATGAATTGCGTGTGGGGCAGGGTGAGCAGCGGCACCTGCCAGGCCCAACCGCGATCGGGGTCGGCAAAGTAGTGGAACTCGTCCATGGCAACGCAGCCAACATCGGCATCTTCGCCCTCGCGCAGTGCGTCGTTGGCAAGGATCTCGGCCGTGCAGCAGATGACGGGCGCCTTGGTATTGATATGCGTGTCGCCGGTGATCATGCCGACGTTATCGCGGCCGAGCACCTGCACAAGGTCGAAAAACTTTTCGCTGACCAGAGCCTTGATGGGGGCAGTGTAATAACAGCGCTTGCCTTGTGCCATGCCCATAAAGAGCATGCCCAGCGCGACAAGCGACTTGCCCGATCCGGTCGGTGTTCCCAAAATGACGTGATCGCCGGCAGCCAGGTCCATGAGGGCCTCTTCTTGGTGGTCCCACAGCTCAATACCGCGATTGCTCGTCCATTCAAAGAAGCGCTCGAAGGCCTGGTCGGGCGTGAGCCACGGTTCGGGCTCGCTGCCGTCCTCGGGCTCCCACCAGGTGGGGGAGAGCGCACCGAGTGAGCCGAATTCGGCTTCGGTTCCCGTGCCGCCCGAGAATGAGCTGGCGGCGCCGGCGCCGGAGACGGTGCTGGCGGCGGTATCTGTCGTGGTCTGTGCCATGTGGTTGCTTTCTCTCGCCGTTTGTCCGCCAACTATTATGGCGTAGCGTCGCATCGATGCGTTCGCAGGCAAGAAAATGCAGGAAATGGGCGCGCGGTACTAGCGTTCCTGAGGCAGGCGCTTTTTGCCCTTGCGGGCGCGGTTTTTAAAGTTCTCAACGGCCTCTTCCATGCCCAGGGGTACATAGGCGAGCTCATCGAGGTTTTCGGGCAGGTAGCAGGCAAGACTTTGCTCCTGCGCACGGCCCGACGCGAGCTGTTCATCGCTGGGCCGTGCGCCGGGTGTGGCGCAAATGCCATAGACGACGGCACCCATCTCGCGCGTGCGGCATTCATATTCGGTCTCGGGATGCTCGGGATGGTCGCGGCGCACGTCGTCACTTACCCAAAGCGTGTCGTAGCCGGCTGCGGCAAACTGTCCTAGGGCGTAGTCGCGCAGTGGCTTGCTGTCGGTGCGCAGTGTGACGGTGGCGCCGGCTGCAAAGAGCGGGCGGTAGAGCATCAGATGGTCGACATGGACGAGTCGTTTTTTGGCGTACTTGGCCTTGGGCTGCGGCGTGGGAAAGTTGATGGTGATGGCATCGAGCTCGCCTGCGGCAAACAGCTGCGGCAGCGATGCGGCACCTCGGGGCAGGACGAGCGCGTTGGATAGCTCCTGCTCGCAGATTTTCTGCGCGGCATAGGCGATGCAGATGGGCTCCTGGTCCATGCCGATAAAGAGGGCGTTTGGCTTGTGGGACGCACACTCTACAAGGTATGTTCCCTTGCCGCAGCCAAGATCCAGGTGAAGATGCTCGAAGGGCTTGCTGCCTGCGGGCGCACAGACCTCGCGCCAATCTCCGGCATAGGCCTCGGGGTTCGCCTCAATCGCATCGGCGTAGCGCTCCAGGCGCTCTTCGAGTACAAAGTTCTTAGGCGTGCGAACGTGGACGGCTCCCATGAGGCTCCTTGGTCATAGGTATGGAACGCATAGCTGCGCGTTTCGTCAATGGGTTGAAAAAGGGTGGGCATAGTTTGCCCGAAAATTGCGATGCGGCTCGGCGGCGAATCGTCGATGCCTACAGGCGCTTGAGGATCACATAGCGGTTGAGATCGCCGCTGCGACCGTCGGCATGGAAGCGCTCAAGCTCGCGCACGGGGACCTCGCCACTCTTGTAGAACGTACGCACGCCGCGCACCAGGTCGGTGATCTGCTGATCGTCAAAGTGATGGCAATAGCGGTAGGCGTGGCGGTCGTTTTGCCAGCCAATGAGGTGGTCGCCGGCTTCAAACTGCGCTGAATCGTAACCCTCAAACGGCGGGGTGAGCTCGGCGCGGGCTTCGGCTCGAACGGCCTTGCGTGCCATGCGCTCGTCGTTCATAAACTCCCAAAAGCTGATGGCGATGATGCCACCCGGGCGCGTCTGGCGCACCAGGGCGTCGAGCACGCGTACACGGTACTCGCACGACGGCACGTGGTGCATAAAGCCAAAGCAGACCGAGATGTCGGCGAGCGGGGCGTCAAAGAGCACATCGGGCGTCTCGGCGGGGTTGAGCCTCATGAGGGCATCGAGCACATCGAGTTCCTGGAAGTGCAGGTTGGGAATGCGCAGCGCGTGGCCATGTGCATCGATGGCCAGGTCTTGGCACGAGTCGACGCCATAGAACTCGAAGGGGCAGCTGGCGTCTGCCGAGGGGCTTGCGCCGTCTACGCCTTTGGCAGCCAGCGTGCCGCCGGCGGCAAAGTTCTCAAAGCGCATATTGCCGCAGGCAAGATCGAAGACGCGGACGGGATGCTCGATCGTGGCGACGTCGAGCTGCTCGAGCGCTATGTCCATGGTGCGCACCCAGCCGGGCCACGGTGCCTGGCGCGTATCGGAGAAGGAGGCGGAGTGCTCGCGATAGAACGTATTGTTGAGCTGAATGAGCGATGAGGCGAAATCGCGGTTCACGGCGCGGAACTCCCTCCGTTGGCGGTGCGGAATAAACAGTACGACCATACTACCGTTAACGTCGCAGCGGGGACAACCGAGCTGCGGGTCATTGCTTTGTTTGGACACATTTCCGCAGCTCATATATGCCCGCAACCGCCGGTTGTCAAAAATCTCACTAGAATAGGTGGCATGCTTTTGGCGGTGGCGGATAGATTTTTAACTGTGCAAGGCGCCTTAAGAACAAAAACGGTCCGGCGGCACGGCTGGCATCACATAGGAGGAACCATGAATGTAGAAACTGCGCAGCGGCTCGCCGACCTTCGTCGCAGCAAGGGTTTTAGCCAAGAAGGGCTGGCGCGAAAGCTGGGGCTGTCGCGCCAGGCGGTCAGTAAATGGGAGCGCGCGGAGAGCTCGCCCGATACCGAGAACCTGATCTCGCTCGCCAAGCTCTATGGCGTGAGTTTGGACGAGCTCCTCAATCCGAGCGATGAGATCGAGGACGATATCGAGTTTGAGAACGAGGACCGCGCCCGTCAGCGGGAGGCCGAGGCGGCGGAGCGTGCCCGCACCCATGAGGCGGCGGCACGAGCTACCGAGGCGGCAACGCAGGCGAGTGATGCGGCTGCCAAGGCGGCGCAAGCGGCAAGTTGGAGCGCGCAGGCAGCTAATGCGGCGACGGCTCAGGTGACGGGTGCCGGTGCGACCAGCGTGACTCCGGTGAAGGGCCCGTTCCAGTCGTTCCCGTATTGGGCTGTGTGCTGGCTGCTGTTCTTTTTGCTGATGTTCCTGTTTGGTGCCGGCCCCTTTGCCGCGCTGATCTTCTTTACGATCCCCATCTATCACTGGGTGGCGCGTGCGCTCGATGGCGATTGGGCGCGCGGGGATATTCGGGTCGGTCCGGCGCCGGCGGTCGCTAGGACTAAGGGGGAGGACGTTTCCACAGCGGTTGACGCTGACATGGCTGCCGCGACCACCGCTGAGTCGAGTGCCAAAGAAGGTGATGAATGATGAAGCTCTCGCATGAATCGAAGGTACGCCTGGTCGTTGGCATCGGAGCCTTCGTGCTTATCATCGGACTTGTCTTTGGCATTTCGCGGACATTGATTCATTTTGATGGTCCGTGGGATCTCGACGATGTTGTATCCGGCTTGTCTGGTATGAACGATGCGGTTGACGAGGACGATTCCTTGAATAGCGGTAACTATTCCGCTCGGCCTCAACAGCTTTCGAAGGAAACGTTTGATGCCGACGCGTTCACATCCCTTGACTTGGATGTGACGTCGGGTGCGGTTGAGATCAAATGCGTTTCCGACGGGCCGGTACGTGTCATCGAGAGTGGCCGCGTCGCAAAAGGAGTAGCTGCTTTCGATGCGGCAACCCAGAATCTGGCCGAGGTTAAGGGTTCTACGCTCAAGCTTCGCCAGTTCGATTGCGATGACGAGCGAGCCATTGACCGCACGGTTACCGTCGAACTGCCGCGCAAAGTTGCCGATAACATGGTGGGCATTACAGCGAATGTAGGATCGGGTGATCTGACGGTCGCGGGCATTGCGTGCCACGACCTCAATCTGACGTTGGACTCGGGAGACGTCGAGTTTACGGGCACCGTGACCGACACCCTGAATGCCGAGGTCGGTTCGGGCGATGTGACGTTCGAGCTCTACCAGGCTCCCGCGAAGTCGATGGACGTGAGCGTGGGCTCGGGCGATGTGGAGATGACGGTTCCGAACTCGACGGGCTTTAAAGCGAGCCTCACCTTGGGCAGCGGCGACTTCGAGAGCGATTTCCTCCCGCTTGGCTACGATGGCGAGACTATTTTGAATCTTGAATTCGATAACGGTGACAAGTCTGCTACGTATCAATTTGAGGTTGGTTCGGGCGACATGTCGTTTGATCCGGAATGATGGCGGCGGGCTGAGTCCGCAAACGTAGATGCTTGAGAATGCTCTTTGATGGAGGCGCCGGAGCCGTGATGGGCTCCGGCGCCTTTGCCTTTACAATGGGGGCATGGAACAGATTATCTTGAACATACTCGAGGCCCTGCGTCGCGGCGAGACCGTGGATGACAAGGCGCTCGTCAAACTGATACATGCCGAGGCGCGCCGCGAGGGCGCCGATAAGCGCGACCTGGCCAAGCGCCGTCTGCTGCCGTTTTACCAACGGGTGAAGCGCGAAGAGCCGGCTCGTTGGGCTGAGTGGAATGTCGATGCCGAGTTGGAGCGTCAACTGCTGCAGGCGCTGCGCATGAAGCCGCGCCGCACGGCTTCGGGTGTGGCGACCATTACCGTTATTACCAAGCCGTGGCCGTGCTCGGGCGATTGCCTGTTTTGTCCCAACGACCTGCGCATGCCCAAG
This sequence comes from uncultured Collinsella sp., assembly GCA_958415665.1. GTDB lineage: Bacteria > Actinomycetota > Coriobacteriia > Coriobacteriales > Coriobacteriaceae > Collinsella. The sequence goes on along the minus strand of CATYZK010000002.1, from coordinate 50,587 downwards.
AGTTATCTGCACGCTGAGCCGGCGTGCGCCCGTGCAGAGCAAAACTGCTTCGATCCGTATCTGCAGGTGAGTGCCCGTCTGACGGCGCTTTCGCAGATGGGGCATGCGACCGATAAGATCGAGCTCATCGTGCTCGGCGGCACCTGGAGCGATTATCCGGAAGGCTATCAGACCTGGTTTATGTCGGAGCTCTTCCGCGCGCTCAATGACGATGCCGTGGCCGGCGTGGCGGCCAATCCCATGCTGGCGCGTCCGGGTATTAGCCGCGCCGAGGCGGGGCGCCTGCTCAATGACGCTCCCGCCGATGCGCTGCCGCCGGTAGTGGCGGAGCGTCGCGAGCGCTATCGGGCCGCCGGCATTGCGACAGGCGAGGCCGAGCTTACTGCCGGCGTTGCCGACGAGCAGGAGCGTGTGGATGCCGCCGTGGGCGGCTACAACCGTGCGGTGCGTCGGCTGTACGGCCCTGGTACGCCGTGGGGCGAGGTTGCCGAGTGGCAGACGGCTTCGATGGAGGAGCTCGAACGTCAGCAGCGCATTAACGAGACGGCGAAGCATCGCGTGGTGGGGCTCGTTATCGAGACCCGCCCCGATGCTGTGACGCCGCAAGCGCTCACGCTCATTCGCCGCCTGGGCTGCACCAAGATCCAGATGGGTATTCAGAGCCTCGACCAGCACCTGCTCGACATTAACGAGCGTCGCATTACGGTGGCTCAGATTGAGCGTGCGTTTTCGCTTGCAAGACTGTTTGGCTTTAAGATCCACGCGCATTTTATGCTCAACTTGCTGGGCGCTACGCCCGAGGGGGACAAACGCGACTACGAGCGTTTTATGACCGAGGGCGCCTTTATGCCCGACGAGGTCAAGGTCTACCCGTGCGCGCTTATCGAGGGCTCACGTCTGGTGGGCTGTTATGAGCGCGGCGAGTGGCGTCCCTATACTGAGGAGGAGCTGCTCGATGTGCTGGCCGACGACATCGTGGTGACGCCGGCGTTCTGTCGTATCAGCCGTATGATTCGCGACTTTAGCTCCGATGACATTATGGTGGGCAATAAGAAGCCTAACCTGCGTCAGCTCGTCGAGAATCGCTTGGCAGCTCGCGGCGAGGGCGCAAAGGTGCGTGAGATTCGCTATCGCGAGATCAGTACCGCGGGCGCCGATTTGGATGAACTCTCTCTTGATGAGGTCGCTTACGAGATGCCGGTGACGAGCGAACGTTTTTTGCAGTGGGTGACGCCCGAGGGCAAGATCGCCGGCTTTTTGCGCCTGTCGCTGCCCGATCGCGCGTTTGTTACCGCGCATGCGGACGAGCTGCCGACGTTGCCGGACGAAGCGATGATTCGTGAGGTGCACGTGTATGGTATGGCGGCGCGCGTGGGCGATCAGGGTCAGGCGGCTCAGCATCACGGTCTGGGGCGCTTGCTCGTTGAGCGTGCGTGCCAGATTGCTCGGGATGCGGGATATACACACATCAATGTGATCAGCGCGATTGGCACGCGTGAGTACTATCGCCACCTTGGTTTTTACGACCATGGCCTATATCTGCAAAAGGAGCTCTAGATGAACAAGCCGAGTGTTTCAGCTGGTGTTGTTGCCGGCGTTGCCCTGGGAGCTGCGGCGCTGGGTGCTGCTGCCGTCGCTGTTCGTGCTGCCTGTCTGCAGGTTGCGCGAACCCGCAATGGGTTGGCGCGTGTGAAACGCTTGCACGACGAGAGCGGTGACGAGGTCCGTGTGCTCGTACAGGGCGGCGTCTACCAAAGCGCGAGCTATGTTGGCGATCGTTGGGCGGAGCCGGTCTTTGCGTACTATCGCGCATTTGACGATGTGTTTGAGGCCGAGGATGCAATGCGTGATGCTTGCGGGCATGGTATCGACCGCATGCTTATGCTGGGCGGGGGCGGGTTTGCCTATCCCAAGTATGCGCTGATGTCGCATGAGGGCCTGCGCATGGATGTCATTGAGTACGATGCCGAAATTACGCGTCTGGCGCGTCGCTGGTTCTACTTGGAGGAGCTGGAGCGCACGGTAGGCGATCGCTTACGGGTGATTACCGCCGAGGCGCGCTCGTACCTGGGCGTGACAAGCGTTGGGCATCGTCGCTACGACGTGGTTGTGAGCGATTGCTTTGGCGGCGCCGAGCCCGTGCGTGAGCTGGCGACCGTTGAGGCACTCCGTTTGGTGCGGGGCAGCTTGAATACTGGTGGCATTTACGTTGCCAACATCGTGAGCGCGAACGAGGGAAGTGATGTCACGTTCCTGCGCGATTGTGCCGCCACGGCGCTCGAGGTGTTCGACCACGCTTGGGTGATTCCCTGTGGCGATACAGAGTTTGGCGGTGAGGAGAACTATCTGCTCATCGCCAGCGACGGTGACTACACCTTCACCGAAGCCGTGCCCTTCGACATCGACTTTCTCGGCATTCCGCTCCACGACTAGCTCATTGAGCCCCGTCCCAAAAAGACTGGTCTTAGGCGTGGTCGCGCCAGCCGAGGACGCGTTGCTTCATGCCTTCGATGTCGAGAACGCCTTCGGCAAAGCCTTTGCGCACGAGTTCCTCGGGAACGAATTCGTCGTAACGATCGAAGTAAGGCACCTCGCCAGGATAGACGAGCTCGATGGGATCGAAGTCCTTCTCGGCCTCGGCGGCGAGCACCTCAAAGAACGTCTCCTCGTCGGCCTTCATCTTAAACTGCATAAAGTACGGGCGTGACGGATCGAGCCCTCGAAGGCCCAGCTCTGCGGCGCATTTAATCTTGAGCATGCGTTCGAGCGCCAAGAAGGCATAGCTGCCCAGCCACGGGAAGAGCACCCAGGTGTCACCGCCTAGGTTAACGAGTGGCTTAGTTCCCGCGCCCGAAATCTCAGCGGTATGACGAGCCTGCGCAAGGCGTGCTCGTGCGTTACCCATGAGGTACGGATATGCCGCATGCTCGTTGAGCGCTTGGCGCATGCGCTCGAGCACATGCGTATTGATGTCTCCAGGACAGTCGCCAAAGTATGCCGGCACACGGCCCTTGACCTGCGTGGCAAAGACGGTGCGACGCTTCCAGTCCACTTCCTCGACGATCCAGCAATGGCCTGCGATGGCGATGCGTTCGCCAGGTGGTGGCGGATTGACGATCGTGCCCAGCTCGGCCGATTCGCTACGAACGGTAAACTCCTCGTTCTCCTGGAACACGGCGTAGAACTTAAAGTTGTTGATGATGCGCTCGCCCGCGAGGCCCACGATGAGCCCGCCGCCCTCGGTGACCTGGATATGGTCGATTTTGATGAGGTGGCGTAGCAGCACACGGTAGTCGTCGGCCGAGACACGGTGGAAATAGCTGAGCGTGAGCACGCGCTGGGCAAGTTCGGCCGGTGTGAGCTCGCCGGTGCTGGCGAGCGTCGACATGGTCTGGTGATAGAGCAAGCTGTAGGGGAGTCGATCGAGCTCGGGCGGCTCGACCCACTTTTCCTCGCGATAAAGCTGTACGAGCGCGATACCCTGTAGAAGCTTCCAGGGAATGGTCTCGGGCATCATCGTGCGCGGCTCGGGCTCTTCCTCGCGCATGACAAACCACATCTCGGGCGGAAGATCGCGGCGGCCCGTACGCCCCATGCGCTGCAAAAAGGAGCTGACGGTAAACGGTGCGTCGATCTGAAACGCGCGCTCCAGACGGCCGATATCAATACCGAGCTCCAGCGTTGAGGTGGTGACGGTTGTCTGTGCCTGTTCCTCGTCGCGCATGAGCTCCTCGGCGGTCTCGCGCAGCGATGCCGAGAGGTTGCCGTGGTGGATCAGGAAGCGGTCGGGCTCGTGCCGGTTCTCACAGTAGCTGCGCAGCATGGAGCACACGGCCTCTGCCTCCTCGCGCGAGTTGGCAAAGACCAGGCACTTGCGGCCGCGCGTATGCTCAAAGATATAGCCCATACCGGGGTCGGCGTTGTCGGGCGCCGTGTCGGTGGGGTTGAGAAGCGCCTGCTCGGTCGCTCGTGGGATGTCGACTTCGCCCTCGGGGGCCGAGGAAGTGCGACGGTCTTTGGGAGCGGCCTTGCCCCGCGCCTGCTCGCGACGTTGACGGCGTTCTTCCTGTGCAAGCTGTCCGCTGTGGCACATGTCTTGTCCGGATGCGGGCAGCGCCGCGGGCGCCGCCGCCTCAATGCGCTCGCAAGCGAGCACCTCAGCTTCCTGCGGACCTGTGCTCGTGAATCCTCGCTGCTGCGCCTGGGGACCCGAGTTGTAGAAGTGCTCCATGGAGATACGCCACACGCGGCGCGGTTCCTCAAAGCGGGGGATGACGCAGTCGCGTCCCGTCCCCTGCGACAGGAAGGCACCCGTGCGTTCCGGGTCCCCGATGGTGGCCGAAAGGCCAATGCGGCGGGGTCGCACGCCTGCCATGCGCGAGAGGCGTTCGATAAGGCAGAGTGTCTGCCCGCCGCGGTCACCGCGCATGAGCGAGTGGACCTCGTCGATGACCACATAGCGCAGGTCGCAGAACATACGCGGGATTGCCATGTGCTTGTGGATCAGGAGTGCCTCGAGTGATTCGGGCGTAATCTGCAAGATACCGCTCGGTTTTTTGATGAGTTTGGCCTTGTGTGATTGCGAGACATCGCCATGCCAGTGCCAGACGGGGATATCGGCTTCTTCGCACAGGTCGTTGAGGCGGACGAATTGGTCGTTGATGAGCGCCTTGAGGGGGCCAATGTAGAGGGCGCCCACGCTTGCGGGCGGGTTTTCCCAAAACTCGGTCAAGATGGGAAAGAAGGCTGCCTCGGTTTTGCCGGAAGCCGTGGATGCCGTCAGGAGCACATTGTCCTGTGTGTTGAAGATGGCATCTGCCGCCGCAACCTGGATAGAGCGCAAGCTCTCCCAATCGTGGGAGTAGATGAAATCCTGGATAAACGGAGCATATCGGTCAAAGGCGTTCATGGGCCTCCTCTCAAAATGAGCGTTCAGAAGCGACGGGATATGCGCTGTCGCTTTGCAACATCGGCGTTTGCCCAGATAAAACCTGCCAAAATAAACCTGTTCCTTTTTGGTAGGTTAGATGGTGAATTCGGCGAAGTTGCGGTCGTCGCCTGCGGTGCCGGTGTCGTTTGTTGCGGCTGCCGGTGTCAGGGCATCGCCGCCAACGCTTTGTAGCAGCTCGGCCACGTTGGCATCGGGGTTCTGACACAGGATGTCGAGCAGCTCGATAAAGTCGCGAATGACCTCACGGGGCGTCAGGTGTGTGTCGGCTCCCACGCGGCCAAACTCAATCTTGAGGAAATCCACCAAGTCGTTCTCGGTAAGCGTGGGCGTCCAGCCAAAGTAGCCGGCATGGATCTGCATGAGCTTTTCGATGAGCACCAGCAACTCCTCGTAGGTGAGCGGCTGCAGGCGAATGATGGGCGCGAGCATGTCTTTGAGATCATCACGCGCAAAACGGCCTTGGGCGAGACGGCTCCGAAGGGCCTCGTAGGAAAAGACGCCGCGGCGGCGGTCCTCGATAGAGGTCGGCGTGCCGCCCATGATCATGCCCAGGTACTGTGCCTTGCCCTGCAGCGTGTCGTTGTACATGGTCAGGATCTTCTCGTAGTTGTATTGGCGTGTGATGGCGTTGGGAATCTTGTACAGATTCACAAGCTCGTCGATGAGCGCCAGCATGCCCTTGTAGCCGCTGCAGACCAAAAAGCGCGCGATGAGCTTGACGTAGTCGTACCAGTCGTCGTCGCTGATGATGGTCGAGGAGCCCAGCTCGGCGCGCGCCTCGCTCTTGGTACGGTACTCGCCGCGAATCCATTTGGTCACGCGGCTCATGCCCTCTTCGTCTCCCTCTGCGACGGCCGTGCGATAGCGGCGGAGCATACGGGTGAAGTCAAAGCCGTGAACCATTTCCTCCAGCGGAGCGAGTTGGGCATTGACGGCCGACTCATCGGCATCGGCGCACGAGGCGACCCAGCGATCCAGGATAAGATTGAGCGCGCCGCCCTCGGGGCGCGTCTTGGTCGATATATTGCGGATGAGCTCGCGGTAGGTGGCAAGGCCCTGTCCCTGACCGCCCTGCAGGCGGCGCTCGGGCGACAGGTCGGCATCAGCGACGACGAATCCCTCGCCCATGGCGTGCGTGCGGATGGTCTGGAGCAAAAAGCTCTTGCCGGCGCCGTAACGACCGACCAGAAAGCGGAAGCTCGCGCCACCGTCGGCGATGAGACTCAGATCGGTGAGCAGGGCGCGGATCTCGACCTCGCGCCCTACGGTGATGTAAGGAAGGCCGATGCGCGGGACCACGCCGCCCTTGAGCGAGTTGAGAATGACGGCAGCGACGCGCTTGGGCACGCGAGGTGCTGCGGATGCGGTATCACTCATGGTCTAGGTATCCTCTCACGTCTGCTTCGTAGTCCTCGATAATCTGCGGCCCTGCCGCGCTAAATTCAATTACGGTGTCTCCTACCAGGTCAAAGAGCGCCTCGTTGATGGTATCGACGAGCATGTCCTCGCTCTGCTTCGATTGCACTACCGCCGATTCCGCCTGTACTGCGTTGTGCTCGAGCAGCGCGCGGAGATAGGCGTCTGCGGCGGGCGCGAGCTCGTTCGTGGCGTCAGCGGGCGCAGCAGCTGCGAACGCGGGCGTCGGCGCGAGAAGCGGTGCCACGACACCAAACTGTTCGGTGGATATGGTCGGCTCGTCGGACTCGTCCTGCCCTGCGGCCGCCGCGACCGCCTCGACCGTCGCGTCGGCTACGGGCTCGGCTTCCGGTTGCCCTGAGTCCGCTGCCTCGGCTTCTGCGGACGCGCCGTCCTCGCGTTCCTCGTCGATCAAAAGCGCTTCGCGCGTTTGTGCGGCAGCGCTCCGAATGTGCCCCAGCTGGCTCAAATCGATATCGATTTTGACGGGCTGGTGTGCGGCGTCCCACGAAAGCCATGCCACAATCTCGTCATCGATAATCTTGGCCAGATATTTGGGGACCTTTTCTTCCTTAAGGGGATGGGCGGGGTCCAGCGCCAGGCGCAAGCGTTGGTCGCAGGCGCGCATCATTTCACCGAGCTTGCTGCTCTTTTGCCTACTACCGTGGATACGCATGCATTCCCAAAAACCGTTTTGGCAACGGTAGATATGGATGGGGTCCAGACGGTATTCGCAGTCCTCGTGGCGCTCGGGCGCAAAGAATACGGCCGAGGCAAACATGGTGTAGGGCATTGCCGTCTCCTCCCCAAATAAACTCGCCACGATGCCGGTCTTTCGGTGCGTGTCATAGTAGCGCGCCATGCGGACATACACAGCGCACACCACGTGGCGCAGATCGCGGTGGTGGCTGTGGTCGAGCCGCGAGCTACTTAGGTTGTACGTGGAGAGGGCGTTGATGGCGGCCATGAGTCGCTCCTCGCGCACCTCATCGGGCGGAAGGGGGAGCGTGGGCTCGGAGGTTTTGCGACGCTTAGGGGTCTGGCCGGACGGTGCCTGTGCCGGTACAAGGTCTCGTGCCGCGCGCCGCAGTTCGATAAGGGCGTTATCGAACATGACGGTTTTAGAGTCGCGAAGCAGCTTGGGGTCGAGCCCGTGGAACACGGCGTAATCTTGCAGCCACACGCGCGCAAACCGGTCGATGCCGGGCTCGAAGGCGCGATAGACATCCCAAAAAGCCTTGATCTTGTTAAAACCATCGAGTGGATTATCTACGCCAATGCCGCAGATCAGCTCATAGAGATACAGAAAGGCAAAGGACGTAGACGTTTCCTCGACGGTTCCGCGGCGCACTTGGGCACGCCAGGTAAAGTAGCCGCGCAGTTGCCGGTCGCTCATGGCGTTGTAGGTGGGAAAGTACGACTTAAAGGTGCCGTTGTAGGGACAGTCGTCCTCAAAGTCGGCCATCAGCAGGCCCTGGCGGTAAAAAAGCTCGGCTTCCGAAAGCCAGCGGCCCGCACCGCCCTTGGGGTCATCCTGCCAGCGCGATATCTCGCGCATTTTACGGTACTGGTCGGGGAGGAAATTCTGCATCTGTCGGCCGGTTTTGAGAATCGGCTCGTCTGCGTAGATTTCGTTTGAGAAGCGGGCGGACTGATGGGTCCGGGCCTCGGCCATAATGCGCTCGATGAGCATCTTGATGTCCTGGTCGGCCACCGCTCCTCCTCTCGAACGCAGCTACGGTGACCTCATATCATAGCACAGCATCAAACAGATGTTCGAGATACCGCTGCGTTGATCGATTTAGAACAGGAGGGCGTATATGACGGCGATGACGACGGAGGGAAGCATATTGGCCGTGCGGAAGGTCTGAGGACGGATGAGGTTGACGCCGACGCAGAAGATGAGCATGGAGCCTACGAGCGAAAGGCTGTTGAGGGCTGCTGTGGTCATGATGGGGGAGAGCGCGCCGGCAAACAACGTGATCGTCCCCTGGAACACGGCGACGGGCAGGGCGGAGAAGATACAGCCGCGGCCAAGCGAGGCCGTCATGGTGCAGACGATGATGCAGTCCAGTGCGCCCTTGAGGGCAAGCGTTGACCAGTCGCCGAGCAGGCCGTCCTGGATCGATCCCACAATGGCCATGGCGCCGATGCACACGGTGAGTGAAGTCGAGACAAAAGCGTTGGTGAACTCGTTATCGCCTTCACTGCCAGTCTTGCGCTTGAGCCATTCGCCAAGGTTCTCGATGGCGGCCTCCAAGTTGATGGCCTCGCCGATGAGCGAACCGAGCGCAAATGAGACGATGAGCATGGTGGTACCGGTGGTCGCTAGCGCCTTTCCATCGATGATGAGCATCTTTTGCATGGTGCCGCCCAGGCCGATAAACAGGACGCACAGCCCCGATGCTTTCATGAGCGTGTCTTGGATGCGCGGTGTAATGAAGCGGCCGCCCGCTAATCCCAAAAGACCGCCCGCAACTAAAAGCGCAACGTTGATGATTGTTCCCAAGCCCGGCATGAGCCCTCCTGTATTGATGCCAACGTGGCAATCGTAGCAGAACGAAATGCGAGACACATCGCGACCCATCTAATACGTTATATAAGTGGTATTAGGAATGATGCGCAGCATTTAAGCCTCAGGTGGTTGTCGGGACATAGGGATAGTAGTCAAAGCGCAGTGTCATAAGCCGCTGTGGGGATTCAATAGCCGCGGCGATGATATTGGCATCGCGGGCACGATCAAACCCTTCGAGTTCGATCTGATACGAGACGTCTTGCATAATGTCCAGACGTCGCCAGGCTAGAAGTGTGTTGCCATCGAATTCCAAGGTCTTGCCTCCGTCTGGGGCAACGGCGTATAGACGCAGTTTAGCGGTGGTTGCAGGGTCGACAACCGTGACCTTTTTAATTTCGTTTCGAGTATTCTTGGCGCCCAACAAGGTGAGCAGTGTCGGGGCCACAACCTCGCCCGATGGCAAAAAGACGACTTCGATGGATTCGGGAAATGCGATGATGGCCGACTTGCGGACGGGCTGATTGGCGGCGGCAACTTCGATGTTTGCAGCATCGATGACCTCTGTGTGGTCGAGGGCGGCAAGCACGCAACAGTTACCTTCATCGATCTCCTGAGGATCAGCAAGCCCCAGACTGTCCGCGAGCTCGGGATCGTTTGGACCGGTAGCGGGCTCATTCGGTGCTTCGAAAGAAGCTGGGACGCTGTTTGTCGGCGACGGCGTGTCGCCCGCACCTGCTTCTTTGTCCGTGCTCTCTTCTTGTATGGTTGCGTTGATGGGTTCGTCGTTTGAGGGGAGCGTCTTGGCGTCAAGCGCGGAGGGGAGAATTCCGATGGCTCCGGATCCGTTCCACTCCATTTCGAGAAGCGCCGGGTCGGCAAGAATGCGTTGCCTGCTTTGCGCGTGGGCATCGATTTCAATAGGGCCTGCCTCTGTCCCTCGTGTAAGGCTGAGTGATCCGGCTGACTTCTCGAAATGAGCGTCTGTGTCTTTGGTGCTGACGGCGTAGAACAGCAGGGATGCTTCTCCCGCCGCGATGGCATCGGTGTCGGCTTTGGTCAGCCGCAACGATGCTGTGAATGAGAGGGTGGGCTGCGTGTCGTCTGCATTCGCGGCGGCGCAGCCCAGACATATACCGCCTCCTTTCTCGAAAAACGCACCGTCGAAGGCGACCTTCGCTCCGTTCGCCGAGTCATCGACCGAAGCGATGTCGATGCGCAGCTCTAAATTGCATGGATCGCCATCTGCATCGAGCACAACCGAGCGCCATGTGCAGACAGCGCACCCCGCCTGGGAGCCGTTTGCCTTGTTCGAACGATTGATATCCACGACTATCGAGCCGTCCGTATTACGACGAAGACATCCCGAGGTTGAGATTGCGGCCTGTGCGATCGAAAAACGCTTGCACGCAATGGCGCTCGACGGATTTGGTGCGGAGCTTAGGGCTGCTGGTAAGGAGTCCGCCATGACGGGAGTCGCCCAAGCGGCGACAGGCGTTCCGGTTGCGAGCGCGCCGCAGAGTGCGACGACGGGCAAAAGGTTCTTCGATGCCATGGGGTCTCCTTAGCTAATTTAGTGTGGCCTGTCCGTGTTTCGTTTCTGGCTGCGTTTGATGTGCAGACCGAGGCCGGCGGTTCCCGCGCCCGCTGCCGTGGCGCCTGCTGCCAAGAGCCATCGTCTGTCGTCTGTCTGTGCCAACGGTTCCTCGCGGTTGCCGCGGTCGAGCTCCGAGAGGTCGACCGTCACTTGCGTGGCGGCCTGCGCCTGTTCTTGCTGGGCAAAGGCCATGGCTGGCGCAAACGCTAGGATACTGACGGCGGCGGCCAGGGCGACGGCCTTATGCCGTGTGCGCACCGGGCTCGACCGTCCAGGTGATCGTTGCAACCTGATCGCCTTCGCCGGTTACGTGGAAGATGTCGCGCGTGACACGGGCGACGTTTCCGCTTGTCTTGAGCTTAATTTTGTCCGTACCGCCGGCAATGCCCTGGTAGCCCATGTCGAAGGCTGCATTCTTGGAAAGATCGAGGCCCGTCCCCTGCATTGCGGCGCTGGCGTTCTGGAGTGCGCCGTCGGGGCCGACCTTAAAGTCGATGGAGTTCTGCGCGGTTCCGGCCTTGGCATCGGCGGCAATGGTCCAGGTGTTCATGGCGTCGATCTTCATGTTGGTGACATGGATGCCGTAGGCCGAATGATTGTCGATGGTGGTCGCGTCTTCTGAGGGGCCCTGAAGCGTGCCGTCGGCCTTGGCGACGAAGGGAATAACCGTCGGAACTTTGAACTCAACGTTGTCGATCTCGGTCCTGACCATTACCTTTGTGGTTCCAACGCGCCCGGCTGCCAGAGCTGGCGTCGGGGCGGCGCCCATTGCGAGCGCGAGCGCGAGCCCTGCGCCCACGACGAGCGCTCTGGCTCCGTTCATGTTCCTGGTGATGTCCATGGTCGTTCCTTTCTATTCGCCGCGGGCCGTCCCCGCGATGATTGGACGAATGCTGATGAATTGCGCACGGTGCCGCGTCGGCTGAAAAAGCTAGTTCTCGGTTTGCTCAACCCGTACCTTGACACGTGTCGGATTGCCGTGGCTGTCGAGGGTCTTGGCATCGAGTGCCTGAATCTCGATGTACGCCTCGCCTTCTTTGATGTCGCCGGCGGGGCACGTCTCGATTGTCTTGCCGGTCTCGACCACACCGGATTCGTACATGGTCTCGTCGTTTTGGATGACGCGGAATCGCTGGGGAAATTTATTGTCTTGGACGTTTTGCACGTTGACGCGCAGCTTGCCGTCCTCCTGTAGCTGAGCGATCGGCGCGACCGAAATCGTCATCATGTTGTCGCGGACGATGGCATCGAGCTCATCTTGGATTTCTTGGCGCGATTTACCCCCTGCCGTCGTGACTGAGGCGCCCGCTTCGGGCACGGGCTGCGACTGCCAGGCGTATAGCCCTACGGCGATGAGGGCGCAGACGATAGCCAGACAGGCAACGATGAACTTCTTGCGACGCCCCAGTCCTGCAAGGCGGGGCGGCTTCTTCGCACTCATGCGGCGTCCTTGGTGGTGTAGACACGTGCGAACGTGGACGGGTCCGCTCCAAAGAGCATGTGAAGCATCAGGCGGCGCGAGTAGATGAGCTCGTCGAAGTCGTGAGGGAGCTCGATATCGTGGATACGCGCGATGTGGTGGGCGAGCGCCGAGAACGACTCGGGGTCGCAGATAACATCGGTGGTGACGTGGTAGACCGCCGTATCGGGGAACGCCTCTTCGTCGAAAGGCAGGAGATAGGGATCGTCGTCGACCTCGATGGCGACGCCGTACTGGGGCCAGTAATATGCCATGGGAACCTCCCTGCTTCTGGGACCAAAACTTCTATCGGTTTTGGCTGTCGACGCCGACCGTATCAGCCGCTACTTGACCAATTTCTGACCAAATGCTTGACGGATTTGCATCACCGCAGGTAGCAGGTGGTAAAAAATACTTCAACATTTTTCGAGTGCCAATTTCGCGATCGTTGGCGGCGAAGCGATATGTGTCAAAAACATCGCCTGCCGAGAACAAGCAACCGCTCGCCGAATTGCACGGACGTAAAAATCCTCAATTATGGAGACGGTCTCGAACACGTCGACGAAACGATGCGGTAACATCTCCCTGCAAACACTGTAGTTAGCTAAAGGGGGAGTTCGCGTGTCTGCAACCATCAAACCCTTCACCGACGAGTTCGAAGAGTATGGCCGCGATGAATCTCGCACATCGGGCGAAGCATCGAGCATCTCGTTTCCGACAACGGAAGACGAGGTCCGTGCCATTTTGGAAACGCTCCATGCCGAGCGTGTCCCGGTAACGGTTCAGGGCGCCCGAACCGGCCTTGCTGCCGGTGCCGTGCCCCACGGTGGGCATATCCTCAATACTTCCCGTATGAATCGCTACTTGGGCCTTCGCCGCGATGAACAAGGCCACTTTCTGCTGCGCGTGGAGCCGGGCGTTGTGCTCTCGGAACTGCGTAAGCAGCTGAGCAAGAAGGTACTGCCGACCGCTGGTTGGGACCAGGCATCGCTTGAGGCCTACGAGGAGTTCCAAGAGTCCCCCGAGCAGTTCTTTCCCACCGATCCCACCGAGGCATCTGCCTGTCTGGGCGGCATGGCGGCATGCAACGCCTCCGGCGCCCGCAGCTACGCTTACGGTCCCATGCGCCCGCATGTCACGGGACTCCACGTCGCGCTGGCTGATGGCGATTTGCTTGAGCTTCAACGCGGCGAGGCTTTTGCCCAGGGCCGCCACCTGTCGCTCGTGACGGCAGAGGGTCATACATTCGAGCTTGATCTTCCTGACTACACCATGCCCAAGACCAAAAATGCCTCGGGGTATTTTGTTGCGGACGATATGGACGCCATCGATCTTTTTATCGGTGCGTGCGGCACGCTCGGCGTCATTACCGAGCTCGAGATCGCCCTGCAGGCGGCACCTTCGGTCGTATGGGGTGTGAGTTGCTTTTTCGATAGCGAAGACAAGGCCGTGTCCTTTACCGATTCCGTGCGTCCCGTGCTGTCCCATGCCGCCGCTATTGAGTATTTCGATGCTGGCGCCCTGGATATCCTGCGTCGCCAGCGCGAGCAGTCGACAGCGTTTGCCTCGCTGCCGGCGCTCGACGACGAGGCAAAGGTCTGTGTCTACGTGGAGCTCGACTGCGACGACGAAGCCCAGGCGACTGAGGAGCTGTATCACTTGGGGTGGGTACTGGAGCTTGCGGGCGGCAGCGACGATGCGACATGGGTCGCGCGCACCGAGGTCGATCGCGAGTGTCAGCGATTCTTCCGCCATGCGGTGCCCGAGAGCGTCAACATGCTCATCGACGAGCGTCGCCGCACGGATCCCACCATCACCAAACTGGGCTCGGACATGTCGGTGCCCAACGCACGCCTTGCCGATGTCGTGGCCCTCTATCGCCGCACGCTGGCCGAAAGCGGGCTTGAGTCTGCTGCCTGGGGACACATCGGGAACAACCATCTGCATGTGAACATTCTGCCGCGCGATGCGCAGGATTACCGCCGCGGCGGAGAACTCTTTGCCCAGTGGGCTTCCGAGGTCACGGCCATGGGCGGCGCCGTCTCCGCCGAACACGGCGTCGGCAAGATCAAGGCGGGCTTCTTGGAGACGATGTACGGCCACGAGGCCATGGTCGAGTCGGCGCGGCTCAAGCTCCAGCTCGATCCTGCCGGGCAGCTGGGTCGCGGTAACCTGTTTTCGGAGAAGCTCTTGGATGAGCTCGTCCAGAAAGGGGGCGCGTGAAGATGAGCGATTTCCATATGGTGGTGTGCGTCAAGGCGGTGCCGGGCAGCACCGAGGTCAAGATGGACCCCAAGACCAATACCATCGTGCGCGATGGCAAGCAGGCGGTCATTAACCCGTTCGATGCAAGCGCTCTGGAATGCGCGCTGGCGCTGAAGGACGACTTTATCGGCTTTGGCATGGACGTGCGCGTAACGGTGGTGTCGATGGGCATCCCCGCGACCGAATCGCTATTGCGCGACTGCATCGCCCGAGGCGCCGATGACGCACTGCTGCTGACCGACCGCGCCTTTGCAGGTGCCGATACCCTGGCAACCACCTATGCCCTCAAGTGCGGCATCGAGGCACTCGACGAGGACTTTGACCTGCTCATCTGCGGCAAGATGGCAGTGGACGGCGATACGGCCCAGATCGGCCCCGAGCTGGCCGGCGCCTTTGAGATTCCCTGCGTGACCGACGTGAGCTGCGTGCAGAGCGCGGGCTTTACGACCTGTGGTTCACTGGCGCTTGTTCACGGCTGCGATGCCGGCGAGGAGACGGTCTATCTTGAGATGCCGTGTGCGATGACGACCGCCAAGGAGATTGGCCAACTGCGCATGCCGAGTATTGCCGGTATTCGTGCGGCCGAGGAGGCGGACGTGCGCGTGGTCAACGCTGCCGACGTGAACGCCGACCCCGCGCGCTGCGGCCTTGCCGGATCACCGACGCAGGTCGTGCGCTCGTTTGTGCCCGACCGTGACCAAACGTGCGAGGCCGTTGAGGGAACGGCGTCCGAGCAGGCGGTAAAACTTGCCAAGATTATCGAGGGGATGGCATAGATGAGCGGGCTGATTATCGATAGCGAAGCCTGCATCGGCTGTGGTCGCTGCGTTCGCGCCTGCGCCTCGGGCGGCATTGTGGTGGAGGGCGAGCGCCCCAATCGCTGTGCCCGCGTAACCGACGGCTGTATCCTGTGCGGTGGGTGCGTCGACGCCTGCCCCGTCAACGCCATCTCGATTGAGCGCGACGAGGCCGCCGGCACGGCAGACCTTGACGCATATCGAGACATCTGGATCTTCGTGCAGACTGACGAGCACGACGCCGTGGCATCCGTGGCCTTCGAGCTCATGGGCAAGGGGCGCGAGCTTGCCGATGCCCGCGGCTGCCGTCTGGTGGCACTGGTCGGCATGAGCTCCGAGGGCTCACTCGGGGACCTGGAGCATCTGATTTGCGCCGGTGCGGACGAAGTTCTGGTCTGTCGTGACGAGCGCCTGCGTCAGAACGACGCGGAGGTCTACGCCCGCTTGATCTGCGATTTGGTGGCCGAGCGCAAGCCCGAGGCCATTCTGTACGGCGCGACCGCCTTTGGTCGCGAGCTGGCGCCCGGTGTGGCCGTGCGCTTGCAGACGGGCCTTACGGCCGATTGCACGGTGCTTTCGATGGATACGGAGACGGGTCTGCTGCAGCAGACACGCCCGGCGTTTGGCGGTAACCTGATGGCCACCATTATCTGCCCCAACCACCGTCCTCAGATGGCAACGGTGCGCCCCGGCATCTTTAAGGCGCCCGAGTTTGACTATAGCCGCTCCGGCACGATTGCCCAGGTAGTGCTTGCGGATGACGTTAAGGCCCGTGTCGAGATCTCGATTCCCGCCGAGGAGTGGGGACAGCAGGCCTCAATTGCCGATGCCGAGCGTCTGGTCGTGGTGGGCCGCGGTATCGGCTCCAAGAAGAATCTGCCCCTGATGCGAAAACTCGCCGATGCCCTGGGTGCCGAGCTTGGTTGCACGCGCCCCGTGGTGGAGGCCGGCTGGTTGGAGTATCGCCATCAGATTGGCCAGACCGGCGTATCGGTTTCGCCCAAGCTTCTCGTGAGTATCGGTGTTTCGGGCGCCATCCAGCATCTCGCCGGCATCGGTGGGGCAGAGTGCATTATCGCCATCAACGAGGACCCGGATGCCCCCATTTTCGGTGCCGCCCAGTACAAGGTCGTCGGCGATGCCGTTGAGATCGTTGAGGAGCTGCTGGCTCAGCTCGAGTGCTAAGCGCTTGCCAGCCAGCGGCGCAGCTCGTCCTTAAGGCGGCTCCAGGTTGCCTGCGCGGCGGGGTCGGTAAAGGGCCGCGTAATGCCAAAGGGCGCGTCGAGCAGGCGGTAGATATCGCCCTGCTCGCGCGCCAGCGCGCGGCTTGCCGGATAGACGAGCTCAAACATAAAGCAGATAAGCCCCACCAAGAAGTCGGCGGGCTCATCGCGCTCATCGCGCGTGACGCAGCGGTGCTCGTCAAAGGCGGTAAGCGTCGGTGCCGAGAAGCGACTGGCCAGAAACGCGTCCTCATCCACCTTGAGGATGGTGTCGACGGTGCTGTCGGCGATGGTGCGCATAATGTCGATCTTGTCACCATCGCGCACGATATCGCAGAAGCTCCGCGTGCGCTCGTCGAGCTGCGCGGGTAGACGGAAATCGCTGTGATAGGCAATGCTCGCTCGGATGAGCTCATCTTCTGCCGGGTCATCGATAAAGTCGCGGATGCTCGTTACGGCGGGTGCATCGGCGGGATTCTCGCCAAAGAGGACCTCGATGCCCAGCGCTGCATGGCTCATGCTCTCGGCGTCCTTAAAGGTGTCCCAGCGTCGCAGCTGCTCGAAGCGGCCCATATCGTGCAGCAGGCCGCAAAGCCATGCCAGGTCAATATCTTCTGACGACCAGCCTTGCTCGCGCGCTACGGCATCGCATGCCTCGGCCACGTGGTACGTATGCTCGATTTTGAGCGCGATGCGTGGGTTGGTGGCGTCGTAGGCATCGGTGTAGCTTTTGAAGGCCGCGCGCGCCCGGTCTCGATCGATAGCTGTCATAATGACTTCCTAAAAAGTTGCGTCTTTCGATCCGGTGGCAATTGTAGGCGAACTTTATTGCCACCGGTTGATATTTCTGCTGCGTTGCGAGGCGCGCTGCAGACGACTTACCAGAATGGGAGTGGCATGGTCCTTAGGATCTTTAAAATCGTCTGGCCAGTGATGCTTACCTATGTTGCGATAGGCGCGCCGTGCGGAATGATCATGGGGCAGACGGGAATGGAGCCCTGGATGGTCTTTGCTCTGAGCAGCACGTTTGTGACGGGCAGCGGCCAGTTTATGATCTGCAATCTTTGGCTGGCGGGCGTACCGGCACCTTCGATTATCGCGAGCGTCGCCGCCATCTCCTCGCGCTTCGCTCTTTATTCGGCATCGATCGCACCCCATCTGGCGGGCGCCTCGAAGCGTCAGACGCTGGCTGTTGCCGCGACGCTCACCGAGGAGGCATACGGCATCTCGCTTGCCAAGCTGGTTGAGGGGGAGGATTGGGGCCCGCGCGAATCCTTCGTGCTCAACGTGATCCTCATCGCGACATGGGGCGCTTCGTGCACGATGGGTGCCATCGTCGGTGCCGTTGTCGATGTTCCCACCGCTATTGCGAGTTTCGTCTGCACGTCGCTCTTTATCTGTCTACTCTTTTCGCAGCGGCTGTCGCGCGGCAACGTTGTCGCGGCGGTTTCGGGCGCGGTGTCCGTCGCCGTATGCAAGTTCTTGGGCCTCACGAATATTGCCGTGCCGGTAAGCGTCGTGGTCGGCATTGCCATTGCGCTGGCGTGCGATGCTGTATTTGACGGAAGAGGTGCCCGCGATGCCCGTTAACGAGTTCTTGGTTCTGTGGCTGTCGTCGTGGGCTGCTATCGCGTTCTTTCGCATCGCGCCGGCGTTTGCCTTGCGCGGGAGAACGCTGTCGCCCCGCATTACCGAGGCCCTGGGTTATATCCCGCCCGCTGCCTTTGCCGCGCTGGTCGCCAACGACTTGGTGAGCCCCGGCGCGTTCGACGCGGGACCCTGGCCTGCCTTGGTTCCCTGGATTGCAGCTGCCGGCGTCGTGGCCGTGGCGGTCAAGACAAAATCGATGCTGTGGTGCTGTGTTTCGGGCATCGTGTTCTATATCGTTTTGAGCCTCATATAAGAGCGGGGCACGTTTGGCGCCCCTATCCAACGAATCGAATTTCTCACCGAGCTGGTCTATTTCTTCTGGTACCATGGTCAAACTTTACTGTAGCAAAGCGTGACGTGGGCTTTTGTACCCCGTCAGCGGAAATGGGGGTTTCATGGCACAGGAAGCGGCCGCCAACGAGCAAAAGAAATTCAAGGTCCCGCGCATCCCGGGCGACATCATGATCTATCCGATGATCGTCGGTCTTTTGCTCAACACCTTCTGCCCGCAGGTTTTTGAGATCGGCGGCTTCTTTACGGCTGCCTGCCGCGGTGGCTCCAATACCATCGTCGCCGCGATCCTGCTGTTTGTGGGCGCCGGCATCAGCTTTAAGTCCACGCCGGGTGCCATCAAGACCGGTATCGTCGTGCTGATCCCCAAGCTGGTCGTCGCAGCGGCTCTCGGCCTGGGCGTAGCATATTTCTTTAACGACAACTTCCTGGGTCTGAGCTCCGTGTCCATCATCGGCGGCATCACGTTTTGCAACATGGCGCTCTATACGGGCATCATGGGCGAGTTCGGCGATGAGTCCGAGCAGGGCGCCGTCGGTATCCTGTTCTTTACGGCTGGCCCCGCCGTCACGATGATCATCCTCGGTGTTTCCGGCCTCGCCAACATTCCCATTGGCACCATTATCGGCTCCATCTTACCACTCGTTATTGGCATGGTTCTGGGCAACCTGTTCCCGTTTATCAAGAACTTGCTGGTTCCCGGTGCCAATCCCGCGATTGCCGTCATCGGATTTCAGCTCGGTGCGTCCATGAGCCTGTCGAGCTTTATCACCGGCGGTATTTCCGGCATCTTGCTGGGCCTTGTCACGCTGTTTGTCGTCGGTCCCATCACCTTTGTGTTCGAGCGTCTGTGCGGCGGCAATGGCAAGGCCGCTGTGGCTTGCTCCACCATTGCCGGCACGGCTATGACCACACCGGTTGCCCTCGCCGAGGTCGCACCGCGCTACGCCGAGCTTGCGCCCACTGCGTACGCCCAGATCGCCACCGCCGTTATCATCACGGCAATCATGGCTCCGATTCTGACCGGCTGGGTCGACAAGAAGTTCTGTCAGGGCAAGGAAGACCTGTCGGTTGCCGGTGTCGAGGCTATTGAGGAGGCTGTCGCGACCGATATCGACGGCGAGTAATCACCTGTTCGAATCAATGAAATCGGCGTGTGCAATTCACGCCGTCCGAGCGCCCGTACGGCATCTGTTATTCGGTGTCATTCGGGCGCTCTGCTATTATTCCCCTTACCCCTGCGGGCTAAGGGGTGTTTCTTGCCCGAGCGAATCTCGGGCGATTCTGGCCACTTGGATATAGAGGGGATGGAACCTAGTGGTTAAGGCACTCAAGATCGAGATTTTTGTGCTGAGCATGATTATTCTTATCGGGCTTGCCGCACGAAGCCGCCGCTCCTTGTTCTCGAGTACCCAGCAGCTGTTGTTTAGCATGCTGGGTTACACGTCTGCCGCGTACATTTTCTTCGATATGATCTGGGTGCTCTCGGATGGAGTGGGCGGCACCGCAGGCCTCGCGGCCAACTGGATTTCCAATGCGGTCTCGTTTTCGCTGTTCGCCATCGCGTGCCTCATTTGGTTTTTCTATTCCGAGACGATGCAGGGCTCGCAGCTCTTGACCACGCCCTATAGGGTGGCGCTTTTGACGTTGCCGACCGTATTGGTGGTCGCGCTGGCGTTTACCAGCTACTGGACACACGCCCTGTTCTATATCGATGCGCAGGGCATATACCGTCGCGGTGCGCTTTATATGATTCAGCCTATCGTTAGCTACTGCTACGTCATATATACGTCCTTGCATGCTTTTGTTCAGGCTCGAAAAGTCGAAAGCCTGCAACAGAAGGCCATTTATCGCACTCTTGCCTTCTTTGCGGTTCCCGCTCTGGTGGGCGGTACCTTTCAGGTGGCGTTTTCGATACCGGGCCTTTGTGTCGGTATACTGCTGAGCATTCTGCTGCTCTACATCGTCTATCAAGAGCAGCTGATCTCGACTGACCCGTTGACCGGGCTCAATAACCGCAATCGTTTTGAGACCTATATGCTGTCGCTGTTCTCGGGTGCGGACCAGGCCAAGGATGTGTATCTGCTGATGATGGATGCCGACGGCTTTAAGCAGATCAACGACCACTATGGACATGTCGAGGGCGACCATGCTCTTCAGGTTGTTGCGACGGCGC
This sequence comes from uncultured Collinsella sp., assembly GCA_958415665.1. Taxonomy (GTDB): domain Bacteria; phylum Actinomycetota; class Coriobacteriia; order Coriobacteriales; family Coriobacteriaceae; genus Collinsella. The sequence continues at coordinate 30,250 of CATYZK010000002.1, read as the reverse complement.
TCAAGGACGTCTGCTCGGTGTCTGGTGGCTTTATCGCGCGCTACGGCGGCGATGAGTTCGTGGTGCTTCAAAAGGCGGCGACGGAGCAGGAGATTATCAGCCTGTGTACGGCGATCAACGACGAGCTTGCGCGCGCCGAGGTGCCGTATTCGTTGCGGATGTCCATCGGATACGCGCGGGTCGGCGATGGGGTCGATACCTGGCAAGACTTACTTCGCGCCGCCGATGCGGAGCTCTATCGCGTCAAGGGCGAGAAGAAGAAAGCCGGCGTTCAGGTACGCTAGAAAAATAGGGGCGCACGACCGTTGAGTCGTGCGCCCCTATTTCTTACGAAGGCCTAGTAGCGGCTGTCGAAGATGCGCCTCGTCTTTTTCTCGGAACGCGGCAGCTCGCTAGGCTTTTTTAGGTTTGTTGACGATGATGATGCCGCTGCAGACCAAGAGCAGGGCAACGATGACAGTAACGGGGCTCGTGCCGGCGCCCTCGCCAAGCAGCAGTGCGCTCAGCAGTACGCCAAAGACCGGGTTCATAAACCCAAAGACCGAAACGCGGCTGACGGGGTTGACGGCAAGCAAGCGCGACCACAGCGAGTAGGCGACCGCGGAGATAAGCGCCATATAGACGATGAGCGCGATGGCGGGCACGATCGCGGTGGGGGAGAGCATGCCGCCCATCAAAAAGCCGATAGCGGTGAGGACGAGGCCGCCGACCAAGAACTGCCAGCCGGCGAGCAAAACGCCGTCGTGTTCGCGCGAGAAGATGCCGATCAGGCAGGTCGAAAGGGCGCCCGCGACGGTGGAGGCCAGGATAAAGCCCTCGCCGTCGAGCGTAAAGCCAAAGGTGCCGTCGGCGCCTGAAAGGTTAACGAGTGCGACGCCGGCGAAGCCCAACACGCAGCCGAGCACCTTGGCCGCATCGAGCTTTTCGGTGCGGAATGCCAGGGCGGCAAAGAGGATGGCCAAGAAGTTGGCGCTGGCCTCGATGATGGAGCTCGACATGGCACTTGCTCGGGAGAGACCGAGGTAGAAAAAGAAGTACTGGCCGATGGTCTGGAAGAGCGACAGCGTGAAGATAGGTTTGATGTCGCGCGTCTGCGGAACGAGCGGACGGCGTTGGACCGCGCTCATGCCAACAATGACCAGCGCGCCGGCAAGGGTGAAGCGCAGGCCCGCGAAGAACAGCTGCGAGGCGCTATCGTGTGCCGGGATGCCAAAGAGCGCGTAGCCGATCTTAATGCAGGGAAAAGCCGACCCCCAGAGCGCGCAGCATACGAGGCAGCCCAGGATGAGTCCGGGCAGGGTGGCGAGATATGGCTTGCGGCTTTCCATGGTGTCCTTCCTACATGCGCGAAGCAAAAAAGAACCCGCCACCGGGAGTGCCGGTGGCGGGTGTTGTTACCCGATGGGATTGTACCCGAAGGGAAAGGTTTAGGCGAAGTAGGCTACGCCGCTCTCAAAGATCGGCATGAACTTATCGCCGGGGACATGCTCGGGCACGTTGCGGTACAGGTTGTCGCCGCGACGCTCGGCGTGGCCCATCTTGCCCAGGACACGGCCGTCGGGACTCGTGATGCCCTCGATGGCGAGTGCCGAGCCGTTGGGGTTGACGGAAAGATCCATGCTCGGCTTGCCGTCCTCGCCCACGTACTGCGTGGCGACCTGACCGTTGGCGATGAGCTGGGCGAGCACCTCGTCGTTGGCGACAAAGCGGCCCTCGCCGTGGCTGATGGCGACGGTGTAGGGGTCGTCGAGGCTGCACTGCGACAGCCACGGGGACAGGTTGGACGAGATGCGGGTGCGCACCAGACGGCTCTGGTGGCGGCCGATGGTGTTGAACGTCAGCGTGGGCGCATCGGGGGTGGCGTCGACGATGTCACCGTAGGGCACCAGACCGAGCTTGATCAGGGCCTGGAAGCCGTTGCAGATGCCCAGCATCAGGCCATCGCGGGCCTTGAGCAAGTCGCGGACGGCCTCGGTGACCTCGGGAGCGCGGAAGAACGCCGTGATGAACTTGGCGGAGCCGTCGGGCTCGTCACCGCCCGAGAAGCCGCCGGGGATCATGACGATCTGGCTTTGGCGGATGCGGCGGGCAAGCTCATGGGTGCTCTCGGCGACGGCCTCGGGCGTGAGGTTGTTGATCACGAAGGTGTCGGCCTCGGCACCGGCGGCACGGAACGCGCGGGCGCTGTCGTACTCGCAGTTGTTGCCAGGGAACACGGGGATGACCACGCGCGGGCGGGCGATCTTGGCGCCACCGTACACATGGATATCCTTGGCGCGGAAGTCGATGGTCTCGACCTCGGCAGTCTCGCCGGCGCTGCGGTAGGCAAAGACGCCCTCGATGCCGCTCTCCCAGGCCTCCTGGAGCTCAGAGAGCTCGATGACCTCGGAGCCGGTGTCGATGACATAGCCCTCGACGGTGGTGCCGAGGGGCTCGACGACAACGCCGCCGGCGACCTCGGGCAGCTCGGCGTCCTCGGCGAGCTCAACGATAAAGCTGCCGTAGAGCGGGGTGAAGAGGCTCTCCACGTCCACATCCTCGGCAAGCTCGATACCGATCTGGTTGCCGATGCACATCTTAAAGAGGCTCTCAGCGCCGCAGCCGTAGCCGGGCGTGGAGACGGCCAGGGCGTCACCGGTGGCGGTGAGCGCCTCGACGGCGTCAAACGCGGCGAGCAGCTGCTGGGCGTCGGGGCGGTAGTCCTCGCCATAGGTGGCGGGGGCGATGCGCACGACGCGGTGCGTCAGGCCCTTGAACTCGGGGGAGACGGCGCGGGCGGCGCGGCCCACGGCCACGGCGAAGCTGATCAGGGTCGGCGGAACGTTGAGCTCGCCGGCCTCGTCCTCAAACGAGCCGCTCATGGAGTCCTTGCCGCCGATGGCGCCGGCACCCAGGTCGACCTGGGCCATAAGGGCGCCCAGGACGGCTGCCATGGGCTTGCCCCAACGCTCGGCCTCGGTGCGCAGGCGCTCGAAGTACTCCTGGAAGGAGAGGTAGGCGCGCTTGTGCTCAAAGCCGGCGGCCACGAGCTTGGCGACGGACTCGACCACGGACAGGTAGGCGCCCGCAAACTGGTCAGCCTCCATCAGGTAGGGGTTGAAGCCCCATGCCATAGCGCTTGCCGTGGTGGTCTCGCCGTCCACGGGGAACTTGGCAACCATGGCAGAGCTCGGAGTGAGTTGTGTCTTGCCGCCAAAGGGCATGAGCACGGTCGCGGCACCGATGGTGGAGTCGAAGCGCTCGGAAAGGCCCTTGTTGGAGGCGACGTTGAGGTCGGTGACCAGCGAGGTCATGCGCTCGGCAAGCGTGGTGCCGGCCCAGCTGGGCTGCCACACGCTGCGGGCGCAGACGTGGGCGACCTGGTGCTTGGGCGCACCGTTGGAGTTGAGGAACTCGCGGGACAGGTCGACGATGGCGACGCCGTTCCAGGCCATGCGCATGCGCGGCTCGGCGGTAACCTCGGCGATAACGGTTGCCTCCAGGTTCTCCTCGGCGGCGTAGCCCATGAACTCCTCGACGTCACCGTCGGCGACGGCGCAGGCCATGCGCTCCTGGGACTCGGAGATAGCGAGCTCGGTGCCGTCCAGGCCGTCGTACTTCTTGGTCACGGTGTCCAGGTCGACATACAGGCCGTCGGCAAGCTCACCCACGGCGACCGAGACGCCGCCGGCGCCAAAGTCGTTGCAGCGTTTGATCAGGCGGCAGGCGTCGCCGCGGCGGAAGAGGCGCTGCAGCTTGCGCTCGACCGGGGCGTTGCCCTTCTGGACCTCGGCACCCGAGGTCTCGATGGACTCGGTGTTCTGGGTCTTGGATGAGCCGGTGGCACCGCCGATGCCGTCACGGCCGGTGCGGCCGCCCAGCAGGATGATTTTGTCGGTGGGGGCGGGGCACTCGCGACGCACGTGGTTTGCCGGGGTAGCGCCCACGACGGCGCCGACCTCCATGCGCTTGGCCACGTAGCCGGGGTGATAGAGTTCGTTGACCTGACCGGTGGCAAGGCCGATCTGGTTGCCGTAGCTGGAGTAGCCGGCGGCAGCAGTGGTCACGAGTTTGCGCTGCGGCAGCTTGCCCTCGAGCGTCTCGGAAACCGGGACGGTGGGGTCGCCGGCGCCGGTAACACGCATGGCCTGGTACACGTAGCTGCGGCCCGAGAGCGGGTCGCGGATGGCACCGCCCACGCAGGTGGCGGCACCGCCGAAGGGCTCGATCTCGGTCGGGTGGTTGTGGGTCTCGTTCTTAAAGAGGAACAGCCAGTCCTGGTCCTCGCCGTCGACATCGACCTTCACCTTGACGGTGCAGGCGTTGATCTCCTCGGACTCGTCGACATCGGTCATGACGCCGGTCTTCTTAAGGTACTTGGCGCCGATGGTGCCCATGTCCATGAGGCAGACAGGCTTGGCGTCGCGACCGAGCTCGTGGCGCATTTCCATGTAGCGGTCGAAGGCCTGCTGCACCACGGCGTCGTCGATCGTCACGTCGTCCAGGACGGTGCCGAAGGTGGTGTGGCGGCAGTGATCGGACCAGTAGGTGTCGATCACGCGGATCTCGGTGATGGTGGGGTCGCGATCCTCATCGCGGAAGTACTGCTGGCAGAAGGCGATGTCCGCCTCGTCCATGGCAAGACCGCGCTCGGAGATAAAGGCGGCAAGGCCGGCCTCGTCGAGCTCGCGGAAGCCGTCGAGCACCTCGACGGGCGCAGGCTCGGGGGTCTCCATGTACAGTGTCTTGGGCAGGTCGAGCGAGGCGATGCGCGCCTCGACGGGGTTCACCACGTAGTGCTTGATGGCCTCGACGGCGGCTTCGTCCAGAGCGCCCGAGATCATATAGACCTTGGCGGAGCGCACGGCGGGGCGCTCGCCCTGGCTGATGAGCTGCACGCACTCGCTGGCGGAGTCGGCGCGCTGGTCAAACTGGCCAGGCAGGAATTCGACGGCAAAGACGGCGCCATCGCTTGCGGGGAGCTCGTCGTAGGTCACATCGACCTGGGGCTCGCTAAAGACGGTCGGCACGCAGGAGCGGAAAAGCTCCTCGTCGATGCCCTCGACGTCGTAGCGGTTGATGATCCTCAGGGCCTCGATGCCCTTGATGCCGAGAATCTCGGTCAGCTCGCCCTTGAGCTGCTGAGCCTCGACGTCGAACCCGGGTTTCTTCTCCACGTAGATACGAGAGACCATTGGTTCCTGCCTTCCTGATCGGTTGGGCGTACGGTACGGTATGCGGCAGCGGTCGGTTTGCGGGGTCTGCCCTGCGGTCGCCTTGAGCCACATGTTTGTAAACCTCACTATGATACGACAGCTCGCGGCGCGTAGAGGACGGCGAGGGTGCTACAGTGAAGCGCAAACAAGAGAAAGGCATCACATGGCATTCGTTTCGCTCGCCATCATCGCGCTCGTGGCCTTTGCAAGCCCCTTCATCGCCTCGGCGATTCCTGGAAAACCCGTTCCCGAAACGGTCTTTTTGCTCGTGTTCGGCGCGGTGTTGGGACCTCATATGCTTGGCGTCATCCATGTGGATGCCGAGGTCTCGCTTGTGTCAGAGCTCGGTCTGGCATTTTTGTTCCTGCTTGCCGGCTTTGAGATCGACCCAAAGAACATCACGGGCGTCGAGGGGCGCTACGGTATGGCCACGTGGGTTGTCACATTTTGTATCGCCTGGCTTGCCGTGCGCTTTACCCCGTGGTTCTCGGTCAGCCATTTCGACGGTATCGCCGTGACGCTCGCCTTGACCTCGACGGCGCTTGGAGCGCTCATGCCCATCTTGCGCGAGCGGTTGCTTGCTGGAACGCGCGTCGGTGATTCGATTCTCGCCTATGGTACGTGGGGCGAGCTCGGTCCCGTGCTCGCCATGTCGGTACTGCTGTCTGCCCGTACGGGTATCGAGACGCTGCTGATCTTGGGCCTGTTCGCCGTGGTGTGTGTGCTGCTTGCCGTGGTCCCCAGCCGCTCCAAACGCGTCGGCAGCCGCTTCTTTGCGTTTGTCGAGGAGCGCGCCGATACCACGTCGCAGACCTTCGTGCGCCTGACGGTGCTTATTTTGGTCACGCTCGTGGCGTTCTCGGCCATCTTTAGCCTCGATATCGTGTTGGGCGCTTTTGCCGCCGGCTTCGTCCTGCGCTATATCATCCCCGAGGGCAACCATACGCTCGAGACCAAGCTCGACGGCCTGGCCTACGGCTTTTTGATCCCGGTGTTCTTTACCGTGTCGGGCGCAAAGATCGATCTGACGGCCGTGGTGTCGCGCCCCGGGCTGCTCGTGGGCTTTATCGTGGCGTTGTTGATTATTCGTGCCGTACCCATTCTTATTTCTATGAGCATTTGTCCTGCGACGCGCGATGTGTCGGCGTATGGTCGCATTACCGTGGCCCTGTACTGCACCACGGCGCTGCCGATCATCGTTGCCGTGACGAGCGTGGCCGTCAACGCGGGCGCGCTGTCGCAAGATATTGCGTCGGTCATGGTTGCCGCCGGTGCCATCACGGTATTCTTGATGCCGCTGCTCGCGCAGCTCTTCTACCGCGTGGTCGACGCCGCGCCGGTCGCCGCCGTGGCAGAGGTTGCCGAGCGCCCTGCCGAGGCACTCGATATCCTGCGTGCCCATCACGATTTGGCGAGTCTGCTCGCACGAGAGCACGAGCTGCTGACCTCGCATGGCCATGGTCGCGTATTCGAGGGCCTGCCTACGCTCGATACGATTGCCGAGCGTCTTTCCGCCGAGGCGGCGAGCGGCCACATCGATGCCCGCATTGTGGACGCGGCACATCTTCTTGCCGATAAGACCTATGGAGACGAGGTCGACCCGTCCGAGCTGACTCCGCGCGAGCGTCGCCGCCTGGAGCGCGCCAAGCTCGCCGTGCGCGAATACCGCCGCCGCATGCTGGAGCTTTACGCACGCGAAGAGGCCGAGAACGACGGCAAGTAACTGACACTCTCTCGGGGAAACTTCCCCTTAAACAGAAGAAGGCGCGCTGCCCGCGGTTGATGCGGGCGGCGCGCCTTTTTGGTTAAGCCATGTTGAGGTTGGGAGCTTAAGCCTGTGGTCCCCTAGGAGCGGGCAGCTCCGTCGACGGGGAGCACGGCGCCCGTGACGTAGGCGGACATGTCGCTCGCCAGGAAGACAAAGGCGTTGGCGACATCCTCGGGCTCGCCCATGCGACCCAGCGGAATGGTGGCGATGATGGGCTTGATGACCTCTTCGGGCAGGTTGGCGACCATATCGGTCTTGGTTACGCCGGGGGCAACGGCATTGACGCGAATGCCCATGGGGGCGAGCTCGCGCGAGAGCGACTGGACCATGCCGTTGACGGCGAACTTGGACGTGGGATAGCCAACGCCAGAGGGCTGACCGTACTTGGCGACCATCGAGCTCGTGGTGGTGATGGTGCCGCCATGACCTGCCTCGGTCATGATCCTGGCGGCAGCTTGGTGACCGTTAAAGACGGCGACGACGTTGAGGTCCATGACCTTTGCGAACTCCTCGGCCGTATAGTTAAGGAGCGGCGAGCGCTGGGAGATGCCGGCATTGTTGACGACCGTGTCCAAGCCGCCCATGTCGGCGGCAGCCTGGGTAAAGGCCTCGGTCACGGCTTCGAGCGAGGTGAGGTCGCAGGAGCGGCCCCAGACCTTGGCGTCGGGATAGGCGGCTGCCAGCTTCTCAACGGCCGCGTCGGCAGTCTCCTGGCGCGAGCCAAAAACGGTGACGGCAGCGCCTTCCTCGATAAAACGGCAGGCGATGGCATAGCCGATACCGCGCGTGCCTCCGGTGATGATTGCTTTCTTGCCCTCGAGCAACATGGTGCTTCCTCTCATCGCGGGCGGACATTCGCAGCACAGCGTAGCGGTAGCCGGAATCGGTCGCGTTTGCATATCGGTGAACGGTAGCCCGCGTTACCGATGAGCGGCTCGCGCAAATATGCTCTGCCGTTGTGCTTAGGGCAGGAGACAAAAGGGCTCCCGTCCCACGTCGGACGGGAGCCCTCAAAGCGCGTATTGCCGGGCGAGCGTTGGGTTAGTTCGCCATAACGCCTTCGGTCCAGGCCTCGACGTCCTCGATACGCAGGACGTTGGCGACCTCGGCCACGCAGTCGACGCTGGCAAGCTCGGCGGCGGCAGCCTGGACGTCCTTCTCGAGCGCGCGGTGCGTCAGGAAGATGACCGAGCAGGCATCGCTGACGCCCGACTTGCCGTCCTCGACCTGGTTGATGAGCGAGATCGAGATGTTGTGCTTGGCAAAGATGTCGACCGTCTCGGACAGGGCGCCCACGCGGTCGGCGACCTTCAGGCGCACATAGTACTTGGTCTGGAGCTCGTCCATGGGCTTAAAGGTGAGGTTGTGGCCATAGGGCTCAATCTCGGGCAGCGGAGCCACGCCGCGGCTGATCTGCTCAGAGAGCGACAGGATATCGCCCACGACGGCGCTCGCGGTGGGGAAGGAGCCTGCGCCCGCGCCGTAGAACATGGTCTCGCCCACGGCGTCGCCTACCACGTAGACGGCGTTCATGGCGCCGTTGACCTTGGCAAGCATATGGTCTGCCGGGATGAGCGTGGGATGCACGCGAACATCGACGCCGGCGTCGGTGTTGCGGGCGATGCCGAGCAGCTTAATGGTGTAGCCGAGCTCGCGGGCCTGGGCGATGTCCTCGGCGCCGATGGTGCGGATACCCTGCTGGTACACATCATCGGTGGTAACGCGGGTGCCAAAGCCGATGGAGGCGAGGATGGCCGTCTTGCTGGCGGCGTCGAAGCCGTCGACATCGGCGGACGGGTCGGCCTCGGCATAGCCCTTGGCCTGCGCGTCGGCAAGCACGTCAGCGTAATCGGCGCCCTCGGCGTCCATGCGCGACAGGATATAGTTGGTGGTGCCGTTGAGGATGCCGGCGATGGTCAGGATCTTGTTACCCACCAGGTCGTGCTCGAGCGTGCTGACGATGGGGATGCCGCCACCGCAGCTGGCCTCGCACTTAATCTGCACGCCGCACTCACGCGCCTTCTCGGCGAGCGTCTCGACATGACGGCCCAGCAGGGCCTTGTTGGCAGAGACGACGTGCTTGCCGTTCTCGAAGGCGGTGGTGAAGATCTCGGTCGCGGGGTGCTCGCCACCGATCAGCTCGACGACGATATCGACGGCTGGGTCGGTGACGACATCATGCCAGTCACTCGTAAAGGCCTCGCGCTCAATACCGGCTGCTTCAGCCTGCTCCCAGGCAAGCGCACAGGCGCGGGTCAGCTTAAGGTCGATGCCGTAGGCGGCCAGGTACTCATCGTGGTGGCTCTTAATCAGGCAGGCCACGCCGCCGCCGACGGTTCCCAGACCGATGAGGCCGACGTTCACGGTGCGCAGGGGTTCGCTCATAGATAGCTCCTTCGTGCATCTTATGGATGGATTAACCGCTTAAAGGTTGAGTGCATTCTAGCGTGAACCGAGGGCGCGTGCTCGCCAGGCAACAGGAGTCGCACAAAACGGCACCCCCGAAACGCTGCGGAAACATTGGAAACATGCTCGCTACAAACGGAACTCCGTAACAAACTGTCAACGTTTGCGCCATAAGGTTTGCCCTGTACCGCAAGATGGCCGCATCGCGGCCAGCGAAAAAGGGGGACACCATGTTCAACATTGACAGCACGCTCAGCCGTAGGAACTTTCTCGCCGGCGCTGCGGCGCTCGGCAGCACCGCAGCACTCGCTGGTTGCTCGTCGGGTGGCTCGGACGGCGGCTCCGCCGATGACGGCAAGACCTTCAAGATCGGTGTCATCGGCCCTCTGACCGGCGCCGCGGCAACCTATGGCGTTTCGGCCGAGAAGGGTGCCAAGCTTGCCGTCAAGGATTTCTCGACCAAGGACCTCAAGCTCTCGCTTAAGTCCGAGGATGACGTCGCCGACGGCGAGAAGGCTATCAACGCCTTCAATACCCTGTGCGACTGGGGCATGCAGGCGCTCGTCGGCCCCGTCACGACTGGTGCCGCCGTCGCTGTCTCGGGCGAGATCGCCGACGATATGCTCATGGTCACGCCCTCTGCTTCGTCCCTCGACGTCACCAAGGACAAGACCACGGTTTTCCAGGTTTGCTTTACCGACCCCACCATGGGCGCGAGTGCTGCCAAGTTTTTGGCCGAGAAGTATGCAGACGCCAAGATCGCCCTGTTTTACAACTCCGGCGATACGTACAGCTCGGGTGTTGCCGATGCCTTTGCCGAGCAGGCCAAGGAGTCCAAACTTGATATCGTCGATACCGAGACCTTTAAGGACGACTCCTCCACGAGCTTTACCAACCAGCTCACCAAGGCCAAGGAGGCCGGCGCCACGCTCATCTTTGCGCCGATCTACTACACGCCGGCGTCCGTTTTGCTCAAGAACGCCAAGGACATGGGATACGACATGACCCTCATGGGTACCGACGGCATGGACGGCCTGCTCTCCGTTGAGGGCTTCGACACCTCTCTTGCCGAGGGCGTGCTGCTCATGACCCCGTTCTCTGCCGACGATGAGAAGAACGCTGACTTCGTCAAGGCCTATAAGGACGCCTACGACGAGACGCCCAACCAGTTTGCCGCCGACGCCTACGATTGCGTCCACGCCATCGTCGAGGCCATCGACAAGGCGGGCATCGATATTACGGCCGACGGCGCCGACATTGCCGGCGACCTTGCCAAGGCCATGCGCAAGATCAAGATCGAGGGCCTGACGGGCGAGCTCACGTGGAACGATGAGGGCCAAGTCGAAAAGCCTGCTACGGCCTATGTGATTCAGGACGGCAAGTACATCGCCGCCTAAGTGCATATACAACGAGACCGGTGGGGTCGTTTTATTCAGGGCAAGGACGCTTGTAACGGAATGGAAACATTACTTTCACACAATAAAGTGGCTAAACTGCATAAACAGACAGGGATACGCATATTTATGGATAAATGGACAAAGTAAAAGAAAAGTTGAAATAATCGCCACTTTTCTCAACTAAAGCGTCTACTATTTTGCGAACGCCGAACACGGCGAAGGATGGCCTGTCGGGTAACCAAAACCCGACGAGATTTGAGAGGAGAGCCGCATGTCGAGCCTCACCGGTAAGTCATTGAACCCTGTTATGAATCGCAGGAGCGTTATCGCGAGCGCAGCAGGTCTGGGGGCGATGTCCATTCTAGCTGGCTGCTCCTCCAACGGCGGCGACAGCGGTTCCGCTTCGGGCGACGCTTCGTTTAAGATCGGCACCATCGGCCCGCTGACCGGTGCCGCCGCGTCCTACGGCAAGTCCGTTACCCAGGGCGTCGAGCTTGGCTGCAAGGACTTCTCCACCAAGGAGCTGCCGCTTGCCAGCAAGGCCGAGGACGACCAGGCCGACGGCGAGAAGGCCGTCAACGCCTTTAATACCCTGCTCGACTGGGGCATGCAGGCCCTTGTCGGCCCGACCACCACGGGTGCGTCGGTTGCCGTTGCCGCAGAGTGCGGTAACGACCCCAAGACGTTCATGATCACCCCGTCTGCGTCCTCCGAGGACGTCACCGACGGCAAGGATTGCGTCTTCCAGGTTTGCTTTACCGACCCCAACCAGGGCGTTAACGCTGCCAAGTTCCTGGCAGAGAAGTATGCGGACGAGAAGTTCGTACTGTTCTATAACTCCGGCGACGCCTATTCTTCGGGCATCGCAGATTCCTTTAAGGCCCAGGCCGCTGAGTCTAAGCTCGAGATTGTTGACGAGGAGACCTTTAAGGACGACTCTGCCACGAGCTTTACCAACCAGCTGACCAAGGCCAAACAGGCCGGCGCTACCATGATCTTTGCGCCGATCTACTACACGCCGGCGTCCGTCCTGCTCAAGAATGCTAAGGACATGGGCTACGACGTCAAGATGATGGGCTGCGATGGCATGGACGGCATCCTGGGCGTTGAGGGCTTCGACACTTCTCTTGCCGAGGGCCTGCTGCTCATGACCCCGTTCTCCGCCGACGACGAGAAGAACGCCGACTTCGTCAACGCTTACAAGGATAAGTACGGCGATACCCCCGACCAGTTTGCCGCCGACGCCTACGATGGCGTGCACGCGGTGGCCGAGGCCCTCAAGGAGGCCGGTCTTGGTGTCGACGCCGACCCGACCGAGGTCGCCGAGAAGCTGCCCAAGGCTATGCTCAAGATTACCGTTGACGGTCTGACCGGCAAGCTCACCTGGAACGATAAGGGCCAGGTCCAGAAGGACCCCACGGCGTACGTTATCACCGACGGCAAGTACGTACAGGCCTAATAGACCGCCTTACATGGAGCGGTTTTGATCCCAAGCAGGGGAGGTTTTGGCCTTCCCTGCTTGCTTGGTATCTAGGGACAGTGTAACGTCCCTGTTTCATACATCAACTGGAAATCTATTCGAAAGGGGGATGTGGAACATGACGGTCTTTATCCAATACCTGGTCAACGGCCTGTCCATGGGCAGCGTCTACGCCATCATCGCGTTGGGCTACACCATGGTCTACGGTATCGCCAAGATGCTGAACTTCGCTCACGGCGACGTCATCATGGTCGGTGCCTATGTCTCGTTCTGCGCCACGTCGTATCTCGGCCTCCCGGGCTGGGCATCTGTAATTCTCTCTTGCGTGGTCTGCACGGTTCTCGGTGTTCTCATTGAGGGTCTGGCCTATAAGCCGCTGCGCCAAGCAGGCCCGCTGGCCGTTTTGATCACGGCCATCGGCGTGTCTTACTTCCTGCAGAACGCCGCGCAGCTTCTGTGGGGCGCCACGCCCAAGAACTTCACTTCGCTCGTCACCTTCCCGGTGCCGGAGTTCTTGGCCAAGTTCAACGTGAGCGCCGTCTCGCTCGTCACCATCGTCGCCTGCCTGGTTATCATGGCCGGCCTGATGTTCTTCACAGGTAAGACCAAGATGGGCAAAGCCATGCGCGCCGTGTCCGAGGACAAAGCCGCCGCTCAGCTCATGGGCATCAACGTCAACCGCACCATCTCGATGACGTTTGCCATCGGCTCTGCCCTTGCCGCCATCGCCGGCGTGCTGCTGTGCTCCTACTCGCCGGTGCTGCAGCCCACCACGGGCGCCATGCCTGGCATCAAGGCCTTCGACGCTGCCGTTTTCGGTGGCATCGGCTCCATCCCCGGTGCCTTTGTCGGTGGCATCCTCATCGGCATCATCGAGGCGATGGCGCAGGCCTATATTTCCACGAGCCTTGCCAACTCCATCGTCTTTGGTGTTTTGATCATCGTCCTGCTCGTCAAGCCTGCCGGCCTCTTGGGCAAGTACGTCCCCGAGAAGGTGTAGGTGAGCGTTATGAAGTTTCTTAAAGACAAGCAGACGCGTCACGACTTTGTTACGTACGCCATGTGCATCGTGGCCTTCGCCATCGTGTTCTTTATGCAGTCCAACCACATGATTCCGCGCATGATCGCCGGTCAGCTGGTCCCCATCACGGCCTATATCGTCATGGCCATCTCCCTTAACCTCGTCGTCGGCATCGCGGGCGACTTGTCGCTGGGACACGCGGGCTTTATGAGCGTCGGCGCCTATACGGGCATCGTTACCGCGGTCGCCCTCGAGGGCGCCGTTCCCTCCGATCCGGTGCGCCTGATCATCAGTATCGTGGTCGGCGCCATCGCTGCCGCCATCCTGGGCTTCTTGATCGGCATCCCGGTCCTGCGCCTGAGCGGCGACTATCTGGCCATTGTGACCCTGGCTTTTGGCGAGATCATCAAAGAGATCGTCACCTGCCTTATCGTGGGCGTCGACTCCCGCGGCCTGCATGTGATCTTTAACATCACGGGTAACTCCACGATCGACGACCTGCACCTGCTCGAGGACGGCACCGCCATCATCAAGGGCGCGCAGGGCGCATCGGGCGTGTCGACCTATTCGACCTTCCTTGCCGGCGCCATCCTGGTCATGGTCGCGCTCGTGATTGTACTCAACCTGGTCCGCAGCCGTACCGGCCGTGCCATTATGGCCGTGCGCGACAACAAGATCGCTGCCGAGTCCGTGGGTATCTCCGTCACCCAGTACCGCATGATCGCCTTCGTGGTTTCCGCTGCTCTCGCCGGTGCTGCCGGAGCCCTCTTCGGCGGTAACTTCTCGCAGCTCTCCGCCACTAAGTTCGACTTCAACACGTCGATCCTCATTCTGGTGTTCGTGGTCCTGGGCGGCCTGGGCAACATGCGCGGCTCCGTTATCGCGGCGGCGCTGCTCACGGTGCTCCCCGAGTTGCTCCGTCAGTTCTCGGACTACCGCATGCTCATCTACGCCATCGTGTTGATTCTGGTCATGATCTTTACCAACAACCCGCAGCTCAAGGCGTTCTTCGCACGCATTAAGGACCGCTTTGCTTCCAAGAAGGAGGTGGCAGCCGATGCCCAGTAAGTTTGAGTTCAACAAGGGCAAGATGGTCCCGTATCCTTCTGGCGCCATCGTTCCCGACCGCGACCTGGGCCAGCGCCCGGCGCTCGAGTGCATCCACTTGGGCATTGAATTTGGCGGCCTTAAGGCAGTAGACGACTTTAGCCTGACCATCGGTAAGACCGAGATCGCCGGTCTCATCGGCCCCAACGGTGCCGGTAAGACCACGGTCTTCAACCTGCTCACCAAGGTGTACCAGCCCACGCACGGCACCATCCTGCTCGACGGCGAGGACACCTCGGGCAAGTCGGTCTACCAGGTCAACCGCATGGGTATTGCCCGTACATTCCAGAACATTCGCCTGTTCAACACCATGACGGTGGAGGATAACGTTAAGGTCGGCCTGCATAACCAGGAGCGCTACTCCGGCTTTGAGGGCGTGCTGCGCCTGCCGACGTATTGGAAGCACGAGAAGGCCGCCCACGAGCGCGCCATGGAGCTGCTGTCCATTTTTGACATGGAGCACCTTGCAAATGAACAGGCCGGCTCGCTGCCTTACGGCGCTCAGCGTCGTCTGGAGATCGTCCGCGCGCTTGCCACCAACCCCAAGCTGCTGTTGCTCGACGAGCCTGCCGCCGGCATGAACCCGTCCGAGACCGCGGAGCTCATGGAGAACATCGTCAAGATCCGCGACACCTTCGGCATCGCCATCATGCTTATCGAGCATGATATGTCGCTCGTTATGAACATCTGCGAGGGCATCTGCGTGCTTAACTTTGGCAAGGTTATCGCCAAGGGTACGGCCGAGGAGATCCAGAACAACGATGCCGTTATCGAGGCATATCTGGGCAAGCAGGATAAGGGGGAGAACTAAATGGCAGAGCCGATGCTTTCCGTCTACAACATCAACGTCTGGTACGGCGCCATCCACGCCATCAAGGACATCTCCTTTAACGTCAACGAGGGCGAGATCGTGGCTCTGATCGGCGCGAACGGCGCTGGCAAGTCCACAACGCTCAAGACCGTCTCGGGCCTGCTGCGCTCCAAGACCGGCTCCATCAAGTTTATGGGCGAGGACATTACCCATACGCCCGCTGATAAGCTGGTTGGTAAGGGACTGGCTCAGGTTCCCGAGGGTCGTCGCGCCTTTTTGCAGATGACGGTTGAGGAGAACCTGGAGATGGGCGCCTATACGCAGCCCAAGTCCACGGTGGCTCCGGGCCTTGAGCGCGTCTACGAGCAGTTCCCGCGCCTGAAGGAGCGCCGTCGCCAGGTCGCCGGCACCCTTTCGGGCGGCGAGCAGCAGATGCTCGTTATGGGCCGCGCCCTTATGAGTAACCCCAAGCTGCTCATGCTCGACGAGCCTTCCATGGGCCTGGCGCCGATTCTGATTGAGCAGATCTTCCAGATTGTCGAGGATCTGCATAAGGCCGGCACCACGGTGCTTCTGGTCGAGCAAAACGCACAGATGGCTCTTTCCATCGCCACACGCGGCTACGTGCTCGAGACCGGCAAGATTACCATGACCGGCACCGGCCAAGAGCTCCTGCACGACGATAACGTTCGCAAAGCATATCTTGGTGGTTAGATAGTTACGGCGTTTTACCAAACGCCGTAACTACTTGACGCTGCAAGCCCGCCAGGGCGGCAATCTGCCTTTCAACTTCGGCGGCATGACCAGAAGGTCAATGCCGCCTCGTTTCAAGGCACCTTGCTCGCCCTGACGGGCTTTCGCTGTCGTTGCCAAAACATCGACGTTGTGGCAGATGCCAACGACTACCCCTTTAAGTTGCGGTGGAATAGGGACTACATGGGAGCCTCAGAGGCCAAAAGAGTCCCTATTCCACCGCAACTTCATGGGGGTGTGTGACAATGCCCGTCGGAAAACATCTGCTGTCTTTGGGGGTCTATCTATGCTGTACGAGTTTTGTGCCGAGAACTTTGAGCGTGTGCCGGCGGCTATCGATGCCGGTGCAAGGCGTATCGAGCTGTGCGACAACCTTGCCGTTGGTGGCACTACGCCTTCGGCCGGCGTTATCAGCGCTACGACCAACTATGCTCACGAGCACGATGCACGGGTGATGTGCATGATTCGCCCGCGTGGCGGTGACTTTCACTACAACCAGGACGAGCTGCGTATGATGGAGATGGATCTGGGCCTTGCCGTGAGTGCGGGCGTTGACGGCTTGGTCTTTGGCTGCTGCAAGCCCTGCGCGGGCGGATGGGCGCTCGACGAACTTACGCTTGGCGCCCTCGTGATGGCTGCGGGCTGCGCGACCGAGGAGTGCAAGCGCGATCCTATCGACATCACTTTCCACATGGCGTTTGACCAGCTCTCGCCCGAGGCTCAGCTGGACGCCATTGACACGCTCGCCGACTGCGGCGTCACGCGCATTCTGACGCACGGTGGTACTGCCGGTACGCCGATCGAGGACAACTTCGAAAACCTGGCCCGCTTGATCGAGTACGCGGGCGACCGCCTGACCATCCTTCCCGGTGGCGGCATTTCCACGGCCAATCGCGATACCGTGGCGGCGGCACTGGGCGTCTCCGAGCTCCATGGCACCAAGATCGTGCCGCTGGAGGTATAACCCGTGGCGCTGGTATTTGACGTTCAGCAGGCGAACGGTAAGCCCGACGACAACCGCCGCCCCGGTACTGCGTGCCCCTTTTGCGACACGGAGGGGCTCGCCAACATCATCCAGCGCGACGGTGACTGCATCTGGCTCGAGAATAAGTTTAAGACCTTGCGCGCCACTCGCCAGACCGTATTGATTGAGTCGTCCGACCACGACGCCGACCTGGTGACCTATGCGCCGGACGAGCTGCATCATGTTATGCGGTTTGCTCTGGATTGCTGGCAGCGGATGATTGACTCCCGACAGTATCGCAGCGTTCTCATGTACAAGAACAAGGGCCCACTTTCGGGCGGCAGTCTGGTCCATCCGCACATGCAGATTGTGGGTTTGGAGCAGGAAGACGGCTATGCTTCGCTGGCTTCCGCCAATTTCGAAGGCATTAATGTCTGGCAACAGGGGAGAATCTCGGTCAATATCTCAACCGAACCGATCATGGGGTTCTTTGAGATCAACGTTTCAGCCCCACAGGGAATCGCCGCCAGCGATGACGCACGAGACCAAGCCGAGGCGGATCTCTTTGCCGATGCGATTCAGGTAGCTCTGCGCTATATCCTAAACGAGCACCACGGTGGTCGCGCAGAGTCGTACAACTTGTTCTTCTATCACCTGGGCGGTCGGACCATTGCCAAGGCGCTTCCGCGTTGGGTGGTTTCGCCCTACTTTGTCGGATATCGTTTGGCCCAGGTTAATGCCGAGACCACGCTCGATATCGATGCTGAGCGTCTGCGTGCGCATCTGGAAACGCTCGTATAGCAAGACTAACACCCACGTAATGCGGACAGCCTAGCGCGCCATGGCGTCGCGGCCAGCCTCGACCCGCTTGCGCTGGGCGGCGCGCTCCTCGCCGGTCAGGCGCTCAAAGAGGTGTCCGATAATTGAGGCCAACACCTGCTGAAACAGCGTGCCGCACATGACGGGGAATACCACTTCGCCGGGAAAATACTGTGTGGCGATGACAGCGCCCGAAGAGATATTACGCATGCCGCAGGTAAAGCACATGGTGGTCGCCTCGCCATACTGCAGGTGCAGGGCGCGTGCGACCAGAATGCCGATGATAAAGCCGCTGATGGCGAACGCCAGGATAAAGAGGGCGACTTCCAAGCGCTCAACATTCATATGCAGCACGTACTCGCTCATGGCGGTGGAGTTGGACGCGATGACGCCCATCATCATGAACTTGCAAGCGGGCGAGAGCGCGGGGGAGAGCTTCTCGTGACCCCAGCCGCGCGTGAGTTCGTTGATGACGATGCCGAGCACGGCGGGGATGGCGATCATAAAGGCCATGTTCTGCATCATGCTCGGCACATCGATCGAGACGGTGGCGCCCAGCAGGAGCTTGAGCGTGAGCGGAATCGTCACAGGCGAGATGACCGAGGACGTCAGGATAATGGTGAGCGCAAGCGGGCCGTTGCCGCCGAACATGCTAATCCACATAAAGGCGGTGATTGCCACGGGTACGCTGTACTCGAGCACGATGCCGCAGACAAGGTTGGGGTTGGAACCAAAGAACAACGACCCCATGGCATAGGCTGCGATAGGGATGAGCACCGCCGAGACGAGCAGCGCCAAGACCAGGTGCAACGGACGGCGGAACACCTCGGCAACCTGGTGAAAGGTGTTGCTGAGCGCACCTTGGAACGTCATAAAGGTAAACAGGGCGGGAACGATGGGCTTGAGCACGCCGATCTGCTGGGGAAAGAGCACGCCGAGCGTCACGCAAATCGGAACGATGACCTGCATGTGCCCCGCGAGAAACTTGCCCAGTCCAACCCATTGCTTCATATGCGCTTGTGACTCCCTTTGCTCGTGAATCCGTTTTGAATGGATATGCTAGACGCTCGCATGCGTCCGTGCGTCAGAAACGCTCGAATATTTCGAGGCTATTACCGGCATCGTTTACCGAAACCGCGGCGTGCTGCGGCGATTTGCGTCCGCGCTGCACGGTATAATAAATCCGTTCAACAGATCTGCCTGCCGAAGCGGGCATACACAGAGGACTCATCGCTATGAACCGTGAGAGGTATCGCGGCGACCTGCCCCTATCGGGGGTGGGCGCCTATGTCATCGCTTAAGACGACGCATCGCTGGGCGGTCGCTCAGCAAAACCCCGAACTCGAAAAGGAGCTTTCGGCTGGCCTGGGAATACCCGGGCTGGTGGCGCGCATTATGGTTGCGCACGGCATTACATCCATCGAAGAAGGCCAGCTGTTTTTGACGCCTTCGCTCGATCGCGACTGGGCCGACCCACTCATTATCCCGGGCATGTCGGTCGTTGCCGACCGCGTCGAGCGTGCTGTTCGCAACCACGAGCACATTGCGGTCTTTGGCGATTTTGACGTTGACGGTATTACGTCGACCTGCCTGTTAACCGAGGCACTGCGCACGTTTGGCGCCGATGTCACGCCGTTTATTCCGCATCGCTTTGACGAGGGCTACGGTCTTTCGCGCGCGGCGCTCGACCGCGTTAACGAGCTCGCTCACCCCCAGTTGATCGTGACCGTCGATAACGGCATTGCCGCCAAGGAAGAGGTTTCCTATCTGGAGAGCCTGGGAATCGATCTGGTGGTTACGGACCACCATGAGCCGTCCGACCAGGTGCCGCAGGGCGTGCCCCTGACCGACCCCAAGCTCGAGGGTGAGGGGCCCTCGCGTGAACTTGCCGGTGCTGGTGTGGCGCTCAAGCTGGTGCAAGTCCTGGGTGAGCGCCTGGGCAAGCCGTCGTATTGGCGTTCGCTCATCGAGGTCGCGGCGCTGGGCACCGTGTCCGACATGATGCCGCTCACGCCCGAGAACCGCGCGCTGGTTGCCGAGGGCATCCAGCAGATGCGCGTAACCGCTCGTCCCGGCTATATCGCGCTTGCTGCGCTCGCCAAGGCGGACCTTTCGAGCATTACGGCGGATGGCCTATCGTTCTCGCTCATTCCCCGCTTAAACGCTGCCGGTCGCATGGCCGATCCCAAGCTGGCGCTCGACCTGCTGCTTGCCCGCGATCCCATCGAAGCAAGCGCACTGGCGGCTGAGCTCGAGGAGATTAACCGCCAGCGCCGTGAGATCGAGGCGGAGCTCACGCGCGATGCCATGGCAAAGGTCGAGAAGACCTATGACGGCGGACGCGCAATCGTCGTGGGTGGCGAGGGCTGGCACGAGGGCGTCAAGGGCATCGTGGCAAGCCGTCTGACCAACCGCTATCACGTGCCGGCGCTGCTGTTCTCGATCGAGGACGGTATCGCGCGCGGTTCTGGTCGCTCGGTGGGCAAAGTTAACCTGTTTGACGCCGTCGAGCGCTGTTCCGACCTGCTGATTCGTCGCGGCGGACATGCCGGTGCGGTGGGTGTGACCATCGAGGCATCCAAGCTCGACGAGTTCCGCCGCCGCCTTTCCGCCGTGCTGTCCGAGCTTCCCACCGAGGACTTTGAAGACACCGACGAGGTCGCCGCCACCGTCGACCTTTCCGAGCTGAATATCGAGACTATCGAGCAAATCTCCCGTCTTGAGCCGTTTGGCCAAGGCAACAAGGTGCCGCTGCTGGCTGTCGAGGGCGTGACGATGTGCGACCGCGCCGTGGTGGGCAAAACCGGCGAGCATATGCGCTTCGTGGCGACGGATGGAGCCGCGAGCGTGCCGGCAATCATGTTCCGCGTACCGCAGATCGACAGGCTTATCAATTGCGACAGCGCCGTCGACTTGGTGTTCGAGGCCGTGGCCGAGCATTGGCAGGGGCGTGTGAAGCCCAAGCTCATGATCAAGGATGTTCTGGTCCGCGATACCACGCTGCCCAGCGTCGACGATCCGGCATGCGAGCTTCGTCGTGGCGTGCAGCCGGCGGATTCCAGCCTGCGCCTGGAGTCGCGTAAGCGCGAGACGCTCGCCCAGCTTTCCTATACCGAGCTCACGCGCTCGCTTATCCATAGCTTTATCGGATCGAACCAGCCGCACCGCGCGCAGGTTGAGGCGCTCGATGCCTTGGCCGACCACCAGAGCGTCTTGGCCGTTATGGGAACGGGCCGCGGCAAGTCTCTCATCTTCCATGTACATGCTGCGCGCGAGGCTGTCCTTCGCGGACGTGCGAGTATCTTTGTCTATCCGCTGCGCGCGCTTGTTGCCGACCAGGCCTATCACCTCTCGTCGACGATGGCAGCGCTTGGCATTAGCGTTGGCGTGCTGACCGGCGAGACCGTGGAGGCCGCACGCGATGACGTGTTCGCCGGCCTAGCTTCGGGCCGCACCGGTATCGTGCTCACGACGCCCGAGTTCCTATCTATCCACCGTGACCGCTTCGCGCGTTCGGGCCGCATCGGCTTTGTCGTTATCGATGAGGCACACCACGCCGGCCTTGCCAAGGGCGGCGACCGCAGCGCCTATCTCGACATGCCCGATATCCTCAAAGCCCTGGGCGACCCGGTTGTTATGGCTGCGACGGCCACCGCGACGGCTCCGGTCGTGGCCGAGCTTGCCCGCATGCTGCCGATTACTCGCACGGTGGTCGACGAGACGGTGCGCGAGAACTTGCAGCTCGAGGACGACCGCGACCTTGCGAGCCGCGAGAACCGTTTGGTGTCGATCGTGGCGACGGGGGAGAAGACCGTCATTTACGTCAATTCGCGCGACCAGTCCGTGGCGCTCGCCAAGACGTTGCGCAAGCGTGTGCCCGATTGCGCAACCCATATCGCGTTCTATAACGCGGGGCTTGCGCGTTCCGATCGCCGTCGCGTGGAGGAAGCATTCCGAGACGGAAGCCTCAGCTGCATCGTTTCGACCTCCGCCTTTGGCGAGGGTGTCAACCTGCCCGATATCCGCCATGTCGTGCTGTACCACATGCCGTTTGGCGCCATCGAGTTCAACCAGATGAGCGGACGTGCCGGCCGCGATGGCCAGCCCGCCGTGATCCACCTGCTCTATTCGTCGCGCGATGCCCGCATCAACGAGCGCCTGCTCGACTGCTACGCACCCGAGCGCGACGAGCTCGTCACACTCTATCGCGCGCTGCAGACCATGTGGCGCTCCAACCGCGGCAAGACCGGGGATGATTCATTCTGCGCGAGCGATATCGACATCGCGCAGATGTGCCTTGCCATCGATGCCCGCACGCCGGTCGACGAGCGCTCGGTGGAAAGCGGCCTGGGAATCTTCGAAGAGCTTGGTTTTTGTCGCGTTTCGGGGTTTGACGACACCCGTCGCATCGCGATGGCCGAAAACCCCGGCCGCGTGCAATTGAGCAGGTCAATTCGCTATTTGGAGGGCTTGCGCTCGCGCATGGAGTTTTCGGCTTTCCGGAGCTGGGCGCTCGACTCGTGCGCTTCTGATATGCTAGCCAAAGTTAACCGCCCGATCGTACCGCGGGCCTAGGGGAAGGGGACCTCGATGGATGCCGCAGCCCGTACCGCCCATGATTCCACCCTCCAACCGTTCTCGGAGATGGAGCACTATAAGCATGCCGATGAGCTGCCGCCCGAGATTATGGCGGACAGCTACGACAAGCTGGAGCGCCTGTGCCTCAAATATATGAATGAGGACGACTTTTCTAAGGTTGAGCAGGCCTACTGCTTTGCCGCCGAGAAGCACTGCAACCAAAAGCGCCGCTCGGGTGAGATGTACATTAACCATCCCGTCGAGGTTGCCATCATTTTGGCCGATCTCAAGATGGACTGCGATGTGGTGTGCGCCGCGCTGCTGCACGATACCGTCGAGGATACTGAGACCTCGCTTGCCGATGTTTCCGGCCTGTTTGGCGATACGGTGGCCGAGCTCGTCGATGGCGTGACCAAGCTCACCAACATCGAAGTCGACAGCATGGACGAGAAGCAGGCGCTCACGCTGCGCAAGATGTTCCTCGCCATGTCCAAGGACATTCGCGTCATCATCGTTAAGCTTGCCGACCGTCTGCACAACATGCGAACGCTGGCAGCCCTGCGTGAGGACCGTCGCCTGTTTAAGGCTCGTGAGACCATGGACGTGTACGCGCCCCTGGCCGACCGTCTGGGCATGAGTTCCATTAAATGGGAACTCGAGGACCTGTCCTTCTTCTACCTTGAGCCCGACGCCTACCGGCGCATCGCACGCATGGTGGCGGAGTCGCGCGAGGTCCGTGAGCGCTATCTGGCCGAGACCATCAAGACACTCACCGACGAGCTCAACCGCATTGGCCTGGAGGACTTCCAGATCAACGGCCGTTCCAAGCACTATTGGTCCATCTACCAAAAGATGAAGCGCAAGGGCAAGGAATTTTCCGAGATCTACGACCTGGTGGCACTGCGCGTCATCACGCATTCGGTGCGCGATTGCTACTCCACGCTCGGCGCGGTGCATACGCTGTGGCACCCCATGCCCGGTCGCTTTAAAGATTATATCGCCATGCCCAAGGTCAATAACTACCAGTCGCTCCATACGACGGTTATCGGCCCCACGGCCCGCCCGCTCGAGATTC
Source organism: uncultured Collinsella sp. (assembly GCA_958415665.1). Lineage (GTDB taxonomy): Bacteria > Actinomycetota > Coriobacteriia > Coriobacteriales > Coriobacteriaceae > Collinsella. Next base: position 6,876 of record CATYZK010000002.1, on the reverse strand, counting down.
AGATTCGAACCTATGAGATGCATGAGCAGGCCGAGTACGGCATTGCCGCCCACTGGCTATATAAGAAGTCGGGCGGATCGTCTGCTTCCAAGACCAATGACGCTCAACGTTTGGACGACCAGATCAACTGGCTCAAGCATTCGCTCGATTGGGCGGCTTCCGACGAGATCACCGATGCCAAGGAATACCTGCATTCGCTGAAGGTCGACCTCTTCGATCAGGAGATCTTTGTCTTTACGCCCAAGGGCGAGGTCATGGCGCTTCGTGCCGGCTCCACGCCGCTCGACTTTGCCTACGCCGTTCACACCGAGGTGGGAAACCATTGCGTCGGCGCCAAAATCAACGGTGCGGTGGCTCCGCTCACGCACGAGATTAAGACGGGTGACCGTGTCGAGATTCTGACTAACAAGAGTTCCAAGCCGTCGCGTGATTGGCTCAAGATCGTTAAGACACCTTCCGCCAAGTCAAAGATCCGCCGCTATTTTGCCGCTGCGACCAAGGACGACGACGCTGCTGCTGGTCGCGATATGCTGGCTAAGGACCTGCGTAAGCGTGGCTATGGCATTTCTACGCCGCGTTCGACGCGTGCGCTCAACGCCGTGGCGGAGCAGTTTAACTTCAAGCAGCTCGAGGACCTGTTTGCCGCCGTCGGCGCCGGCAAGGTTGCCCCGCGCGCTGTGGGCAATAAGGTCGAGCAAATCTTGGACCCCAAGCCCGAGGAACAGCTCACCAAGGCCGAGGCTATCGCCGAGGTCGTGAAGCAGCCTGCTCGCGGCTCCAACCGCAAGCCGCAAAAGCGCGGCAAGAGCGCCAGTAACGGCATTATCGTCAAGGGCGAGAGCAACAGCGGCCTACTGGTCCGTCTGGCTCATTGCTGCAACCCCGTGACGGGCGACGACATCGTCGGCTTCATCACGCGCGGTCGTGGCGTTTCGGTGCATCGCGCCAACTGTCCCAACGTCAAGGGTCTTATGGAGCATCCCGAGCGCATGATCGAAGTGGAGTGGGACGGCGCTGCCGACACCCTCTTCCAGGTCGAGATCGTGGTCGAGTGCCTGGACCGCATGGGCCTGCTCAAGGATGTCACCATTGCCATTGGCGATGCGGGCGGCAATATCCTTTCTGCCGCCACGTCGACCAACCGCGAGGGTATTGCAACCCTGCGCTTTATGGTCGAGATCTCGGACGCGAGTGGTCTGGATCCGCTGCTGGCCTCCATCAGCAGCGTTGACTCGGTCTACGACGCGCGCCGCCTGATGCCCGGTGAGGGTGGAGCCCAGCTTAAGCGCCGCGTTTAGTCGCGACGAACGTGTCACATTATCGATATTCGCTACACTCGAGGCATCGTTTGATGCCTCGAGTTCTATAGAGAGGAGAGGGACATGAGTGCTGTGTCCTTGGATTTAACTCCCAAGGGATCGGTCGAGATCGAGACGCTCGTAAACGGTCCCATTCAGACCAATAGCTATGCTGTTATTTCGGACAATGAGTGCGTGATTATCGACCCCGCATGGGAAGGCGAACGCCTGGTGGAGCATATTCGAGCCGAGCATCCCGGCGTACGCGTGTTTGGCGCCGTATGCACTCATGGCCATGCCGATCATGTTGGTGGTGTTGCAGGCATGCGAACCACCGTTGGCGAGGGCTGCCAGTATGAGCTGTGTGCTAAGGATGTGGCGGTGCCGCATGCGAACATCGAGGAACAGCGAGCTATGTGGGGCATTGAGACGCCTGACCCCGGGGAGCCGACACGCCTGCTCGCCGAGGGCGATGCTATCGAGGTGGGCGATATCTGCCTGCAGGTGATCGAGACGCCAGGGCATACGCCGGGCGGGATCGTCTTGTTTGCTGCCACCGAGCAGGGGAACATTGCCTTTGTGGGCGACACCCTGTTTCCGGGTGGGCACGGCCGCACCGACCTTTCTGGAGGAGACGAGGCGGCGATTCTGCGCTCGCTCTCCAAGCTCGCCCGGCTTCTCCCGCCCGATACTGTTTGCCTAACCGGTCATGGCGATTCGACCACCATGGCACGCGAGCTCATGCAGAACCCTTTCATGCAGATTTAGCTTAATAGCCGGCTTTTGAAGCACGAGAAGCGTCCAAACGTCAAGCTATTTTTCCCCAACGGGTCGATTCCGTAGGGCAAACGGTCAAAAAAGTCTGTTTGGACGATATTCGTGAACAAACGAACGTTTATGCTCGGGTGCGCCGTGGTAAAATCTCAGGCGTTATCGGAGCAACCTTACAGGAGGTTTCTTTTATGCTCGTCAACGCAGCAGACATGCTCAAGAAGGCCGAGGCCGGCAAGTACGGTCTCGGTGCCTTCAACACCAACAACCTCGAGTGGACCCTGGCTATTCTCCAGGCCGCCGAGGAGGCCAAGTCTCCGCTGATCCTTCAGTGCACCGCTGGTGCCGCTAAGTGGATGGGCGGTTTCAAGGTCTGCGCCGACATGGTCAAGGCTGCCGTCGAGGCCACGGGCGTTACCGTTCCCGTCGCCCTTCACCTCGATCACGGTTCTTACGAGGACTGCTTCAAGTGCATCGAGGCCGGCTTCACGTCCATCATGTATGACGGCTCTCACGAGGAGACCTTCCAGCTTAACCTCGACCGCACCAAGGAGCTCGTTGAGCTTGCCCACTCCAAGGGCATGTCCATCGAGGCCGAGGTCGGCGGCATCGGCGGCACCGAGGACGGCGTGACCTCCAGCGGCGAGCTCGCTGATCCTGCTGAGTGCAAGCAGATCGCTGACCTGGGCGTCGACTTCCTCGCCTGCGGCATCGGCAACATCCACGGCGTGTACCCCTCCGACTGGGCTGGTCTTTCCTTCGAGCGTCTGGGCGAGATTAAGGCCCAGACCGGTGACCTGCCCCTCGTCCTGCACGGTGGCACCGGCATCCCCGAGGATCAGATCAAGAAGGCCATCTCCCTGGGCATCTCCAAGATCAACGTCAACACCGACCTGCAGCTCGTCTTCGCCAAGGGCGTCCGCGAGTACATCGAGGCTGGCAAGGATCAGCAGGGCAAGGGCTTTGACCCCCGCAAGCTCCTCAAGCCTGGTCGCGACAACATCGTTGCCCGCACCAAGGAGCTCATGGAGGAGTTTGGCTCCGTCAACAAGGCGTAAGCGTCGCTAAACTTCCCGCCGGAAGCCCCGTCCCCCTACACTGTTTCCTTTGCGCTCACCTGGCTTTGCCAGAAGTCGCGCCAAGGAAGCAGTTCCGGGGGACGGGGCTTCCTTCGTTTAACGCCGCAGGGTTACGAGGCTGAATTATTTATTTGACTACCGTTCAGCGGTGTTGATGGCTCCCTTGTTGGGGCTTTCTTTTTATCTCGCTACAATGGGCTTCAAGCGTTCTAGTGACTTGGAGTTTTGGTATGGCTGTTATTAATGTACTGCCTTCGGATGGGAAGGTTATTGACGAGGGTCCTGTTGGTTGCTCTGCTGATGTTCGCTGTGATGACTTTCGTCATCTCGATGTTGGACTGCCGCCCGAGATTCTTCGTCTTAAGGATGCCGGGTATTTGACGCAGGCTGTTGCTGCCTGCGATCGCCTTTTGGAGCAGAACCCCGAGCCTTCGCTGGCTGCTTGTGTTCGTGCCGAGCGGTATCGCATGCTCGAGACGCCGCTTCATTTTTCGGTGTCGCGCGATCAGGCTATTGCGATGATTCGCGAGGAGTGGCCAGAGTTTATCGAAGAGCAGTTTGATGACCTGATTAATCGTAAGCGTATTGACTGGCGCTTTATCGATGGCGAGCTGTTCGTTCTCGACAACTTCCTCGATTCGCTTCGCGTATATCCCAAAGAGGTTCCCGGCATGCGGCCCGATTCTACGGACGGAATAGCACTGCGCAACGAGATGCTCAAGGAGATGGAGTCGCAAAACGGATTGGCTCGCGTCATTACGCTTAAAGCGTCCGTGTCTGTCCCCGGCGCTCTGGAAGGGGAGACCGTTTGCGCTTGGCTTCCCGTCGCGGCTGCCTGCCGTCAGCAGTCTCATATCGAGGTTCTCGATATGACGCCGGAGGGTGCTGTTGCCCCCGCGAATGCTTCGGCGCGTACCGCCTCGTGGTCTTCTTCGAGTGAGCGCTCATTCTCGGTGACCTATCGCTATCAAATTGATGCCGCTTATCGTGATGTCTATGGGGGTGCGCTTCCGGTGCATCCTTACATGGACGCGCCACTGCCCGTGGACACCTCCGAGGACCGTCCGCACATTGCATTCACGCCGTATCTACAGCAGCTGACAGCCCGTGTCATTGACGGGCTCGAGGATCCGCTCGATCGCGCCCGTGCTATCTATGATTACCTGACGCAGTACATCGACTATCGCTATCAGCCGCCGTACTTGCTTTTGGGATCTATTGTCGATGACTGCGCGCATTCGCTCCGCGGCGATTGCGGCGTTATGGCGCTCACGTTTATCACCATGTGCCGTATCGCGGGCGTGCCTGCCCGTTGGCAGAGCGGCCTGTATGTTGCGCCCGATTCGGTGGGGTCGCACGACTGGGCAGAGTTCTATACGCCGCAGACCGGTTGGCTCAACGCCGACGTGTCATTTGGATCTTCTGCTCGCAGGATGGGGGAGGAGTGGCGCCGCCGTCACTACTTTGGCAATCTCGACCCGTGGCGTATGGTGGCCAACAATCGATTCCAGGCAGAGTTTGAGCCCTCTTTCGACGGCATGCGCGAGGACCCTTACGATAACCAGATGGGTGAGGCTTCGGTCGACGGTCGCGGATGCCGTCGGCGCGAGATGCTCCGCACGGTCGAACTCATCGAAATGCTCGAAGTCCCATTTTCGGACTAATCGGTAGAAAGCTGTGATAAACTAACTCACGCATTGCGTGCCCGAGTGGCGGAATTGGCAGACGCAGTGGACTCAAAATCCACCGTTGGCAACAACGTGCGAGTTCGAGTCTCGCCTCGGGCACCATACATGCAAGTGAGCGTTCAAGGGGGTTGCGGCCCCCTTTTTCGTGCCGAACTCGCGTGAGCGCGCGAAGCGTTAAGCAAACGGGCCTGTGGCCTGTTTGTAGCGGAGCGTGGCGAGGGCGCCACGCGCCCGAAGCCCGGGGCTTCGCGAAGCGAAGGCCCTTCGAGTCTCGTCTCGAGCACCATACATGCAAGCGAGTGTTCAAGGGGGTCAAGGTCCCTTTTTCGTGTACGTAATGTGATAACGCGCTGTACGTGTTATTATTCGCAAGGCGTTGTTCCCGCAATGCCCTAAAGAGGAACCTGAGGGTTCCCACCTTTTGGCGCCAATGAGCAGCTGACTGGTCATACAACTTAGATTCCCTTCCTCAAATCGAGGAAGTCTATGTGTACGACCTGGTTGCTGAGAAGCGCCGGGTTATTTTTTTATGAATGGAGGTAGGGAAAATAGCTAAGTCTGATGACACCCGCATCAACGACGAGATCACTGCATCTTCGTGTCGTTTGATTGGCGTCGATGGCTCTCAGCTCGGCCTGTTCGCCATCCGCGATGCCCAGCGCGTCGCCGACGATCAGGGTCTCGACCTGGTCGAGATCGCTCCCAACGCGGAGCCGCCGGTCTGCAAGGTCATGGACTACGGTAAGTTCAAGTACCAGCAGGCCATGAAGGCCAAGGCTGCTCGTAAGAACCAGTCCAAGGTCGAGGTCAAGGAAATGAAGTTCCGACCCAAGATCGACGTTGGCGACTACGAGACCAAGAAGGGCCACGTTCTGCGTTTCCTCAAGAAGGGCGCACGCGTTAAGATCACCATCATGTTCCGCGGCCGTGAGATGGCTCACCCGGAGCAGGGCCTTAACGTTCTCGAGCGTCTCGCCGAGGATCTCAAGCCTTACGCTACGGTCGAGTCCAAGCCTAAGATGGAAGGCCGTAACATGCTTATGCTGCTCGCCCCGATTAAGGGCGCCTTCGATGAGGATAAAGCGGCAAGCGATAGCAAGTAACTAGTGTTCTGTAACCGATTAAGGAGTATTTCATGCCTAAGATGAAGTCCCACAGCGGCACCAAGAAGCGTTTCCGCAAGACTGGTACCGGCAAGCTTATGCGCGCCAAGGCTTTCAAGAGCCACATCCTGAGCAAGAAGTCCACCAAGCGTAAGCGTGGCTTCCGTCAGGAGACCGAGATCGCCGCTGCCGACCGCAAGGTCATCAAGTCGCGTCTCGCCTAAGTTCGCGTTCCCGTTTTCGTTTTACCATCTAGGAGTTGATAGAACATGGCACGTATTAAGCGCGCTGTTGCCGCCAAGAAGAAGCGCCGTACCGTTATGCACCGTGCGAAGGGTTACTACGGTGCCGCTTCGCGTACTTACAAGCATGCTAAAGAGCAGGTCCAGCACTCCCTGCAGTATCAGTATCGTGATCGCCGCAACAAGAAGCGCGAGATTCGTTCTCTCTGGATCACTCGTATCAACGCTGCTGCTCGCCTGAACGATATTTCTTACTCTCAGTTCATGCACGGCCTGAAGGTTGCCGGCATCGAGCTCGACCGCAAGGTCCTGGCTCAGATGGCTTACGAGGACATCGAGTCCTTCAACGAGCTGGCTACCATCGCCAAGAAGGCTCTCGAGGCCTAATAGATTCTCTTGAATCGCTAGGGGAGTGTCGCGTTGTACGCGGCGCTCCCTCTTTTTATCTGAAGCGCGGTTTACATTGCTAAAAGCGCGGGTAGATAGACACTTACAGGTGACCGATCTCTATATATTCCTGAACCAAAGGGTCATCATCTGATACGTGCGGAAGATCCGCACCAGTCTTTCTATTAGCTATAGAAAGCGATATGTTGTGTAGGACTTGTGAAGAGTGGAATTGACGTCCCACAGAGCTTCGCGGTCTGGCAATATATCTCCTTGCCGCGCGGCCCGGTCGGACCGGACCAGCCGCC
>CATYZK010000001.1 GCA_958415665.1 uncultured Collinsella sp. | reverse complement strand
ACGGTTGATGGCGTTGTCCTTGGTGCCGCCGTTAAAGCTGACGATGGCGGGCTCGCCGGCAACCATCAGGCGGTCGATGATGCGGGCCATGATGAGATTGCCGTTGCCGCGCTCCAGGTGGATATCGCTGCCGGAGTGACCGCCCAGCAGGCCGGAGATGTCGAGCGTGAGGGTGCTACCGGTCTTGTGCTCGCGCACGATCGGGCAGGTGTAGGTAACGACAACGCCGCCGGCGCAGCTGACGGTGGCAACGCCCTCTTCCTCGGAGTCAAGGTTAATCATGGTGCGGGCGCTAATCTGGGACTTGTCGAGCGTCTCGGCGCCGACCAGGCCAGTCTCCTCGTCGGTGGTGAATACGCACTCGAGGGCGGGGTGAACGATCGAATCGTCATCGAGAACAGTGAGCATCAGAGCGACGGCGATACCGTTGTCGGCACCCAGGGTGGTACCGTTGGCGGTGAGGACGCCGTCCTTGACGACCAGGTCGATACCATCGGTCATAAAGTCGTGCTCAACGGAGCCCAACTTGTCGCACACCATATCGATGTGGCCCTGCAGCATCACGGTCGGGGCATTCTCGGCACCGGCAGATGCGGGCTTGCGAATGATGACGTTGTAGACCTCGTCCTGATACACGTCGAGGCCGCGCTCCTTGGCAAACGCAACCAGGAAATCGCTGATGCCCTTCTCGTTGCCAGACCCACGAGGGATCGCGCTGACCTCCTCAAAGAAATGGAACAGCTGGGCGGGCTCGTAGCCGGTAATCTTGTAGTCCATGGTGCCTCCTTGGCGCAACTGGTTAGACAGTAAGACATGCGACTTGTATATTCCCAGACTTTGCGTGCATAAACCAGTCGAAAACGCCGAGCGCCCTTGCATCATCGGCTAACGGCGGGGAAACGCCACTTTATTAAGATAAAGCAGGCTAGACGGGCCGTACCGAAGGGACGTTGGACCCTTCAACCAACCTCAACGCTTGATCAACGTTTATGCATACGCCATTGATGTGTTTAATGAGATCCACTTTGAACGAAGGGGCCTTTCCAACAAAAAAGGGCGCTCCTTTGGAACGCCCTCGTGGACACAAGGTTTTGTTACGCCCTACAGCGCGCCGGAACCGGCTTGCATCATGCCGCCGGGGCCCGAGGTCACGCCGCCGCTCACGGGCGCGGCGTTGCCAGTGTGCGGTGCCGCCGGGGCGGTATCGCCACCGAGCGTGCCCGCCGGACGCGGTGCCGGGATCTCGCCCGTGCCGTGGCTAAAGACAAACTTGCCATCGGCCACGTCGCACAGAACGGTATCGCCCTCGCCCCACTCGCCGGCCAGAAGCTCCTCGGACAGTGGGTCCTCGATGAGCTTTTGAATAGCACGGCGCAGCGGACGCGCGCCATTGGTAAGGTCGGTGCCCTCGGCCACGATCTTGTCATAGGCCGCATCGGTGAGCTTGATATTCATGCCGTTGGCGATCAGGCGCTGGCGCAGGTCGTCCACCAGCAGGTGAGCGATCTTGGTCAGGTTCTCACCCGAAAGCTTCTGGAACACCACGATGTCGTCGATGCGGTTGAGCAGCTCGGGGCGGAACAGGCGCTTGAGCTCGCCCATCGCGCGGCCGCGGATCTCGCTCGAGGTAAGACCCTGCTCGCCGGTGGTGCCAAAACCGACGCTTGCATCCTGCGCAATCTCGCGGGCGCCCACGTTGGACGTCATGATGATCACGGTGTTGCGGAAGTCGACCGTCTTGCCCTGGCTATCGGTCAGACGACCCTCCTCCAGCACCTGCAGCAGGATGTTGAAGATATCGGGGTGCGCCTTCTCGATCTCGTCGAACAGCACGACCGAGTACGGGTGGCGACGAACGGCCTTGGTGAGCTGGCCGCCCTCGTCGTGACCGACGTAACCCGGAGGGCTACCGATGAGCTTGGAGACCTCGAACTCGCTACCGAACTCGGACATGTCGAAGCTGATGAGTGCGTCCTTGCTGCCAAAGAGGTACTCGGCGAGCGTCTTGGCGAGCTCGGTCTTACCCGTGCCGGTGGGACCCAGGAAGATAAAGCTGCCGCCGGGGCGACGCGGGTCCTTGAGCGGCGAGCGGCTGCGGCGCACGGCCTTGGCGACGGCCTCGACTGCCTCATCCTGACCGATGATGCGCGTCTTGAGCACGCTTTCGGCCTGCAGCAGGCGACGGCTCTCGCTCTCGGTAAGCGAGGACACCGGCACGCCCGAAGTCACGGACACGATATCGGCGATCTGACTCACATCGATGGTGAGCGGGCTGGCGTCGAGCTCGGCAGTCCAGGCAGCCTTGGCCTCGGCGAGTTCAATCTCGGCAGCCTTCTGCTGCTCGGTGATCTCGGCGGCCTTGTTCATGTCGTCGCTCTCGGTGGCCTCCTGCGCGGCAGCCTTGAGCTCCTCGATGCGATGCTCGGCCTCGCGCACCGGCTCGGGCGCGCGATTCGCGGCGATGCGAGCGCGGGCACCGGCCTCGTCGATGAGGTCGATTGCCTTATCGGGCAGGAAGCGATCCTGGATGTAGCGGTTGGAGAGGTTCGCGGCGGCCTCGATGGCACCCTGTGTGTAACGCACATGGTGATGCTCCTCGTAACGCGGCTTGAGCGCGGCCAGGATCTTGACGGTGTCCTCGACACTCGGCTCCTCGACATCGATGGTCTGGAAGCGACGCTCGAAGGCCGGGTCCTTGGTGAGGTACTTGCGGAACTCCTCGGCCGTGGTAGCACCGATAATCTGGAAAGCGCCGCGCGCGAGCACCGGCTTGAGCATGGAGCTCGCGTCGATGGAGCCCTCGGCGGAACCGGCACCGATGATGGTGTGCATCTCATCGATAAACAGGATGACGTCGTCGGCTTCGGTGGCCTCCTGGATCACGTTCTTGAGGCGCTCCTCGAACTCACCGCGATACTTGGCGCCCGCAACGAGACCCGGCAGGTCGAGCGTCCAGATATTCTGGTTCATGAGGTTCTCGGGCACGTTGCCGGCTGCAATCTGCTGAGCCAGGCCCTCGACGATGGCCGTCTTGCCCACGCCGGGGTCGCCCAGAATGAGCGGGTTGTTCTTGGTGCGACGCGAAAGAATTTCCATCATACGCTGGACTTCCTTTTCGCGGCCGATCACCGGATCGAGTTCGCCGTCGCGCGCCTTCTGCGTAAGGTTGGTCGCGAACTGCTTAAGTGTATCGGTACCGCTTCCCTTTTGCTGCGAGGCATCCGAGCCGCTAAAGAACGGCAGGCCTGCACCGGGACGACCGGCGCCGGCTCCGGCGAGCGGACGCTTCTTGTCCTGGTCCTTGGCAGTAAGCTTTTCGATGGCCTTTTTGATAGAAGCAGATGACACACCCAGGCGCATGAGGATATCCATGGCCATGCCGTTGCCCTCTTCGACGATGCCGATGAGCAGGTGCTCGGTCGACACATACGTCTGGTTGTTCTCACGCGCCACGCGGAAGGAGCGCTCCATCACGCTAATGACGAGCGGCGTAAAGGCGAGCTTGGCCGCCTCAGTCTCCTCGCTGGGCTCGGGAACCGTGGTCTGGACCTCCTTAAGGGTGTCCATGATGTCGTCGTAGGAGATATCAAGCGAGCGCAGCGCCTCGGCAGCTATACCCTCGTCCTCCTTGGCGAGTGCGAGCAGCAGGTGCTCGGTGCCCACCTTATTTGAGTGTAGATCGAGCGCCTCTTGCTTGGCCATGGACATGACCTTGCGTGCGCGATCGGTAAAACGGTCTAACATGCTAGTTCCTCTTAGACGAGCTAGTTTTTTTCAAACGCAAAGCGCCGCCCCGTGGCAGCGCTTTGGTCTCTTTACCCATATGGAGTATATGTTAACCGTTGGGACCTTTCCCACCCGTAGCCGCGCGACAACGTCTACAAAAAAGGAATTGCTCGGGTCCGTTTGGCGGTTTGGTTTTGAGCTGCTGTCTAGCAGGCGGGCTCGGCGTCCATGCTCTCGGCAACGTCATTGACGGCATCGGCAACGGGAGCGCCCGGCATGCGCACGAGCTCCATGTGCGGCTCGGCAAAGACCGTGCCCATGGGGAAGGCGCGGCGGAAGACAAAGCGAGCAACCGGACCGGCCACCAGCAGGTTCCAAGGTAGAGCCATGATAAAGTTGCGCGGAATGTTAACGAGCCACATCATCGGCAGCAGCTGCAGGTTGGCGAGCGGGCCGCCGGGCATGTGGAACAGGCCCTCGCACGCACCGTAGAGCGACATGATGATGACCATAGGAACGACCATGCAGGAGCTTACGGCGAGCGTCATGGCAAGCGGCGAGCTCTTGCCTGGCGTGACCAGGAATTTAAAGGCGAAACCCTTGGCAAGGGGGCTGGCAACAAACCAGTCGCAGCACATGGCAAAAACGTAGGCAACGGGAAAGCCGAGCCACGCGGCGGCAACAACCTCGCCGTTGATGGCGCCATGCTGCAGGGCAACGTTGTAGATGCTCATCCAGAGCACCATGCAAAAGCACATGATAAAGGTGAACAGCAGGCTCTCTCGTTTGTTGATAGGCATAAAGGGCAAAATCCTTTCTGTGTTACGCCGCGGCACCACGCAACAAAAACGGGCGGGCAAGATGGAGCTGTTGGGACTTCATCTCGCCCGCCCGTGATACGTGCGTCTGCGACTACTTATGTGGTGGAACCAGCCTAGCACGAAAACCCCGCGCTTCGTAAGCGTTGAGTTTATGGAGATGCAGGGCACCAATAATCCCCCGACCCCATAAGTTGCGGTGGAATACGGACTGTTTTGACCCTTTAAGCAGCAATTCAGTCCCTATTTCACCGCAACTCATTTGGTGCAAAGTAACCTGTCCCCCTTGCACCAATTAGCTGGTGTGGCGCCAGCGGGGGTCGGTGAGCGTACGCGCCACACCCAGGCCAACGGGCAAAAACGCCACGATGAGCACTGCACGCACAAACCAGCCGAGCATATTGACCGTGTCGAAGGTGCACATGTAATACATCGAGCGATAGAGATACAGACCGGGCACCATAATGACAATCGATGGCACCGTGAGGGCGATACGTGGATAGGTGAGCTTGATTTCGGCTAAGCTCGCGAGCAGACCCGATACCAGCGCGCCGATAAACGCCGCCGCCTCGGGAGGCATGCCAGCGCTCAAGCCCAGAAAGGGAAGCAGCATCGGCACATCGACGAGCGTAAGGCGCAAGGTATTAGACACGGCGCCGATGAGCCCTGCCGCCGCCGCCATCTTTACCGGACTGTTGAACATAACCGAGAAGCCAAATACACCGACGAAGCTCATCACCACACGCAAGAGTGTAAGAGCCAACGGTGAGAGCCCGAGCGGGGCAAAGTCATCCGGCGCCAGCCCCACACACTCGGCAACCATCCAGCCTACGAGGGTCGCCATCACAATAATCGACACAGCATACGAAAGACGCTCAATGCCGCTTCGCATATCGAGCTTAGCAATGTCGAGGCCTGCCGTAATGAGGGGAAAGCCGGGAATCACAAAGAGCATGGCGCCGATATAGCCTTCTTGGTGCGACATTGCCCCCGGAATGACCTGGCCAAGGCCGAGCAATGCCAGCAGATACGAAACGCAAGCGAGCGCAACGCCGATCGTCAGCGCGCTAAACTGGCCAAGGCCTTGCTTGAGAATATGGGAGCGAGCAAAGTTGCCGACACCAGCGCCCACAAATGCACAAGCCATCTCGATAGGGCCGCCGCCGAGCAAAAAGACGAAGGCGCCGCAAGCACAGGCCGCCGCAAGGCCCTGTTGCCAGGAAGTGTAATCGGGTTTTGAACTCTCAACGGTCTTGAGCATCTCGTGGTACTCATGTACGGTAAACCGGCGCCCGTAAACCTCGATTTCCTTTAAGAAGCTCTCCATCATCCAAATGCGATGAGTATTGACTCCCGTTGTGGGCAGGCTGACGACCTCGTTAAAGCAGTGGCCGCCTTCGATGCAGGTGCACTCAAACGACAGGAGACTCAGGTCGACGTGAATCGTGACGCCGAGTACGGCAGCAACACGATTCATGGTATCGCGCACGCGCCAGGCACCTGTTCCGCTTGCCAGCATAAGCATGCCGGTGCGGCAGATGATGGATGATTTATCGGTGAGCGGCGCATCGACGGCAAGCTCATCGCCTGCCGTCACGATCTGGCGCCAGTCGGTTTTCATATGGAGGGCGCCGGCACGGACACCGTGGTGCATGGGGACTCTTGAGAGCAACGAATCATGGTGCGAAGGCTGTGGGGGTTCCATCGATTCGACCTCGTCCTCGTCGGGCCCTTCATCAACAAGGTCGAAAGCATCGAGCGCCGCCGGCTCGCGACGATCGGTCAATTCCTCGTCCTCATCATCAAAATAGTTGAACTGATCGAGCATGTCCTCTTCGATTGCACGATCGCTCGCGTCGTCCATATAGACGCTCCCTTCCTGCCGACTAACCCCCATCCTAGGCGGCAACGGCTAAAGGAAACATAAAAGAGGCGGCTGTCATGCGAGCCATGTGCGCAATAACCGTTGGGCAGTCGTTTAAGAACGTCCCCAACGACAAGTCATTTAAGAACGTCCCCAACGACTACATCGATGTGCTGGCAACGCCAGCGAGCGGGCCGCATTTGAGACAAGGTGACGTGAAACGAAAGGGCGCTGACCTTCTGGTCGCGCCCTTGAAGTTGAACGTCAGATTGTCCAAATGCGGCCCGCGCAGCGTCGAGCCGTTACGCGGTTCGTAGAACCGCGTAACTAGTTAGTACATCTTTGCGCCGGCAGGGATGGAAGCGTCGAGCTGGATCAGGTTGAGACGCTCCTCACCATCCTCCTCGTGGATAGCGCTGATGAGCATGCCGCAGCTGGGAATGCCCATCATCTTGCGCGGAGGCAGGTTGGTGATGGCGAGCAAGGTCTTGCCGACCAGGTCCTCAGGCTCATAATAACCGTGAATGCCGGAGAGGATGGTGCGGTCGGTGCCGGTGCCGTCGTCGAGCGTAAAGTTCAGCAGCTTCTTGGACTTCTTGACGGCCTCGCATGCCTTGACCTTCACAGCGCGGAAATCGCTCTTGGAGAAAGTGTCAAAGTCGACGAACTCCTCGAACAACGGCTCAACGGCGATCTTGGAGTAATCGACCGTGGGCTTGAGCGGCTTGACGAAGGGGCTCGCGGTGTTGCCGGCCTCGGCAGCCTTGGCAGCAGCGGCACCGGACTGGAAACCCTTCTCGGGCTTCATGTGCGGGAACAGCAGGACGTCGCGGATAGAAGCCTGGTTGGTGAGCAGCATGACCACGCGGTCGATACCGATGCCGATGCCGCCCGCGGGAGGCATACCGTACTCGAGGGCGCGCACGTAGTCCTCGTCGTACTCCATGGCCTCGTCGTCGCCGCCAGCCTTCTCGGCCATCTGAGCGGCAAAGCGCTCGGCCTGGTCGACCGGGTCGTTGAGCTCGGAGAACGCATTGGCGTACTCGTGACCGGCAATAACCAGCTCAAAGCGGTGCGTCAGGCGCGGGTCGTCCTCAAAGCGCTTGGCAAGCGGGCTGACCTCGATGGGGTAATCGCACACGAACGTGGGGTTGACGATGGTGTCCTCGCCCAGCTCATCGTAGATCTCGGCGATAATCTTGCCGGCGGTCCACTCGGGCTTAATCTCCAGGCCCTTCTCGCGCGCGGCGGCAGCAAGCTCCTCGACCGGCGTGTCGATGGTGATCTGCTTGCCGAGCACGTCGGAGACGATGTCGGTCATGGGACGGCTGGCCCACTCACCAGAAAGGTCGATGGTCTGGCCCTGGTACTCGATGACCTCGGGGTTGCCGATGGCCTTGTTAGCCGCCTTAATGACACCCTGGGCGAGCGCCTTCATGCCCTCGAGGTCGGAGAAGGCACGGTAGGCCTCCATCGTGGTGAACTCGGGGTTGTGGGTAAGGTCCATGCCCTCGTTACGGAAGATGCGGCCGATCTCGAACACGCGCTCAAAACCACCGACGATGCAGCGCTTGAGGTGCAGCTCGGTGGCAATACGCAGGTAGCACTCCTGATCGAGCGCGTTGAAGTGGGTGATGAACGGCTTGGCCGTGGCACCACCCTGGATGGTCTGCAGGATGGGGGTCTCGACCTCCATGTAGCCGTCGGACTCCATAAAGCGACGGAAGGTGGAGAGAATCTGCGAACGCTTACGGAAGGTCTCGCGAACGTCGTCGTTGGCGATCAGGTCGACATAGCGCTGGCGATAGCGGGTCTCCTTGTCGGAAAGACCGTGGAACTTCTCGGGCAGCGGACGAACGGCCTTGGAAAGCAGGGTCGCGCTCTTAGGGGCAACGGAAAGCTGGCCGCGCTGGGTGCGCACAACCACGCCGGTCACGCCCAGGATGTCGCCCAGGTCGAGAGCCTTGAGCGTATTCCAGGCAGCCTCGTCCATGTCGTTGATGCGGCAGAACAGTTGAATCTCGGCAGTCGCATCGCGCACGACGATGAACATGATCTTGCCCTGACCGCGCTTGGCGACCACACGGCCGGCGATCTTCACGACATCCTCGGTGTCCTCACCATCGGCAAGATCGGCGTACTTAGTCTCGATATCGGCGACGTAGTCCTCAAGCTCAGAGTGCTCGGGATAGGGGTTTTGGCCCGCCTCGAACAGGGCGGCGCGCTTGGCCAGGCGGGTGGCGCGCTCGTCGTTGAGCGTCGATGCCTGATCGGCGGCGTTCTGGTTCTCTGCCATAAGTTAGCTCCTCAAACTAAAACGCTCCCCAGGATTCGGTCCCAGGGAGCGAAAACATACCTTTACGCGGGACCGTGGTCTAGCGTGCGATCTTGGCGATGGTGTAGACGCGAGTCTTGCCGGAAGGCGTAACGACCTCGACGGAGTCGCCCTCGCCGTGACCAATGATGGCGTGACCGACCGGAGACTCGTTGGAAATCTTGTGCTCGAGCGAGTTGGTCTCGGTGGTACCGACGAGCGTGACTTCCATGACCTCACCGTTGGGATCAATCAGAGAAACGGTGGAACCGATGGAGACGGTCAGATCGCCCGTGGTGGCAGCAACCTGAGCGTTGGCGAGGATGGCCTGGATCTCGGCAATACGAGCGGCGTTCTGGGCCTGCTTGTCCTTAGCGGCGTCGTACTCGGAGTTCTCCGAAAGGTCGCCGAACGCGCGGGCTTCCTTGATGTCCTCGACGATCTCCTTGGCGTAATCGCCCTCACGCCAAGCGAGCTCCTCGACGAGCTTCTGGCGGCCCTCAGCGGTCAGTACGATCTGGCTTGCGTCCATACGGATATCTCCCCAACTCTGATCAAACAATCAACTGTCAACAAAACGAAAAAGACCGGCTAGCCTGCGGGCAAGCCGGTCAGGTGCTCACCCCAAAGGGATGGGACTACTCTGCGTCCGCGTCGCTGTCCTCTGCCTGCTTCTTCTTGGCAGCAGCGAGCTTGGCCTCGAGCTCAGCGATCTCCTTGTCCTCCTCGGACTGCTCGACCACGACCTCCTCGGCCTGCTTGGTCTCGGCCTTATCGTCGCCCTCCATACCCTCACGGATATTCTTGACGGTAGAGCCGAGGGACTTGCCGAGCTTCGGCAGGTTCTTGGGCCCGAAGATAATCAGGACAACGACGAGAATAATGATGAGCTCAGGAGCCCTCAGTCCAAACATGTAGACCTCCACAATACAGCGAGACAAGCTCGAATGAGTATACCGCGGGTATCGCGGTATCACAACAATAGCTAAAAAAAGGGACCGCAAGAAGCGGTCCCTCCTCATGCTCTGGTCGGGTTGACTGGATTTGAACCAGCGACCCCTGCGTCCCGAACGCAGTGCTCTACCAAACTGAGCCACAACCCGTTAGCTCGACTATAGTAACAAAGATTTCCATCGTGTGCTAGAGAAATTTTTACTTCTTTGGCACTTCGATGCGAACCGTGTTGGGAATGAGCTCCGTCGCGCAGGACCACCAGCCGTTTTGCAGGGCAGCGTCGGCAAGCCTTTCGGCCGTGGCGGCGGTGTCGCAAATGGCAAACGAGCAGGCACCCGATCCGCACACATCTACAGCAACGATGCCGTCCTGTTTACGCAGCCAATCGAGAACCGTTTGAATCTGCGGCTCCATCTGTGCGGAAATGACACCCAGGTTGTTGTGGATGAGCGCATATGCCGTCTCGGCATCACCAGCACGCAAGGCAGAAGCTATCGCGCCGGGCTTGTCTGCGGGCATCGGGTTCTCATCAAATCGTCGATACGCTTCAACCGTTGAAACGCTCGCCTCGCGCGGCTTGACCAGCACAACGGGCGTTGCGGGCAGCGCGGGATACTCAGTTGCCAGCACATCTCCCCCGCCCACGTAGAATGCGGGACTCACGTGCAAAAAGAATGGCACGTCGGCACCGATACCGCGAGCGATGTCATCGAGCGCAGGATCGGTGCGATCGATACCCCACAGCTCCGCCAAGGCGACAATGACCGCCGCGGCATCCGTCGAGGGGCCGCCCAAACCGGCGCACAATGGAATGCGCTTCTCAATCGTCACGCAGATGTTTGCCTCGCGACCATAATGCTCGGCCATAGCAACCGCAGCCCGATACGCCGTATTCTTTTGCATGGGAAAATCTGATGCCGGAACCGTCTGGACGGTCAGCGCCTGCGCCGGCGTGACCGTCACGGTATCGGAAAGACCGACGGCTGCCATCAGGGAATCGACCCTGTGGTAGCCGCGGTCATCGCGCTCGGTATGAACCCCCAAGTAGAGGTTAATCTTTGCCGGCGCGGAAAGAGTCAGGGACCGATCGGTCACCGTTAGTGCTCCTCGAGCTGGTTGCCGAGCGGGGTAAAGATATGCTCGCCGCTCTCGGGGTCGAACAGCTCGACCTGACCGGTGAGGACATCGATATACTGGTAGGACTGACGCGACTTGCGGCCGCGGCGCTCGTCGACCTCGACGATAAAGACGGCGGGGTGGACGCTCTTGATGGTGCCCATGCGCTCGACGACGCGGGTGCGGCCCATGTTGGCCTTCACCTTGACGCGATCGCCCACCATATCGGTCAGCTTCTCGTGGATGTCGTCGACGTGATTGACTTCCATCTCTTCCATGAACAGGGCCTCCAGAAGGTGCAATTCAAAAAGGGGATAATACCCCTAAGATAGACAAAACTCTAATACTATAGCACCCTGCTGCCGCCATACGCAAGTAGTTAAATAAGCCCCGTCCCAAATTGACTACTTAAAATAAGCCCCGTCCCAAATTGACTACTTACAGATTGTCTGTGTCCAAGACGATGGTGAATGGACCGTCGTTGACGAGGTCGACCTTCATGTCGGCGCCGAAGATGCCGTGCGCTACGTGCTCGACGTCCTCGCGCACAAGCGTCAGGAAGTACTCGTAGAGCTCGTTGGCGACATCGGGGGCGCCGGCATCCGTAAACGATGGGCGGCGGCCGTGACGGCAATCGGCGAACAGCGTGAACTGCGACACCACGAGAACCTCGCCGTCGACATCGGCAAGAGCCAGATTGGTCTTGCCGTTCTCGTCCTCGTTAATGCGCAAGCCCCGGAGCTTGCCCCACAGCTTATCGGCCTCGGCGCGCGTGTCGCCGTGGCCCACGCCCAGCAGCACCAGATAGCCGCGCCCAATTTTGCCCACGCACTCGCCGTCGACCGTCACGCCGGCGTTGAGCACGCGCTGCACCACCGCACGCACGGCCTACTCCTCGCCCGTCAGTTTGGCGGATAGGTGCTCGAGCGCATGGAATCGATGGCTGATGGCGTTCTTCTCGTCCGCCGTCAGCTCGGCCATGGTCTTGCCCGGCGTGTCGACCGGCAGGAACAGCGGGTCGTAGCCAAAGCCGTGATCGCCGCGGCCCTCGTGTGCGATAACGCCCTCGCAGGCGCCCTCACCATAGGTGACCAAACCGTCCGTGTCGATGAGCGCGACGACGCTCATAAAGCGCGCAGTGCGGTCCTCGTCGGCCACACCCTCCAGATTCACGAGCAGCTTGGCATTGTTTGCGGCATCGTCACCGTGAACGCCCGCGTAGCGCGCGCTATACACACCGGGCTCACCGTCCAGCGCGTCGACGACCAGGCCCGAATCGTCGGCAATGGCCATGAGCCCCGTCTCTTCGACGGCAGCCTGCGCCTTGATGATGGCGTTCTCCAAAAACGTCGTGCCGTTTTCCTCGGGGTCCTCAAAATCGCCCAGCTGGCCGAGCGCCACAAAGCGCACCTCTGGCATGACCTTGCCCAGAATGGCCTCGATCTCGGTGAGCTTATGGGCGTTGCCCGTTGCCACGACAATGGTCGCCGCCGGGTCGAGGGTGTCGATGTCAATCTTCTCAAGTGCCATAGCTGGCCTCCTTGTCTCTATAGCAATGCCGTGTTGAGGACGACGAGGGTCTCCGCCTCTCCCCTCTCAATCAACGGCAGTCTTATACTTCGACGTTTTCCCAGATAAAACCTGCCAAAATAAACCTGTCCCTTTTTGGCAGGTTAGGCAAGGGCTTGGCGCTGGAGCTCGATAAGCTCGGCAATGCCCTTGTCGCCCAGATCGAGCAGGGCATTGAGGCGCTTGCGGTCGAAGGGTGCCTGCTCGCCGGTGCCCTGGAGCTCGATCATCTCACCGGTATCGGTGGCGACAAGGTTCATGTCGACCTCGGCGTGACTGTCCTCGGAATAATCCAGGTCAAGCAGGGTGTTGCCGTCGACAACGCCCATGGAAATCGCGGCAACCTGGCCTGTGAGCGGGATGCGCTCGAGCTTACCCGCCTCGACCCACATAGCAAGGGCGTCGTGCAGCGCCACCCAGGCGCCGGTAATGCTCGCCGTACGCGTACCGCCATCGGCCTGGATCACGTCGCAGTCGACGGTGACGGTGTACTCGCCGAGCGCCTTCATGTTGACGACGGTACGCAGGCTGCGGCCAATGAGGCGCTCGATCTCCATGGAGCGGCCCTTGCGGTTGGCGTGCTCGCGCTTACAGCGCTTGCCGGTCGACGCCGGCAGCATGGCGTACTCCGCCGTTACCCAACCGGCCTTGGCGCCCTTGCGCCAGCCCGGCACGCCCTCCTCGATAGTGGCGGCACACAGCACGCGCGTGTCGCCAAACTCGGCCAGGCACGAACCGTGGGCGTGCTTCATGACGCCACGGGTGAGCTTAACGGGGCGTAACTCGTTGGCGGCGCGACCGTTGGCGCGGTTGACCTGCATGTACTCCATAGAAAAATCCTTTCGGCATAAGGTGTGGCGAAGGCTTTGGCGGCGGCCTTACATCTATTTCAGCTCATCGATATCGATATGCTCAATGCTCTTGAGCGGCTGACCAAAGATAAAGCTGCCCGCCACCGCAAACTCGGCAATGTTATCGGCCGTCGTGGCAAAACGATGCTGCGGCTCGGCGGCGTCGCCCGCCAGCTGCTCGCGGCGCGTAAGGATGTCGGTCAGCTCGCGCGTGGTCTCCTCGGCGGAACTCACGACGCGCACCCCAGGCCCCAGCGCATGGCGGATAGGTCCCACCAACAGCGGAAAATGCGTACAGCCGAGCACCACGGTATCGATACCGTGGTCGCGCAGCGGCTCAACCGTGGCACCCACCAGCGCACGCACGGCAGGCGTATCGAAGATGTCCTCGTTCTCAAGCCACTGCTCTTGCAGATGTGCACCCGAGGCGAGCTCGTGTTCGACAACCTCGACAAAGCTCGAGGCAGGACAGCCGTATACATCGACGCCGGCATCTAGGTCCTGAATGGCGCGCGTGTAGGCGCCCGAGCGAATGGTGAGGTTGGTGGCGAGCACGCCCACGCGACGCGAGCGGGTGCTGTTGATTGCCGCACGGGCACCCGGCGCGATCACGCCGATGACGGGGACGTCGAGCACCTGCTGGGCCAGACGCAAGGCCGCGGCGGTCGCCGTGTTGCAGGCGATGACCATAATCTTGACGTCGTGCTTCGAAAGCCAACGACCCGCCTGCAACGCAAATGAGCGCACCTCATCCTCGGTGCGCGTGCCGTAGGGACAGCGTTTGGTGTCGCCGAAGTAGTAGACGGACTCGTGCGGCAGCGCCGTCGCGATGGCGCGCGCAACCGTCAGACCGCCCAAACCAGAATCGAACACGCCAATCGGGCGCGTGTCGCCTGCCGGATTCTCGATATCGGACATTACCTCACCAGATTCTCTCTCGAAAAGACATATCCAAGTGCGGCGACGCCGCGCTACGAACGCGCCGCGACCAGCAGCTCTGCCGTCGCCGCCCAACCGTCGACAATTTTGCCGCGCGTAACGAAAGCGTTCTCGCAAGCAGCCAGGAACTCGGGCGCGCCGGCGCTCGTCAGGCCATTCTCGACCAGACAGAACGTGCCCACGTGATCGGCCATGTAGAAGTCAGACTCGGAATCGCCGAGCGCCAACGTCTCCTCGCGTTTGATACCCAGGTGCTCGCAGAAGCGCGCAATGGCGACGCCTTTGTTGAGGCCCGCGGGGTTGATGTTGAATGCGCGACCGTCCTCGACGCGATCGAGCTCGAGCGTCGTCGGCTTGGACAGATGCGTCAGGTGACCGTTACAGGCCCACACCAGGCCGCAGCCGGCCTCGTCGAGGATGGCCTGCGCCTCGTCATCGGGGATGTCGCCGCGCATGCCGACGGTGACCTCGCGGTACTTGTAGCCGGTCGACATGTCGTTGTGATACTCGATCTTGTGCGGCCAGCGGGCGAGAATCTTCTCGCACACGCCGGTCTGCTCGATCACCTGGTGCGGCGTGAGGCCGCAAGAAGGGTCGTAGGGCATGTCGCCGGTCAGATACTCCCAATCGTTGGCTTTGAGGTCGTACATGACCAGGCCGCCCATCTCACCAATGTAGGAGTTGAGGCCGAGCACGCGCGCATCCTCGTGGATCATGGTGCGGTTGCGGCCCGAGGTGGGAACCACCTGAATACCAGCGCGGGCAAGTGCCACGACGGCCTCGACGAGTTTGGTCGAGGGGTTGCCGTCGTTGTCGCGCAGCACGCACGAGCCGGGTGCGAGCATCGTGGCATCCAGGTCGGTAAAGACGTACTTGACCTTGGCCAAGCGCTCGCGCATCTCGCCCGAAAGCTCGGCAACGGTCGGCAGGGTGTTGTGGGACATGGTTACTCCGTTTACGTAGAAGGGTTTGGACTTGGACGGCATGCTTTGCTTGAGGGAACACGCTTATGGCGACAGCGCACTCAGGGCGCCGCCGCTGTCATGGTTCATTAGTCAAACTGGGTAACATCGATCAGGCGATTGGCCAACGAAAGGTCGCTCTCGATGGGCACGAACTCGTCGCCCACGTGCATGAGCTCCTCGTCACCCTTTGCCAGCAGCAAGACAATGGTAGGAGCATCGGGGTTGACGTACTCCTCGCGCGCCGCCTTGAACGCCGCATGCACAGCGGTTTCGCGATCGAGGATGATCTTGTTCGGCGTATCGTCGGGAACATGTTCGGCAAGCTCGCGACAGACCTTCATCGGGTCCTCGTGAGCCGGGTCCTCGTTGGCAAAAATCATCAGGTCGGAATATGGTGCGGCCTCGCGCGGAAGCTGCTCGCGGCGCTCCTGCGCCTTGCCGCCGGCAGCGCCAAACACTGCAATGACCGGGCTAGTGGGAAACGCGCGCTTGACCGACGAGAAAAGCGAACGGAACGAAAGCTGGTTGTGCGCATAGTCAACGACGCAGATCACGCGGCCGTCCTTCGACTCCACGACCTCCATGCGGCCCGGCACACGAAGCTTGGAGAGGCCCTTCTTGATAGCCTCGATACCGATGCCGATCTCGTGCGCAGCGGCGATAGCGACCAGCGCGTTCTCCACGTTAAAGTCTCCCGCGATACCCAGCAGGATCTTCTCCCCCGCCTCGGACTCGTCGGCACACAGGCCATGCAGGTTAAACTCGATGTTAAAGCCGACCACGCGGACATCGCTTGCCCACAGGCTTGCCTCGGGATGCTCGACGCCAACGGTCACCAAGCGCTCGGCCGTCGACGCTGCCTCCAGCACACGGTCAACCTCTTCGGTGCCCAGATTCACCACGGCGGTCTTTGCTTGGTCAAAGATCCTGAGTTTGCTCTCAAAATAATCCTCAAACGTGGGGTGTTCGATCGGCGAGATGTGGTCACGGCCGATGTTGAGGAAGCACGCCACGTCAAACGGCAGATTCTCGACGCGTTGGTACTTGAGCGCCTGGCTCGAGACCTCCATGACCATGGACTGGCGACCGGCCTCACGGCAGTTGGCGATATGGCGCCAAACCTCGGGGGCCTCTGGCGTGGTATTGGTGCTCTCGTAGCACTCGATACCATCGTCGGTACTCACCGAGCCGATCATGCCGCAGGACTCGCCCGCCGCTTTGATAATCGACTGGAGCATAAAAGCGGCCGTGGTCTTTCCCTTGGTACCGGTGATGCCCACGATCTTGACGTCGTGGTCGGGACGGTCGTAGACCTCCGGCGGCAACAGGGCCATGGCCGTGCGAACGCTATCAACAACCAGCATCGCAGCACCGCTCTCCTGCGCCAGCGGCTCCAGAGACTCGACCAGCGACTCTTCGCACACAAATGCGACGGCGCCCGCATCGAGCGCCATGCTCAAAAACGCAGGCTTAAAGGCAGCGCCTTTGCAAAAGAACACGTCACCTGCCGAGACCGCGCGCGAATCAAACGAGCAGCCGATCACGGCACGCTCGTCAACCTGCTCTGATGCGCGCAGCTCACCGCACACATCGAGAAGCTTGGCAAGCGTATCGACCGTGGTCACGGTCGCGGAATCCGAATGGTGCATCTTTCACCTTTCTCAGCCATTTGGCAGGGACGGTTTTTATAGTAACTGAAACGCACCCACGCAAAAACGGCTCCCGGAGGAGCCGTTACGCGCAGGCGTTCGTAAGCCGAGGCTAGGCAGCCTGAACAGCGGGCTGGTCCTCGTCGATAAAGAAGCGCTTGTACCACACCAGGAACACGAGCGGCGTATAGATCTTGCGCTGGAAATCGCCCTTGCCCGCAAAGTGCAGATCGAGCAGGTGCATGAGCTCGTCGGTATCGAAGAACTCGCTTGCCCACGGCGCGGTGAAGTACTCCTTGACATAGTCGTACCACTTTTGCTCGCGCAGCCAGTAGACAATCGGCACCGGGAAGCCCACCTTGGGACGGGTGGCCCACTCATCGGGCAGCGACTTGTTGGCAGCGTGGCGGAGTACCTGTTTGTTGCCGTTCTCGTTGATGCGGTAGCGGTCGGGAATGTGCTCGGCGAACTCCATGACTTTGCGGTCCAGGAAGGGCACGCGCAGCTCCAGCGAGTGCGCCATGCACATCTTGTCGGCCTTGAGCAGAATGTCGCCCGGGAGCCACATGTTCATGTCCAGGTACTGTTTCTTGACCAGCTCGGGCTGACCCTTCACGCGCGCATAGATGGGAGCGGCAAGCTCGAAGGCGCCATCGCCGGTGTTGTACTCGGGCTTGAGCACGTCGTCGACCTCGCGCTCCGGCCATACCAGAGCCTGTCCCAGGAACGACTTCTCAGGGATCTCGGCACCCTTGACCAGGAAGTTATGTCCCTTGAAGTACGGCATATGCAACGCCAGGTTACCGAGCGCGCGACGGATGGGCAGCGGCACCGTCTTTTTGTACTTGCGGACCGGGACCGTGTCCTCGTAGTAGGCGTAGCCGCCAAAGAGCTCGTCGGCGCCTTCGCCCGAAAGCACGACGGTGACGTCCTTGCGGGCCATCTCGGCCAAGAACCACAGCGGCACGGAAGACAGGTTGGACTGCGGCTCGTCCATGTGATACTGGATGTCCTCGAGCGCACCGAAGAACTCGTCGGCTGTAATCATCTTGCGAACGTTCTCGACGCCGAGCTTATCGGAAAGCTCCTTGGCGTAGTTGGTCTCGTTGAAATTCTTGTAATCGAAGCCCACCGAGAAGGTCTTGTCGGGCATGAGGCAAGCGGCGATGTAGCTGGAGTCGACGCCGCCGGAGAGGAACGACGCGACCTTGACGTCGGCGATGCGATGGGCCTCGACGCTCTCGTGCACGACCTCGTCCAGCTCGTCGACGTACTCCTCGAACGGCTTCTCGACGGCAGAGTAATCACAATCCCAGTAGCGCTCGATGTTCATCTTGCCGGTCGGGATGTCTACGGTAAAGTAATGCGCCGGCGGCAGCTTGTAGACACCCTCAAAGAAGGTCTCCTCGGTTGCCGAATACTGCAGCGTCATGTACGGACGCAGGGCCTTTTTGTTGACCGCTTTGTGGAAGTGCGGGTAGTCCAGGAAGCTCTTGATCTCGGAACCAAAGAGCACGCCCGGAGCGCCGTCGCCCGCATCGGCCATGGGATAGTAGTAGAGTGGCTTGATGCCAAAGATATCGCGGGCGCCAAAAAGCTTGTTCTTCTTCTTGTCCCAGATGACGAAGGCGTACATACCGCGCAAGCGATCGAGTACTGCCTCGCCCCACTCCTCGTAGCCGTGCAGGAGGCTCTCGGTGTCGGCGCCGCAGTGGAACTTATAGCCCTTGGCCTCGAGCTCGGAACGGAGTTCTTGGAAGTTGTAGATCTCGCCGTTGAAGACGATAACGACGCTGCCGTCCTCATTGGCCATGGGCTGAGCGCCGGCCTCGGTCAGGTCGAGGATCGACAAGCGGCGGAAGCCCAGGGCAACGCGGCCGTCGATAAACTGACCGCCCATGTCGGGACCGCGATGGACGATGCGGTCCATCATCTTGGTGAGCACCTCGGATTGGTTATCCGTCCCACCGACAAAACCGACAAAACCGCACATATACTATCCCCTCTGCTGTTGCTGGGCATCAAATCGAATCAGTAGCTTTTGAGTATACCCGAGGGCGTAAAGAGGGGCGGAATGTTCAGGCAATCTCAACTGAATCAGCTCCGCTGTGACACGCGCCGGTTACCTTTAATGGATATGAGATGAATGAGGCGATTGTTTTGCTATACTCTCTCCGCACGGGCGATTGGCGCAACGGTTAGCGCAGGTGCTTTACACGCACAAGGCTGGGGGTTCGAATCCCTCATCGCCCACCACTGATTTGGAAACGGTCCTCGAAAGGGGACCGTTTTTTTGTTTGGGCCTATTTCATGGGATTCGAACCCGCAAGGGTGCGGAGCTGAGGAAACGCGAAGCGTTTTCCAGCGCAGCACGCGAGGAGCGGAGCGACGAAGCGGGGCGCGGGCGGCGCCAGCCGCACGCGGACATCCCTCATCGCCCACCACTGATTTGATAGGCTCCCAGCTATGGGGGCCTTTCTTTTTTGGCCCATCGCAGAGGGATTCGAACCCGCCAGCACGTCTGTCACAAAGGTCGTGGCCAAAAAATGGCAAAAATGAGTACTGCTACCAATTTTGTAGCAGCGATTTTTGGGTTTCGCTGGATAAATCTAGCTCTGAATCAGCGATTTGAAGCCTTTACTAGCTGTTTTCCCATTAACATAACTGAACATGTGTGGTCTAACTAATCCTAGGTAGTCGGTTTCATATGAGATTCAACTGGTGACAGTACTCATATTTGGCATTTTTTGTCCAAAGGCTCTCCTGGCCATTGCAGATTTATGGCAAAACGGGCTCCAGACCGCCGAATCGTGCCGCATATGGCACGTCCGCAGTCCGGAACCCGGTCCAAATTGAGTTATTGCGCCGCGTTAGCCCAAGACACCCGCCAGGATCTCGATTAGGCTGTCCACGTCGGCCTCTTCGCACACGAGCGGCGGCAGGAAACGCAGCGTATGGGCACCCGTAGCGTTAATCACGGCACCGGCGGCCAGCGCGCGGGCAACAATATCATGCGCGTCGCCCGCGGCATCATCCAGGTCGCAGCCGAGCATCAAGCCGCGACCGCGCACATCGGTAACATGCGGTAACTTGGCGAGTTTTGCCTCCATATAGGCGCCCACCTTGGCAGCGTGGTCGGCATAATCGCCGCGCACGAGCGCGGAGAGCGTCGCGGCGCACGCCGCGACGGCCAAGCAGCTGCCGCCAAAAGTTGAGCCATGGTCGCCGGGCTTAAAGACATCGGCGATCTCCTTCTTGGCCACCACGGCGCCCATGGGCACACCATCGGCAATGCCCTTGGCAAGGCTCATGATGTCGGGCTCCACGCCATAGGTCTGGAATGCAAACGGCTTGCCGGAGCGGAAGATACCGCACTGGACCTCGTCGGCGATAAGCACGGCGCCCACCTCGTGCGCCAAGTCGCGCGCCGCCGCCATAAACTCCTCGGTCATAGGGTGCACGCCGCTTTCGCCCTGAATCGGCTCGAGCATCACAGCGCAGATCTCGCTTCCCAGCTGCTTAAAGATCGCACGCAGCTCGTCGACGTCGTTGGGCGTGCAGGCCACAAAGCCGCCCGGCAGAGGACGGAAGCTGTCCTGCAGCCAATCCTGCATGGTGGCGGCAATGGTCTCGAGCGTACGGCCGTGGAAACCGCCGCGCATGCACACGATGGTATTGCCGCCGTTACCGGCCCGCTTGGCGTACAGACGCGCAAGCTTCATCGAGCCCTCGTTAGCCTCGGCGCCGGAGTTGGCAAAGAACGTCTCCCACACCTGCTCGTCCGCAGCAGGAGCACCGAGCGCGGCGGCCGTGGTCTCATCGCCAGCGGCAATGGCATCGGCAAGCACGCGCGCACCATCCACGTCGTCGTTAGCAAGCTTGGACAGCAGCGCCGCGACCTGGCCGCGCTGCTCAATGTAGAAGTAATTGGAGACATGCATGAGCTTTTTGGTTTGTGCCTCGAGCGCCGAGAGCACAGCAGGGTTGCCATGGCCCAAGCTGCACACACCGATACCAGCAAGAAAGTCGAGATACTCGCGGCCATCGTCGCCGGTGAGCTTCATGCCGTGGCCCTCGACAAACTCGACCGGAGAGCGGCCAAAGGTATGCATAACGTAATGGGATTCGAGCGATTGTTGAGCTGCAAGTGACATGGGATGCCTTTCGTTGGGCGCCAGATGGCGCGGGCTATGGGTGTAGATATGCGACGATTGCGGACAGGCTAAACGGTCTGGAGCTTCTCGACCTCGTCGAGGTTCTCGGTCAAGCGCGCCGCAAAAGTCGAAAGCGGGTGCGGGTGCGTATCGAACTCGTAGGCCGTCTCGGTGGAATGGATCACGGTACCGACGCCGGCATCGGTCAGCAGCTCCAGCAGCAGCGAATGCGGCGTCGTGCCGTTGATGATGTGGGCGCGGAAGACGCCAGCGGTAAGGGCATCGACGGCAGCGCGCAGCTTGGGAATCATGCCCTTATCGACCTCGCCGCCGTAGAGCATCTCGTTGACCTCGTCGAGCGTCAGGTTGGAGATAAGCGAATCCTTATCGCTAAAGTCCTTGTACAGGCCGTCGACGTCGGTCAAGAAGATCGCCTTGTGCGCATGGAGCGCCGCCGCAACGGCACCGGCGGCGGTATCGGCATTGATGTTGAAGAAGCCGCCGTCCTCCCCCGCCGCAACCGTGGCGATAACGGGAATGTACTCGCTGTCGAGCAAGCGCTCGATGTAGTCGGTGTTGACGTGCGTGACTTTACCCACGCGACCGAGCTCGGGGTCGAGTGGCTCGGCGATAAGGGTGCCGGCGTCGCTGCCGGACACGCCCACGGCTAGGTTGCCGTGGTGGTTGAGCGCCGCGACCAGCTCCTGATTGACCTTGCCGCCCAGTACCTCGCGCACGATATCCATGGTCGCCGGCGTGGTCACGCGCTGGCCGTTCTTAAACTCGACGGGAATATCGTAGTGGCTGAGCGCCTCGTTGATGGCCTTGCCGCCACCGTGCACGATAACAGGGCGCATGCCGATAATCTTGAGCAGGACGATGTCGCTCATCACGTCGCGACGCAGCTGCTCGTCGACCATGGCGGCACCGCCGTACTTGATAACGACCGTCTTACCGGTCAGGTTCTTAATCCACGGCAGCGCCTCGAACAGCAGCTGCGCGGTTACTTCGTTGGATTCGCTCGAGCGACAATCGCGTGCGAACTTCATAGTCGGCCTCGTCTTTCGTATAGCTATCGCGCCACGCCTCGTTACCCGCAATCGCAGCGGGACGCGCGGCACATCTGGAGTCTAGGAGCGATAATCGCCGTTGATGGAGATGTACTCGTGCGTGAGGTCGCAGGTCCACACGGTAGTCGCCGCGTCGCCCGCGCCCAGGTCGGCCGAAATCACGATCTCGGGCGCCTCAAAGCGACGCAGCGCCTCATCCTCGTCAAAGGGAACGGTCAGGCCGTCACGGCAGACGGGCATGCCCATCATGTCGATGGAAACGTCTTCCTGATTAAACTTCACGCCGCACTTGCCCAGCGCCATGGCAACGCGGCCCCAGTTGCAGTCGTGACCGGCGATGCAGGTCTTGACGAGCGGCGAGTTGGCGACGGCACGGGCGGCAATATCCGCCTCTTCGTCGTTGAGGGCGCCGGTGACATTGACCGTTACGAGCTTGGATGCGCCTTCGCCATCGGCGGCGATGTTTCGCGCCAGGCTCTCGCATACCTCATGCACGGCAAAGGCCAGCTCGTCGAAGGCATCGGTGCCCTCGACAATAGGCTCGGCATCTGCGGCAGCAGCACCGGAGGCAAGCATGATGCAGGTGTCATTCGTCGAGGTCTCGGAATCGACCGTCACCTTGTTAAAGGTCTGCTTAACGGTCGAGAGCAGCAGGGCGTGGAGCGCCGCCGGCTCGACGGGGGCATCGGTGGTGATGACCGCGATCATGGTGGCCATGTTGGGCATGATCATGCCCGAGCCCTTGCACATGCCGCCCACCGTATAGACATTGCCCGCATGGCCCTCGGCATCGCTGACGTAGGACACGGCATATTCCTTGGAATGCGTATCGGTCGTCATGATGGCGCGAGCGGCATCGGCGCCACCGTGGGCGGAGAGCGCCTCGTAGGCGGCAGGAACGGCAGTCTCGAACGTGTCAATCGGCAGAATCTGGCCAATGACGCCCGTGGAGGCAACCAAAATCTGCTGGGGCTCGCAGCCGATAACCTGCGAGGCAATGTTGCACGTCTCGCGCGCGCAGGCAAGACCGGTCTCACCCGTGGCGGCGTTGGCATTGCCAGAGTTGACCGAAACGCCGGCGATGATGCCGTAGCCCTTGTCGGCGCCGCCCAGATTGGCACGGCTCACCTGCACGGGTGCTGCGCAAAAGCGGTTGGTGGTAAACACGCCGGCGCCGGGGCAGGGTTTATCGGGCACGACGAGCGCATAATCCAGGCGCTCGGGATTCTTGCGGAATCCGGCATGGATGCCTGCCACCTTAAAGCCGGCAGCCGCCGTAACACCGCCCTCGACGGCACGAATCTTAATGTCAAACAGCTCGGTATTCATCGTCTTTATGACTCCTTATGTCAAACAAAAAACGGACATCGGTTGGTGCGCCATGCCAGTCGTGATCATGAGACCAGCTTAAGAGTGGCGCCCCACTCGATGCCCGACTACCAAATCGTTAACAATCGAATGTGCTACACCGGGCACGCCACTGTGGGCAAGCCTCGTCGCTCGTCAAAGCCAAAGACGATGTTGGCGCACTGGACCGCTTGGCCCGCAGCGCCCTTGCACAGATTGTCGATGGCGCCCGTCGCCACCAGCACGCCCGCGCGCTTGTTGAGCGCGAGGCCGATCTGGGCGGCGTTGGTGCCGACGACCGAAGCCGTCTTAGGCTGCCGACCGGCATCGAGTACGCGTACGAAGGTGCGACCGGCGTAGAACTGCTTGTAGTAGTCGACGACGTCCTCAAGAGCCAGAGTATCGAGAGCCTGTTGAGCGAGCGGCATCGTCACCGTGGAAAGCAGACCGCGCTTGAGCGGTGCCAGGTGCGGGGTAAAGACGACGCGATCGGTCAGACCCAAAATCTGCTCGATCTCGGGCGTATGGCGATGCTTGCCCACGCCATACGCCTCCAGGTTTTCGTCGGCACTGCAAAAATGCGTGCGGGCGTTACAGGACTTGCCAGCGCCCGTCACACCGCTGATGGCATCGACGATCACGGGGCCGCCCTGGGCAACCCAGCCGGCGCGCACGGCAGGCGCGGCGGCAAGGCTCGTTGCGGTGGGATAGCAGCCGGCGCAGGCGACCAGCACGGGCTTGCCGTCGGCGTGGTTGGATGCAGCGGTCTCCAGGTCCTTGCAGAACAGCTCGGGCAGGCCGAAAGCACGGGTCTTGAGCAGCTCGGGGCTCGTGTGCTCGGCGGCATACCAAGCCTCAAACACAGCCGGGTCGCTCAGACGGTAGTCGGCCGAAAGGTCAAAGCAGGAAACGCCCGCGGCAAGCAGGGCGGGCACTTGCGCCATGGCGGCCGTGTGCGGCACGGCCAAAAAGACGGCATCGCAGGATTTGAGCTCGGGAGCATCATGCGTCGTGAAGACAAGGTCGCTTACGCCGGCAAAGCTCGGGTAGACCGCAGACAGCGGCTGGCCGGCATCGGCGTTGGACGTAATGGCAACAAGTTCAAACTCGGGATGACCGAGGACGAGGCGAATGAGCTCGGCGC
This sequence comes from uncultured Collinsella sp., assembly GCA_958415665.1. Taxonomy (GTDB): domain Bacteria; phylum Actinomycetota; class Coriobacteriia; order Coriobacteriales; family Coriobacteriaceae; genus Collinsella. The sequence goes on along the minus strand of CATYZK010000001.1, from coordinate 196,122 downwards.
CGGCGTATCCTGCCGCACCGACAATTCCAACCTTTAAAGACATATCAGACTCCTTGTCTGCAGTTATGCACCAATACGCATCCTGCAGCCGTCGTTATGAAGTGGGTTGAAACTTTAGCACCAAAAGATGCATATATACGCAAATCTTTTGCATATTCATGCATTGAAACATTCCCGACACATTCACTCAAAGGAATTGACAAATAAATGCGGGCCCCACATTGCTCGGTGCGCCTTACGGTGACGTTGCAATGTGGGGCCCGCTACATGCGAGAATTTGAATTGTCGAGGTTTGCCGGGATACACGTCTAGAGCTCGACCGGCACCCATTCGTCGTGGTTGCAGATAAAGGCCTCGGGGTCCTCCACACTAAAGAAGACAAGCGTGGGATCGTTTGGCCCCTCGTAATGCTCGCCCAGGCGCTCTAGATGCTTCCATCCGGCCTCACGCATATCGCCCGCCGCTTGGTCATCCAAGCCGGCACGCCCGCGCAAGATGAGCCAACCATGGCCCGGCCACCAGCTCGTGGCCTCAAAGCGCTGATTTTGCAGCAGCTCCTGCCACACGTCTTTGGTGCGCGCCGTCACAAACCACAGCTTGCCATCCTGAATCTGCGCAAACGAAAACGGACGCACATGCGGCTGCCCATCCACGCTCGTCGCCAGATACCACGCCGGCACCGACGTCAGATACTCCAAAACCGTATTCAATCCGTCCATGTGTCCTCCTGTACTAGCCAGTTTGAGAGCCTGGTTTGTGTAAGCTAGAGCTCCAGGCGCTCCTCGCTGCCGTCGATATCACAGAAGCGCGCGGCAATGTTGCGGACCGAGAAGAACGCGAGACGGCCGTCGTTGGCGCTCTCGTGATCCTCGCCAATGCCCACCATGTGCTTAAAGCCAGCCAAGCGCACCCGGTCGCTCACGACCGCGTCGTCCTCGAGCGCAGCCTCGCCGGTCAGCACAATCCAGCACTCCCCCGGTTTCCAGCCCGAGACCTCAAACTTGGGATTCGCGCTCAGCTCGGCCCACACGTCCTTGTCACGCGAGGTGCAAAACCACAGCTTGCCATCATCGACCATGGCAAACGAGAACGGCCTCACGCGCGGTTGATGCCCGTCGGCCACATCGGTCGTGGCCAGATACCACGCCGGAATGCGCCTGAGATACGAACAGGCTCGCTCGAGCTGCGCCGTGCGGTCGTTGTCGGTCATAGGGACCCCTTTCCTGCGCTCGAATCGCGCCTAAACAAGTTGAAGATTGATAACGATGACGCAGATGAGCAGCAGCATCGTCACCACCGCCGCCAACGCATCGCCACGGCCAAACACAAGCGTATGCAGGCGTGTGCGTCCCTGCTCGCCATGATAGCAGCGCGCATCCATGGCGGCAGAAAGCGTTTCGGCATGACGGAACACACCCGTGAACAGCGGAATCGCCACACTGCCGAGCATACGCACGCCGCCGAGCGGGCCTCCCGTCACGCGCGCACCGCGGCTCGCCTGCGCATCGGCCGTCTGCTTCATCTCGGTGGCGAACTGCGGCATAAAGCGCAGCGCGATACCCATAATCATACCGAGCTCGTGCGCAGGAAGTCCCACACGCGCAAACGGCGCGAGCAGGCGCTCAAAGCCCGCGGTGAGGTCGAGCGTCGGTGTGGTGAGCGTGATGGCGCTCATACCGGCCATCATCAAGGTCAGGCGGCACGCCATAAAGGCGGCGGAATGCAACGAGCCCTCGCTTATCTGCAAAAAGCCGAGCTGCCACAGAATGCGCCCACTCTGGTCGGAAAACAGATTGAGCACCGCGACCACCACGACAATCGCCAGCAGCGGCGCCATCGACGATAGGACGCGACGCAACGGCACCCGGGCCATGGCATAGACCAGAACGACAAAGATTGCGACCGGAACGAATTCACGGAAGCTGCTGACGGTGAGCGTAGTGATCAGAAATGCGAAGCCCAGAAGCAGCTTGGTGCGCGGATCCAGGCGATGGATCGCACTATCGCCAGGATAGTAGCTGCCAAACGAAAACGCCTCCATTAGCAGCCCTCCTCTCGCGCGGGCGTCTTGGATTTAGCAATGTCCGCGACGTTAGAAGGACCGTCTGAGCGACCGATCAGCAAATCTGCCAGCTCGTCGGCCAGCGACTCAACCGTATAGAGCCCGCCGCAACGCAGCGGCACGCCCGCCTCCGCGAGCGCCAACGCCATGCGCTGAGCAGCAGGTACGCCCAAGCCGATCGACTTGAGCTCATCGGCATGCGCAAACACCTGCGCGGGGGTTCCCTCGGCAAACACCGCACCTTCGTTCATTACGACGATACGGTCGCAGCAATTGGCCAGGTCATCCATGCTGTGTGAAACCATGACAACGGTCAGGCCCTCGCGGTGAAGTCGATCGATAAGCTCAAGGAAATCCCTGCACGCAGCCGGATCGAGCCCCGCCATGGGTTCATCGAGCACCAGGACTTCGGGCTCCATGGCGAGCACACCGGCGAATGCCACACGCCGTTGCTGACCGCCCGAAAGCTCAAAGGGACTCTTGTCGCCGACCGTGGAAAGGTCGAGGCCCACGCGCGAGAGCGACGACTCGACGCGACGGTCGACTTCATCTTGCGGCAAGCCAAGGTTGTGCGGGCCAAACGCCACGTCCTGCGTCACGGTTTCGGCAAACAGCTGACGCTCGGGATATTGAAACACCACGCCGACCTTGGCCTTAACCGCGGCGGCGTCTTTCTTGTTTGACAGATCGAGCCCCAGCGCGCGAACGAATCCCTCCTGGGGGCGAATCAAACCGTTGAGATGCTGGACCAGCGTCGACTTACCCGAACCGGTATGACCTGCTAAGCCCAGGAACTCGCCGCGACGCACCGTCAGAGATACATCGCGCAGCGCCCACGGGCTGCTGGGGTCGTTTCCCCAGAGAGCCTGTTTATTCGATTTGCCCGCAGTGGCCGAGCGCTTATGCCAGCGGCGGCGCTCGCGGGCGCTCAGCGAGTAACTATGCGAGAGGTGCGAAATCTCGATGACGGGCTCCGACACGGCTGTCCCGTCGGTTGCAGAGGAGGCGTTGTCGAGCACACGAGAATCGGATGCAGAAGGCCGCCCTGCGGTGTCTTCCCCACTCCGGTCGGCATATACCTGCGCAATCTCGGCGACCATATCCGCCTCGCGCACCTGCGCATGAACGGGCATGCCCTTCGCACGAAGTGCCATGCCCAAGCAGCACGACGCCGGCATATCCAGGTTGAGCTCCACGAGCCCATCTGCCCGCGTCAGAATCTCCTCGGGCGTACCGAGCATGGCAACGCGGCCCGCTTGGAAGACAGCAACGCGATCGGCCTCAGCGGCCTCTTCCATAAAGTGCGTAATCATCACGATGGTCATGCCGCGATCATGGAGTGCGCGGCACGCCTTCATGAGGCCCTTACGTCCACGCGGATCGAGCATCGAAGAAGCCTCGTCCAAAATGAGCACACGCGGCTCCATGGCGAGCACGCCGGCAAGCGCCACGCGCTGCTTTTGACCGCCCGAAAGCGCATGGGTCTCGTGACGCTCAAAGCCCACCAGGCCCACGCCCTTCAGCGCCTCGCGTACGCGCTGCGCAATTTGTGCCGATGGCACGCCAAGGTTTTCGGGACCAAACGCAACATCGTCCTCGACAAGCGTCGCCACCAGCTGATCATCCGGGTTCTGGAATACCATGCCCGCAGTCGAACGAATGTCGTAGACCAGCTCGGGGTCGGACGCATCCATGCCATCGATGCGCACCGTGCCGGCATCGGGCTGCAGCAACGCATTCAGATGCTTGGCAAACGTCGACTTGCCCGACCCATTGCCACCGAGGATGCAGAAAAACTCCCCGTCCTCGATGCTCAGATCGACGCCGTCGAGTGCCGGTACGGCACCGTCATAGCTAAAGGAAACGCCCCGACACTCAATCATGCGCGGCCTTTGACCTGGTCCTTTTTAGGCGTGATGAGGTTGGAGACTGCCTTATACACCGCCAGCGTCAACACCGAGTTAAGCGCGGTCTTGATAAGGTTGAACGGCAGCACGGCAGGAATCATGAGCGGGGCGATCACATCGACCGAGCCATACCAGAACCAAACACCAATGGTAAGGTTTGCGACCATAGACAACGCCGTAGCGGCAATGACGCCGAGCGCTAGGCCAATCACGGCACCCTTATAGGTATGCATCTTCTGGTAGACGATAGCCGCGGGCAGAATATAACCCAGCGTAGCCACCAGGTTCATAAGCGCACCGACCCAGTCACCCGTGGTGAGCGCATGGATAACGATCGCCATGGCGGCAACAGCAGTGCCGGCGCCAGGGCCATACGCAAAACCGCACACCATCGCCGGCACCAGCGACGGGTCATACGTCAAAAAAGGCGCCGAGGGAAGGATGGGCAGCTGCACATACATAAACAGGGCGCCCAAGGCGCACATCAACGCCATGGTAACGAGCTGTTTGGTACTCCACCTATTCGTGTTCTCAAAATGGATATGCTGCGACTGTTCAGACATAAGATCACCTGCCTCTTTCATCCGGACTCTAACCGTTGGTACTGGGATCTCACCAGTTCAGCCGGCATGCGAACCAACGCACACACGGGTCGCGGACTCATCGGCTTGACCGCAGGCACTTTACCTGCGTCACGGCACCCCTTTGGCACCGCCCGATTTACCGCCAGTGGGGAATTCCACCCCGCCCTGAAACAGCAATTGCAAGTGTAGCACCAGTAGGCTTTCGCGCAAGTATGCCAAGGGTAATTTGTGGTGGGGATCAGTTGCCGCAACAACCACGTTCCCCGTTCACGCCAAAGTGGTGCGCCTTTCGCGCAAAGCGCGAAACAGCAACCGGGACACGTATCCCTATCAGCCACGACCTCCGCCCATGCCGACCTCAAGGCCGTAAACGCAGGGAATCCGGGGGCGTGACGGGGGCTTCTCTCCGGAACATTCCGCAGGACGCAAAGAGGCTCCGCAGCGCGAAGCGCGATGCGGAGCCTCTTTGCATGTCCGAGGACGTTCCGGAGAGAAGCCCCCGTCACGCCCCCGGATTCCCGGTGGGAGTTCTAGACCTTGTCGGCCTTAGTACATACCGCCGCCCTGCTGACCAGCGGTGGCAGCAGCGATAGCGTCCTCAAGCTGAGTGTTCTTGGGCACATCAGAGACGGTGGCCTCGGTGATGAGGATCAGGCTGGCGACAGAAGCAGCGTTCTGCAGGGTGACGCGGCTGACCTTGACGGGGTCGAGGACGCCCATCTCGATCATGTCGCCCCACTCGCCGTTGGCAGAGTTGAGACCCTGGCCGGCGGGCAGCTCGGCAACCTTGTCGACCACGACGGCGCCCTCAAAGCCAGCGTTCTTGGCGATGGTGGCGACCGGAGCAGTCAGAGCCTTCTTGACGATGTCGACGCCGATCTTCTCCTCGGGGTCGTCAAGCTCAACGGCGTCGAGCGCAGGAGCAGCGTCCATGAAGGCGACGCCGCCGCCGGCGACAATGCCCTCCTCGACAGCAGCACGGGTAGCCTGCAGGGCGTCCTCGACGCGGTGCTTGATCTCCTTGAGCTCGGACTCGGTAGCAGCGCCGACCTTGATGACGGCAACGCCACCGGAGAGCTTGGCCAGGCGCTCCTGAAGCTTCTCACGGTCGAAGTCAGAGGTGGTGTTCTCCATCTCGCCCTTGATCTGAGCGATGCGGGCGTCGATGGCCTCCTTGGAGCCAGCGCCGCCGACGACGACGGTGTTGTCCTTGGAGATAGTGACGGACTTAGCGGTACCAAGCATATCGGCGGTGATGTCAGCGACCTTCACGCCCAGCTCGTCCAGAGCAGCCTGGCCACCGGTGAGGACGGCGATGTCCTCCAGGATGCGCTTGCGGCGATCGCCGTAGCCCGGGGCCTTGACGGCGCAGACGTTGAGGGCGCCACGGATCTTGTTGAGGACGAGGGTCGGCAGAGCCTCGCCATCGATGTCCTCAGCGATGATGAGCAGGCCACGGCCAGCGCGCTGGACAGCCTCGAGAACAGGCATGATGTCCTGGACGCTGGAGATCTTCTGGTCGGTGATGAGGATGTACGGATCCTTCATCACGGCCTCCATGCGGTCGTTATCCGTGACGAAGTAAGCGGAGACGTAGCCCTTGTCGAACTGCATGCCCTCGACGGTGTCGATGGTGATGTCGAACGTCTGGGAATCCTCGACGGTGATGACACCGTCCTTGCCCACGACCTCCATGGCCTCGGCGATCTTTTCGCCGACCTCGGGGTCACCGGCAGAGATGGTACCGACGGAAGCGATCTGCTCCTTGGTCTCGACCGGCTTGGCCTGGGCCTTCATCTCGGCGACGGCGGCGTTGACGGCCTTGTCGATGCCGCGACGGATGGCCAGCGGGTTAGCACCAGCGGCGACGTTGCGCAGGCCGTCGTTGACGATAGCCTGAGCGAGCAGGGTTGCAGTGGTGGTGCCGTCACCCACGGTGTCGTTGGTCTTGGTGGCGACCTCCTTCACCAGCTGAGCGCCCATGTTCTCGATGTTGTCCTCGAGCTCGATTTCCTTGGCGACGGAAACGCCGTCGTTGGTAATAGTCGGGGCACCGAACGTGCGCTGTAGAGCGACGTAACGGCCCTTGGGGCCCATGGTGACGGTAACGGCATCGGCCAGAGTGTTGACGCCCTTGGCGAGCTTAGCGCGGGCATCGGTGTTGAACGTAATGTTCTTTGCCATAGTGGATAATCCTCCAAAAGAAATGTGACTCGCGTCGCCGCTTCCGAGTCCTATGCGGCGGCCGCGTTCAAAGACGAATCAGAGATTCTGACGAGACTAGGCCTCGACGACGGCGTAGATGTCGTCGGCGCGCATCAGCAGATACTTCTCGCCGTCAACCTTGACCTCGTTGCCACCGAACTTACCGTAGATGACAACGTCGCCGACCTGAACGTCCATGGGGATACGCTCACCCTTATCGTTGACCTTGCCGGCGCCAACGGCAACGATGGTGCCGCGCTGCGGCTTCTCCTGAGCGTTGCTGGCGATGTACAGACCAGAAGCGGTCTTCTGCTCGGCCTCATCGGGCTTGACCAGGACGCGATCTGCAAGCGGCTTCAAAGACGACATGCTTGTTTCCTCCTTTTTGGGCCGCGCGGTTGTGCCGCGCGGGTTAACCCATTTGTTTGCGTACGCGTTGAATGGTACCCACGAATGACGGGTTATACAACACGGAGTCAAAAAATCTTATTTTTTGGCACTTAGATTTTCTGAATGCCGGGGGATAACTTGTACGCGGCTCCCGTGTGGCGCCGGAGGGGCGGGATATAAGGTTTCCTGCTCGGGCAGTCCTGCTCGCACGAAGGCCACATTAAGTGGCCTTCGGCTCGTGCGGAACTCGCGATAAACCTTATGCCCCGCCCCTCCGGAGCCACAAGGGAGCTGGGGTAACTTATTCGGGCCCGGCGTTCAGAAAAGTCAGCGCAGCAAAATGGCGATGCGGATGGGATGTACAAGAAAGGGGCACGTTGCTGGAACGTGCCCCTTTAAGTTACGGTGGAATAGTTCCTGTTTTGGCTGTTTAGCTAGCCATTTAGGAACTATTTCACCGCAACTGATGGGTGGGATGTGTGAGGCTAGCGCTCGAAGATGAGGTTGCCGGATAGGTAGGTGGCTTGGACTTTGGTAGTTTGGAGCTCTTGGGGGTCGATGGTGAGTGGGTTTTGGTCCAGGACTACCAGGTCGGCGTATTTGCCGGGTTCTAGGCTGCCGAGGTTTTGCTCGTCGCCTGCTGCGTAGGCACTGCCCAGGGTGTAGTTGCGCAGGGCCGTTGCCGCGTCGATGCGCTCGCTGGGGAGCCAGCCACCCTCGGGCCAGTGGCTGCGGGGGTCTTGGCGCGTGATGGCCGTGTAGAGCACATTCATACTGGTGACGGCCGTGATGGGGCTGTCGGTTCCGAAGGCCTGGCGGATACCGCGCTGCTTATAGGTCGCAAATGGCCACATGATGCGGCTACGCTCCAGGCCCAGGTCGCGCTCCGGGCCGCCCGGGTCCAGAGTGATGTGGCAGGGCTGGCTCGAGGCAATGACGTTGAGCTTGCGTAGGCGGTCGATGTCCTCGGGCAGGAGGTTCTCCAAATGCTCCAGGGTGTTATGGCCGCGCTGGGGCAGACCGTAGAGCTCTGCCGCCTCCTCAAAGATATCGAGTGCGGCATGGATGGCACCGTCGCCGATAACGTGGATGCGCACGGTGTGGCCGCGCTCGGCTGCCGCCAGAACCAACTTGCGCATGCGCTCGACAGGAACCGTCAGGCGGCCCTGGTCGCCCGGGAAGCGCGGGTTGGTATAGGGCTCAGTGAGGTATGCGGTATGCTCGCTCGACACGCCGTCGAAGAACTGTTTAAAGCCTGGCGCCGAGAGCAGCGCATTGTTCGCGTAGCGGGTCTGGAGCTCTTCCAAGCGCGATTGGTCATCCAACAGCGTGGGAAACAAATGGGCGCGGATTCCCAGCTTGCCGGAGGCCTGCAGCTTGTCGTAAACATCGTCGCGGATAAAGTCGCAGCCCGGCATGGGCATGAGTGACATATCGCAAATCGAGGTGATGCCTTGCTCGGCCATGCGCTTCATCTGGTCGGCGTAAGCGCTCGCGATGCGGTCCTCGCCCAGCCACTCCAGGCAGCGCGGCAGCAGCTGCATGGCGGCCGCCTCGTGGGCGATACCCGTGAGCTCGCCGTTTGCATCCTTATCGTAGCTGCCACCCGCCGGAGGCTCACTGTCGCGCGTGACGCCAAGCGCTTCGAGCGCGCGGCTGTTAAGCCACAGCGTGTGTCCGTCGCCCGAATACATAACGCAGGGGCGATCGGGGAAGGCGGCGTCGAGGGAGGCCTTGGTGGGGTGCTCGGGCGGATCCCAGCGGTAATCGCGCCAACCCTGGGTCACGACCCAGGCGTCATCTGGCAAGCCTTGGGAAAACTCGAGCGCATGCTGCACCAATGCTGCCTCGGACGTGCCCATATCCATGAGCATGTACGGCGAGGAGCCAACCGAAGTATGGAAGAAATGCAGGTGCGCATCGTGGAAACCGGGGCAGACAAACTGCTCGCCGTAATCGACCACCGGCGTGGCGGCAGGTGCGGCGTCAATCACGTCATCAGGCGAGCCGACTGCGACGATGCGATCGCCCGCGATGGCGATCGCCAGCTCGCGGGCGGTATCGATACCGTCTTGCGCGGTAAAAACGTTCTTGGAGCGGATAATCCGATCGATATGTTGCATGGGCATCCCCATCTCTGGCAGGAAATTCAACACCCCCGAGTGTACTCCCCCACCCTTGTAACAAAACTCCAAGCGGCAAACGGCAACTTTACCAGCCCTAGCGGCAGGTGGCATACTGGAGAGAGCCTGTACGATTTTGCGATCGAGCCAACAAGGAGCAAATCGACCATGACGAAGACCAAGGCACAGCAGATTATGGCGGCAACCGAGGTTCGCGCGGCAGACGACGTCACCGCGGCCATCCAGGATATCGCCGCCGAGTTTGAACCCTACATCATCAAGCAGCGCCGGCACTTCCATAAGCACCCGGAGCTGAGCCTTGCCGAGGAGCGCACGACTTCCGACATCGCAAATCAGCTCGACGCTATGAATATCCCCTACGAGCGCCCGCTCAAGACCGGCTTGGTGGCAACGCTTCGCGGCACCGCACCCGACGCCTACCGCGAGGACGGCACGCCGCGTCGCCGTATCCTGCTGCGCGCCGACATCGACGCCCTTCCCGTCACCGAGCAGACCGGCGAAGAGTTCGCCAGCGTCAACGAGGGCTGCATGCACGCCTGCGGTCACGACTGCCATATCGCCATGATGCTCGGCACGCTGCAGATTCTGCGCCACATGACCGATGACATCCACGGCGAGATCCGTATCGTGTTCCAGCCCAGCGAGGAAAACGGCCAGGGTGCCAAGCTCATGATCGGCACCGGCGTACTCGATGGTGTCGACGGCGCCTACGCCGCGCATATCTGGAGCGAGGTCGACGCCGGCACCGTGAGCTGCGAGCCCGGCCCGCGCATGGCAAATACCGACTGGTTCCGCATCGACGTCCGCGGTACCTCGTGCCATGGCGCCATGCCCCAGCGCGGCCACGACGCCGTTATGGTGGCTGCCGAGATCGTCAACGCACTGCAAACCATCGTCTCGCGCGAGATCAGCCCCTACGAGCCCGCCGTCATCACCGTCGGCGAGTTGCACGGCGGCACGGCGCGCAACGTTATCGCCGGCACGGCGTATCTCGCCGGCACGGTGCGCACCTATGGCGACAAGACGCATGAGGAGATGCCCGAGCTTATGCGCCGCATCGTGGAGCACACCGCAGCAGCTTTGGGCGCCGAGGCCGAGCTTACCGATTACACCATCGCCAACTACAAGGTCGAAAACGATGCCGCCTCGAGCGAGCGCTGCCGCCAAGCTGTGCTCAAGTGCCTGGGCCCCGCGGGCGAGGGCCATTACCGCGGCACGCTTTCGGGCGAGGATTTCTCGGAGTATCTGCGCCGCGTGCCAGGCGTGCTTGCCTTTGTAGGCGCGCGCAATCCCCAGATCGGCGCTACGTACGCCCAGCACTCCTGCTTCTACAAGATTGACGAGACCGTGCTTGCCAAGGGCTCCATGGTAGCCGCTCAGTATGCCATCGACTTTTTGGCCGAGCCCACGCAAGAAGAGCTCGACGGCCCCACCATCGCCGCGGTCGCCGAGACCAACCCCGACCTGGCCGCCAAGCTGCGCTCTGCCAAGGCAACGGCTGCCGAAGCTCGCGACGCCGTGCGCGATGCCCGCACCGCCCGCCATGCCGCAATCAAGGGCATCCACGACGCTCGCACCGCCGCTCGCCACGAAGACCATCGCGACGAGTAGCCATCGCGCACTCTAGATTAATCGTCAATAACAAAGCGGAGGGGGACGTCAAGATGAACGTCCCCCTCCGCTTATTTGTTAAGCGCTATTTCTGCCATTTCTACCCCGTCCCCAAATGGCAGGTGGCAGGGCTATTCGTCCTGCGGGGCCTCGTCGGAGTTCGGGTCGGGCGCGGGATCCGGTGCAGGCTCGGGCACAGGCACAGTCTCGGGCTCCGGCGCAGGTGCGGGCTCGGGCTCCGGCGCAGGTGCGGGCTCGGGCACAGGCGCGGGAGCAACATCCGGAGCATCGTAGCCTGCAGGGGCAGCCTTCTTTTCGAAGGGCAGCACGAAGGTCAGGACGTCATCCTTGTCCTCGTCGGCCCACTCGCTTGCATAACGCGCTACCCAATAGCCAACGGCACGATGCTTGAGCATCTTGCCAAAGACCGTGAGGAATACCGTGACAAACGCCGTCAGCACCAAGAACAATACGAGCGTGATGCCACCGCCGGTAACAAGCGCCTCAATAGCCGAAGGACGGTAGTAGTAGCTATACATACCGACAGAGGCAATGGTGCCAAAGACGAGCGTCAGGATCCAGGTGACAACGTTGGCGACCAGACCCGTCAAAAACTCGGGAAGGAACGAAGCGCAGAACAGTTTGGTCTTGTTGTGCTTAAAGGCCGCCCAGACCTTATCGAGCGAAAACGCGCTCTCGACACGACCGGTCACCGCAAAGTGCATCACGGCAATGTCGGCGAACATCTTAAAGAAGACCCCCAAGACCGCCGTGGCAATCATAGCCAGGACAAGCAGGCCAAGCGAGCCGAACAGCGCTGCCTCGAGTGCATAAGAGCCGTAATACGAATACGAGCCCGCGGCGCCAATTACCACGCTCTCCACCAGCGAAAGCACTACACCGATAACGGGAATGGCAGCAATAACCTCGAGCACGACCGAGATAACGCTCGAAAAGACTCCGAGGCCAAACGACGTGGAACGCATGAGTGGACGATCCATACCGTCATCAACCTTGAGCGACAGATCGCGACCCCACTCAATACCAAAGCCGGAACCACACACGCTCGCAATGCAAGCTGCCAAAAAGCCGATGGCAGCTGCAATGCCGCCAATAACGGGAATAAACAGCACGAGTACCGACACAACACAAATCAGCGCCGGTAAAAAGGCAATCTGGCACACGCGCTGCAGCACGCCCGGCGTCTTGGTCATATCCTCAAACGCCTGAGCCACACAGCCCTTGGACGCATTCGCCACGGGCGGTTGCGGAACAAACTGCTGAGGCTGACCCTGAGGGGCAGAGGCTGCGGCACCGGCATTGGGGGCACCACACGCGCCGCAGAACTTGTCGTTATCGCCCATGGGGGCGCCACACTGCGAGCAGAACATAGAATCATCCCTTCGTATCTTGAGCGAATCACTTGGATCGCGAACGATGTCTTTAGCATCATTATCGCCCAATGTGGGGTCAAATACTCAAAGATGACCGATTTGCAAGGTACACGGCGCCAGCAGGCGGTTCGTTGAATACGTCTGCGTTAGTTCGTTCCGCGGAAACCCTTGCCGACGATCTCGGAGCTGTCGACAATCGTGATAAAGGCACCCGGATCGATCTCGCGCGCGTAGCGACGCAGTTGCACGGCCTCGCGACGACTCAGCACGCTCATAATCACCGTCACGCACTTGCCCGAGAAAGCACCGTAGCCGCGGCTGATAGTCGCCGTACGGTTGAGATGCTTGACGATAAACTCCTCGACCTTAAGGGGCTCGGAACAAATGACCGTGCAGACCTTACGAAGGTGAATGCTCTCAATGGCTTTGTCGACCACAAGCGTCTTGGCAAACAGGCCGAGTACGCAATACAGACCGACGCGCGGACCGTACAAGAAGGCCGCGATGGTCACGATGCCGATATCGACCAACAGCAGCGCACGGCCGATCTCAAGCGTGGTGCGGCGTTTGAGAATCATGGCGAGGATGTCCGTGCCGCCCGTCGAGGCACCAATATCAAAGACGATGGCGCTGCCGAGCGCCGGCAGAATCACGGCAAAGCACAGGTCGAGCCACATATCGCCCGTCATCGAGACATCGGTCGGAATAAAGAGCTCAAACAGCGAAACATAGGCGGACAGCGCAAACGAGGCGAAGACGCTCCACAGGATTGCCTTGCGCTCCAAAAAGATAAAGCCCAGAACGACCAGGACCGCATTGATAATCCACATAAAGACGCCGACGGGCAGGGTCGGGAACAGCGTGGACAGAATGACCGACACGCCCGAGGTGCCGCCAAAAGCAAAGTGATTAGGGGTTTTAAACGCAACGATGGCAAAGGCCGTGAGGATCAGGCCCAAATTGAGCTCGGCAAAAAAGCGCGGAAAGCCCGGCTCCTGGCTGCGCTTGCGACCAGCGCGCTCGCCTCGCTCGATAACATCGCGATCGACCACGCGCTCCATCGGCACCACGGGAGGACGATGCACCTCCTCGGCAGCACGCGACGCCGCCTCTGCCGCAGCGGCCTCAATCGCCCATGCCTTGCTTTCTGTTTCGTGCTCGTCGGCCATTACGGCAACTCCTCGTTAACAATTTGGAAACAATGCGCCCATTAGAGTAACGCGGAACGTAGGGATTGCAACCCCCAGTTAGACGAGCGGTATGACTACATCGGAAGCGTACAAAAACGGCCGGCCACGCTTTTGCTTGCGCGGTCGGCCGTTTAACGTTTTCGCAGATAAAACCTGCCAAAACAAACCTGTCCCCTTTTGGAAGGTTATTCGTGCTGGCTGGTGCGATGCTCGTACTCCTCGGGGGTGATGACATCCTCGATGCGCAGGTTGACGCCCGCCACCTCAAGGCCGGTCATCGCGGCAAGGCGCTCGGTGACACGTGCCTTGACATCGTCGAAGATCGCGGGCGCATAGGCGCCGTACTCGATGATGACGGAGATGTTGACGACCACGCGATTGTCATCGGTGACCTCGACCGTCACGCCCTTGGTCAGATTCTCGGCACCAAACTGCTCCTGCACAAAGTGCATAAGGTTGCCCTTCATGCCCAGAACGTGCGGAACCTCGCGAGTGGCCATGGCAACGATCTTCTCAATCACGCCGTTGGAATAGGTCAGCGAGTCCTCGGACTCATCCGCTTCCTCGTCGTCCTCGTCCGCATCGTCGGCGGGTTCGGCCTCGACGAGCGCCTCGTCCTCGAGCGTTACGTCCTCGGCCTCGGCGGCGACGGTCTCGTCGGCCTCGAGCTCGGTATCGGCTACATCGACCTTCGTATTAAAAGCCATGGTTCCTCCTTATGCCTGCCGCGGATGCGACAGTCGAATACATATTAGCGGCCGCTAAACAGACGGCCGAAGAAGTTGACGATCCCGTTCTCGCCGTCGCGAATTTGGCCGATCACAGCGCCGATCAGCACGAAGAATGCAATGACGAGCGTGTCCCACAGGCCCAACGTGAGCACCAACACGGCGAGGATAAAGCCGGCGACGGCGCCGAGCGTGGTGTTGGGATGACGCACAGCATAGCTCCAGATGGCAGCGCCCGTACCCTTGATGAGACCCATAGCCTCGTCAAAATCCGCGGCTGCCGCGTCTTGCAACTCGGTTGCCTCCGCTTTGGAATCAACAGGTTCGCTCGCCGGCGTGGCGCTCTGGTCAATCGTCAGGCGCGGCGTACGAGCGGTCTTATCTTGATTGGTATCACTCACCGGAAACCTCCACGGTCTGGACGGTAGTCTTGGACGGCAAAAAACGGACGCGCGTGGTCGTACCCGGCGTGCCGAGCATGGTGTCGCAAGCTTCTTCGATGCGCTGCTGCATCGCGGTAGCCAGAGATGCCACGTCCTTATCGTCAAGCGCGATAGCCTCGACCTTAAAACGGACGTGCGAATCGTCGGGGCCTTGGACGCGGGCCTCGACATGCTCGACCATCACGCGGTCGTCACGCTCGGCAGCAACCCTGGCGCACGAAGAAAGCGCCGCAAGGGTAACCTCGATATTGCGCTCCCCCGCCGGATGCACGCAGGACGGCTCGCGACGGGCGAACATCAGGCGGAAAAAGCTTACCAGCACGCCGATCGCCACTACGCCGGCGCACGCCGTGACGACGACGCGCGGCATGGGATCGCGCATCAGCAGCATAAAGCGATACGTATACGGCCCCCAGAACTGGCAGACGAACGTACCCAGCGCAACGATGGCGGCAGCAAGATACACGATCGCTAGGGCTCGTTTGAGTACGCGCACGCGCGCTCCCTTCAAATCTCGGCTCTCGGAATGCAAAACGATTCGCATCATTATAAAAGAGCCGGGTCCGGTGCTGTACGCACGCGGATCCGGCTCATCTATTCCACGAGGCTTGCATGCTCGTTTCATTATGCCCAGATATGCACGGCTTAACCCGCGCGGGCGCTACTCCTCCTCGAGGGCAGCGATGACCTCGTCGGTCATGTCCATGGTGCTGTAGACGTCCTGGACGTCGTCGAGCTCCTCAAGACGGTCGATGAGGCGCTGAACCTTCTTGGCGTCGGCGCCGGAGACCTCGGTCGGGGTAGTCGGGACCATGGTGGTCTCGGAGCCCTTGACCTGGACGCCCTGCTCCTCGAGCGCCTTGGAGACAGCCATGACCTCGTTGGCAGTAGTCCAGACGATCCACTCCTCGCCGGCATCCTCGTAGTCCTCGCCACCGGCCTCGGCGATAGCCATCATGAACTCATCCTCGTCACCGGCAGCACCGTTGGCGATCATGGTCTCCTTCTTGGCGTTCTCGTCCAGGATCTCCTTGGCGACGACGATCTGGCCCTTGCGCTCAAACTGGAAGGCGACGGAGCCGGAGGTGCCCAGGTTGCCACCAGCGTGGGAGAAGGCGGAACGGACATCAGCGGCGGTACGGTTGCGGTTGTCGGTCAGGCAGTCGACATAGACGGCGACACCGGCGGGACCGTAGCCCTCGTACACGATGTTCTCGTAGACGGCGGCGTCAGCACCCGAACCAAAAGCCTTGTCGATAGCGGACTTGATCTTGTCCTTAGGCATGGACTGAGCCTTGGCCTTGGCGACGGCAGCGGCGAGGCTGGCGTTGTTCTCGGGCAGCGGGTCACCGCCGAGACGGGCAGCAACGGTGATGTTGCGGCTGAGCTTGGAGAAGAGGGCGGAACGCTTGGCGTCCTGCGCGCCCTTACGATGCTTGGTTGTGGCCCACTTAGAGTGTCCGGACATACGTGTCTCCTATCGGTTTCGACCTAAAGCCCAGCGCAGATGCTCGGGCAATATAAACAAACGTCGTTATGATATACCTACTAGCCTGCGAGATAAACCCCAAAATGAAGGCGTCGTGATGATGCCCCCTTTGGTGCAAAGAAACCTGACCCCAATGCACCAAGTTAGGACCAGAGGAAGTCGCTGCGGGTGACGGTGGCGCCGATGGCGAAGGGCATGCAGGCGATGACCGGATACAAGTAGCGCATGTAGGTCGAGCCGTTGCACGGACCAATCAGGCACACGGCGAGCACGCCCAACAGCGGCACCCAGATCGCCAGCGCACGCCATGAATGACGATGCAGCAGGTAGACCACCACGGCGATCATGATCCACACATAGGTGGCCGAGCTCATGGTGAGCGAAATAAACGGGATGCGCTGCACCGCCACACGGTACAGATTGATCAGGTGGTCACACCAGCGCACCACGTTGCTGTCAACCGGATGGAAGTCGAAGTACTTGAGGTTGTCGGGACGCGCCATGATCTCGGCACTACGCGCCGTGCTGTAGACCCAGGCATCGCGCGCGCTCGGATAAAAATAACCATAGTAGTTATTGATAAGCGCCGAAATATAGCACTCGGGATCTTTCTTAAACATCTGGGCCCATACCTCAAAATAGGCATCGATGTCCTCCTGCGAGGCGTACTCGTTAAAGCAGTTCTTGACGGCATCGGACTTGTCAGGGTTGTAGCGGCGGCCCAGGTTCTCGTACTTGAGCACGCGATCGATCACGGTGCGCTCCTCATCGGTCACCAAACCGTCGCAGGGCGCCTCCACGATAGTGCCGTCCTCCTTAACCGTAGGGTTGACGCCCGAGTTGAGGCCGTCGTGCTTTTGGACGAAACGAGCCGTCTGTTGGAACGGAATCGAGAGGATTTCGCGCTTGGAACCAGGCGTGATGTCGTGCGCCGGCATAAAGACCTTGGTGAAGTACATATTAGAGGCAAGGCAGAGCGCGAGTACTGCGAGGACGCCAACCCAGCGGAAGCGCGGTGTGGCGCATGAGACCACGGTGCCCGTCTGCTTAGCCGCACGACGAGCGACATGTACATCCCATGCGCAAAACGCCGCCGCAATCACGCAGGCCGCCAACGGAAAGACCAGGCCTCCATTGCGCAAAAACGTGGAACCCATGGCAGCCAGCGCAAGCAACAGCCAGTCGTGGCGCGCAAAGAGCACGGGGGCTTTCTCGCCCGCTCGCTCGACATTGGCATCACGACGGGGCAGGCCACATGTCACGAGCTTGACGGTCTGTACCAGCAGCACCAAAAACGCGTCGGCAAAGAGCACGTCTTTGGTGAGCAACGCCGCGTAGTTAGAGAACATCGGCATAAACACAAAGAACAGCAAGATCACGCCGCGGACCGGCAGGCTCACGCCCAGCTTGCGCAGCGACGAGATGGAATAGGCCATGCAGGCAGCCGTGATGACAAATTGAGCACAGGTATAGATGATGAGGCCCGCGTTAGCGCTGTTGAACAGCGAAAGCCCCAGTTGAACGCACGAGCCGATAATGGCCGTGTGCACTACGGGATGATGCCCGTTGAGCAGCACGTTGGGGTTGAGTAGGCGCAGGTAGTCGCTCGTACCGTTGGGATAGTTAAACCACTGGCGAATCTGCGCACCCGTATCTCCCATAAAAAGGCCGGGCAGCGAAGCGATGAGCGTGGGCGCCCAGGCGATCATAAGCACCAGGAAGGGCCCGGCAAAGGGATGGACCGAGAGCACGGCGTGAGCCACACGCCATATGCGGCCAAAGTGCGCCTCGGAAAACGGGATGCGTCGGGAGCTCAGCCAATCCAGACACTCAAAAGCCAGATAGAAGGCCACGATCGCTAGGAGCATCCAGCCCGCGCCGCCAATCCAGGCGCAGATGATGCGGGCCTTGTCGCCAAGGACAATCTCGGCCGAGTCGGTGAGGTCGTAGCTGCGGCCGAACACCATGCAGATGGCGAAAAACAGCGACGGCAAAATAATCGATGGGCGCCAGGTGTCGCCACGGCCAAAGAACACGTAGCGAAACGGCAGCGTGAGCAGGCAGGCAAGCGCAAGCAGCATGACCGCGTCGGTATGGCCGGCAAACGAGAGGAGCACCTCGTAGCACACGTACAGCATGCCCGAGGCTTTGGGGTCAATCGCCAAGACTGCGTTGCTCGACACCGGGGCGGGATCGATGGAAAACGCCGTGGTCGCCAACAGCGCGAGCAGAAATGCGATGAGCGTTTGCTTGGCGGGGTAGCGCTTAAACCAGACGATGCGGGCAGCGTCGCGCGCAGCCGTTGTGGAGAGATCGGAATCCTTCACAGTCCGAAAGCCTTTCTAGAAACCTATCAAACTCGGCAAAACCACCACAAAGGTGCCTGTCCCCTTTGTGGTGGTTTTGGTGGTTAGGCGTCGAGGTAGATGCGCTGGGGGCAATTGCGGCGACGCGCAAAGATGACGAGCGCCAGGCCCGCAATAACGAGCGGAAGGCTCAGCAGCTGACCCATCGTGATGACGCCGCCCAGCAGATAGCCAAGCTGGGCGTCGGGCACGCGCACGAACTCGACGAGGAAGCGGACGATGCCGTAACCCATCACAAACACGCCCATAAACGTGCCCTGGGGCAGCAGCGGCTTTTTGCGGCTGAGCACCTGCAGGATGCAGAAGAGCACAATGCCCTCAAGAAATGCCTCGTAGAGTTGGGAGGGGTGACGCGGCATATCGCCCGCAGTCCCGCCAAAGACCACACCCCAGGGCAGATCGGTCGGCTTGCCCCACAGCTCACCGTTGACAAAGTTGGCACAACGGCCCAGACACAAGGCCAGCGGCGCGCCGATGACGGCAAGGTCTGCCAGAGTCCATGCGTCGAGCTTATACATGCGGCACACGATGATGCCGCCGATAATGCCGCCCACCAAGCCGCCATGGAAGCTCATGCCGCCCTCGTTGGTGGCAAAGATCTCGAGCGGGTGCGCCCAGTAGTAGCCATCACCGTAAAAGACGACGTAGAACAGGCGCGCACCGATAATGAGGCCAAAGACCACGCCGACCACGACACTCGTCAGGTCGTCAATCGTGATGTTAAAGCCCCAGCGACGCTGTGTGCGGTACATGACGACCGCCGTGAGCAGAGCGCCGACCACGTAGGCCAGGCCGTACCAGTAGATAGTGATGGGGCCCGCCGAGATCGCGACAGGATCAAGCATATGGTAGAAGTCGTTGAGCATGTCGACCCTCCTACTCCCTACATACAAATGCGGCCGCGGGCCTTGCGCTCGCAGCCGCATATTTGGGCGTAACGTCTATGCGGAGTATGCCGTCCGCAGCCTTCGCATCTTAGAACGGCGCGTACTCGTCGTACAGGTCGTCGGTCTCGCCGGAGGCATTGATCTGCTCAACACGGGTAACGCCGGGCACATGCTCCTTCAGGATGCGCTCGATACCCATGGACAGGGTCAGTGCGCTCATGGGGCAGCCGGCGCAAGCGCCCTGCAGCTCCAGTTTGACGACGCCCTCGTCGTCAACGCCCACATACTCCATATCGCCGCCGTCGGCCTGCAGGTTGGGGCGAATCTCTTCAAGAACCTTCTTAAGCAGCTCTTCGTTAACAGCCACAGGGGCTCCTTTCTCACAATTACGCGGGCGCGCCCGCGGACAGAAGCTATGTTACTACAGCCGTGTACCCGCTCACGAGCCGTCCATGCGCGCAGACGCGACTTTCACGAGTAGTCAATTTGGGACGGGGCTCTTTTGGCTGCCTTTTGTTGCCAGCTGGCATTGCCACGCGCTACTGCTGAGCCTGTCCCCCGGTGCCGATGTGGACATCGACGATAACCTGGCGGTAGCTGATGCCACAGGAGTCGAGGATGCGGCGGCTGATGCGTCCATCATCGGTATCGGCGTACTTGTTGTCCAGGTAGACGACCTCGCCCACGCCCACCTGCGCCAGAATCTTGGCGCAGTCGTGGCACGGGAACAGCGTAACGTAGACCGTGGAACCCTCGAGATCCTTGAGCGAGCCACGGTAGTTGAGCACGGCGTTGGCCTCGGCATGGACCACGTAGTTGTGCTTGTCCTGCAGCGGGTCGTCGCTCGTACCCCACGGAAAAAAGTCGTCGTTGAGCGCCGAGGGTGTACCGTTGTAGCCCACCGAAAGGATGCGGTGGTTGGTGCTGGCGATGCACGCACCCACCTGCGTGTTGGGGTCCTTGCTGCGGCGCTGCGCGGCGATGGCCACGCTCATAAAGAACTCGTCCCAGCTAATGACGTCGCGGCGCTTGCCCGACGCGGTTTGATGAAGATCGTCCGACATGCCAGACACCTCCGTAATCGCAATAGTTTGACCCATTGTAGCAGGTGAAAGGTGGGGGCGTTTGTCCCACCGGCGCCCTCACTTTTACACGCGGCGGGGCTTTTGGTTGATGCGGTAGAGCTCGGCGAGACCCCGCAGCGTCAGTGCGTCATCTACCGTCAGGCTGTGGCCAACCAACGCCGCGAGCGCCTCGGCATCGTCGCCGGTAATGACGATGGGCACGCCATCCTCCCCCGCCGCCTTGGTCGCGCGCATCTCGGCGAGCACCATGTCAAGCATGCCGTCGATGCGTGCCACCTCGCCCAGAACCACGCCCGAACGCATGGCCTCGCGCGTGTTGCGACCGATCACATGCGTGGGTGCCGAAGGCTCAACCTGCGGCAGACGCGCCGCAGCGGCCGAAAGCGAGCGGGCGCCGAGTGCCAAGCCCGGCGCGATGACGCCGCCCACAAAGGTACCGTGCGCGTCGATGACCTCGATATTGGTCGTCGTACCCAGGTCGATCACGATACAGGGAGAGCCGTAGACGGCGCGTGCCGCCACGGCATCGGCGATGCGGTCGGGGCCGATCTCGGCCGGGTCGTCGTAGTGCACGGGCATGCCGGTCTTGAGGCCCGGTCCCACGGTGAGCACGCGTCCCGTGCAGGTGCGGGAAAGCGCCGTCTTCCACGGGCGCTCGAGCGCCGGCACCACGCAGCTCAGCACGGCCGCCGTGGGCACGAGCGCGCCGGGCATGCCCGCATCGGCCGCCAGCGCGGCCATGACTTGAGCGAGACGCATACGCGCTTCATCGGCCGTAATGATCGACGGCGTCGTGATCTCGCACGTCGCAAGCGGGCATTCCTGCGCCGCGGCCGAATCCTCGGCAAACAGACCAAAGCGAATGAACGTGTTACCCACGTCGACCGTCAATATATATGCGCACCCATTCAGCATCGTCGGCGCTCCTTTCGTCTGCCCAGCAGTATATCGCCTACCTAAACCAGTCATCCCAAAATGACTAGCTTGCGGCTATACTGGTGCGCGGTCGCGCGCGAGCTCATGCGGCGGCCCTTGGTAACCCGACTTCCCGCACCGTATCCGTAACGGCGCTCCCGGGGGAAGCGGATATACGCAAAGGAGTTTTATATGAGCAATCCCTCGAACCGCGCTTCGATGCGCGGGCAACTCACGCTGCGCGGCGTCGTCATCGGCGTCCTTGGCTGCGTGATTATCACGGCAAGCTCGGCCTACACCGCCCTCAAGATGGGCGCTCTCCCCTGGCCGATCGTCTTCGCTGCCGTCATCTCGCTGTTCTTCCTTAAGCTCATGGGCAATGCCAGCCTCAACGAGGCCAATGTCACCCACACCATCATGTCCGCAGGCGCCATGGTCGCCGGCGGTCTGGCGTTTACCATCCCGGGCGCCTGGATGCTGGGCTATGCCGACCAGATCAGCTGGCTCGACATGTTTATCGTGGCACTCGCCGGCACTATCCTGGGCTTGCTGGCCACGGCACTCATCCATCGTCACTTTATCGTGGACGCCGCGCTTGAGTTCCCCACCGGCAACGCCGCAGCTCAGACCTTGCGCGCGACCGAGGCTGGCGGCAAAACCGGCAAGCAGCTCTTTGGTTCCATGGCCATCGCTGGCATCTACAGCGTGCTTCGCGACGCCCTGGGCGTGGTGCCCAGCATGCTATGCACGCTCAACATCCCCGGCGTAACCTTTGCCATCTACAACTCGCCCATGCTGCTCTCCGTCGGCTTCCTCGTGGGCTTCGCCCCGGTCGCCTTCTGGTTTGCTGGCGCGCTGCTGGGCAACTTTGGCATCATCGTGGGCGGCACCGCTGCCGGTCTGTTCGACGTTGTGACTGCGCAGGGCATCGTCAAGTCCCTGGGCATGGGCCTCATGATGGGCTTTGGCGTCGCCGTCGTCCTCAAGGACATCCTGCCGCAGGTCGCCGGTATCGTCCGCGGTCTTGCCGCCGACAGCTCCACCGACACCGACGAGCAGTCGCTCATCTCGGGCTCCCTTAAGCTCGACGCCGGCATCATCGGCCTGGGCGCTGCCGCCATCGCCGTGATCATCGCCATCGTGCTTGACCTTGGCCCCATCCCGGCCGTCATCGTGACGCTGTTCACCTTTGTCACCACCATCATGAGCGCACAGAGCTGCGGCCAGACAGGCATCGACCCCATGGAGATCTTTGGCCTCATCGTTATGCTCATCGTGGCTGCCTTCGCACAGATCGCTCAGGTCAAGCTATTCTTTATCGCCGGCATCGTAGCCGTGGCGTGCGGCCTTGCGGGCGACGTCATGAACGACTTTAAGGCCGGCGCCGTGCTGGGCACCAACCCGCGTGCGCAGTGGATCGGCCAAGCCATCGGCGGCATCGTGGGCGCCCTGGTCGCCGCAGCCGTCATGGTCGCGCTCGTCACTGCCTATGGCCCGGACGCCTTTGGCCCCGACAAGAGCTTTGTTGCCGCGCAGGCAAGTGTGGTCGCCACCATGGTCTCGGGCATCCCGAGCGTGCCGTGGTTCGTTGGCGGCTTTATCGCCGGCATCGTCATGTACTGGCTCGGCATTCCGGCCATGATGATCGGCCTGGGCGTGTACCTGCCGTTCTACATGTCGCTCACGGCTTTCTTGGGCTCCTGCGTTAAGCTCGCCTACGACAAGTGGTCCGCCCACCGCGATGCCACCGCCGGTCTTTCGGACGAGGAAAAGGCTGCCAAGGACGCCGCCTTCCAGGAGCAGGGCCTGGTCGTCGCCAGTGGCCTGCTCGGCGGCGAATCCATTGTCGGCGTTATCCTGGCGTTTGTCTCTGTTGCTCTGAGCCTGCTGGGGTAGGCCGAACAACAACGCACCAGTGCAGAGCGCGGGGTCGGAATCAAACCGGCCCCGCGCTTTTTTGTCTATTTGGCTCTTATGATCCTCGCGGCGTTTTAGCCATGTCGATTGGCCTGACTTCCAGGTCAGCAAACCTTGTCTGACACCTCGCCCAACGCGGTGTAGAGTAAAGACGACAGACGCAAGAAGCGGCTCAGAAGCTAAACGAGGTAAGCATGGAACTCGATAAACAACAGATCAAGCGGCTGCGCGAGCGTCATCATCGTCGTCACGGCATACGCCCCGCCCACAGCGAGGCCATGGAGAATGCCACCCGTTTCCTTAAGCAGGCATTCAACATTCGCGAGGGACGCGCGCCCTATCACGTGATCCGCAAGCGTTTTGTAAACGGGGCGCGTCTGACTGGCTCCCACCTATGCATCCTCATCATCGCCATGTTAATCGCAAGTATTGGCCTCGATATCGATTCGGACATCGCCATCGTGGGCGCCATGCTCATCTGCCCGCTCATGGGTTCGGTCCTTGCCATGGCATACGGCATCGCCACGCTCGACCGCGAGATTACCGTCGAAGCCGTCGCCAGCCTTGCGCTGCAAATGGCCTTTTGCCTGGTCACCTCCACGTTGTACTTTAAGCTCTCGCCCCTTGGCGCCACCACAGCCGCCATTATCGACAACTCGACGCCCACCGTGTGGGACCTCGCTGTCGCGCTCGCCGGCGGCTTTGCGGGCGGCCTAGGCAACTCACGCGACCAGGAGCCCGCAACGCTCATCGCCGGTGTGGCCGTGGCAACCGCGCTGATGCCGCCCCTGTGCGCAGCAGGCTACGGCATCGCCATCGCAAGCGGATCGCTGTTTCTCTCGGCGCTCTACGAGTTTGGCATCAACGTGGTCTTTATCGCACTGGCTGCCGAAGCCGTGCTGCTTCTTTTGCGCGTGCCGCTCAAGCGCGACCTGAACGGCGACGGTATTGTGACCGCCGAGGAAAATGCCGAGGTCGACGAGCTGTCACGCAAGGTGCGCCACCGCATTATTGTGGGCACGGTGATCTTTGCCATCCCCTGCATCGTTATGACCGCGGGGTCTATTGGCTCGGCGCAGGCCGGCGTGCAGGACGGCTACGGCGTCACCGAGACCACGCGCGAGCTTGCGGCGGTGCTGCCAGGCTTTAAGGATTACACCGTCGCCGTCGAGACCTCGGCTACCGAAGGCGACGAGGAGGGTATCGTCGAGCGCGAGATTGTCGCCCATGTGGCGACAAGCGAGACGCTTGGGGCGCACGACCGCCGCGTTGCCCGCAAGCTCATCGACCTCAACGTACCCGAACTCGATCGCGTGGAGTTTGATGTGCAGTGATGCCGACGCGGGATGAATGCTCGCACGAACGCAAGCTGCGACGAGGCGCAGACGCGATACGGACACGAGCAAATAGCGGGGTGCAGTTCACGCCCGCGCCCCGCTCGCCGTTTTATTGCCGTGAATCAACTGGCCGGATCGACATCGCCAGACTCCACTGTAAACGCCGGACCGGTACTCACCAGATAAAAACGGGTCACCCTGGTATCTCTAAATAGGTAGAGCAAGCCCTGATCGCGTCGGCGCGAAATATATGCCACGTGGACCGTACCAAATATTTCGCCGTTTTCATTCTTTAATACCAGAATGTTGGGGTCGTCCATACGCTCGAACTGTCCATCAACGCAGCCGCCGCCCTTGCCGACCAACTGCCATCGATGGTTATCCTCTTCAAGAAAGGCCAGGGTTTCCAAACCTGCTTTGTCATCCCGATAGTAACCATCAATGGCAAAGCCTTCGGAAGCGCATTCCTGCATATAGGACGTTTCTCGGCTTATAGCAAACAGCCCTGTAGCGCCCAAGAGCACAGCTAGGCAGACCACTGCAAGGGTTATTGAGATAGTGCGGCGGCCCATGCTAGCCAGCCCGATACTTGTTTAACGGAGCGCGAAACATACTTGGCACCTCCGATATCAGAGCAAACGTCACCCGCAGCCCGGCGGCAGTCATATGTTTCCAACATCAAACCATATGGCTGCCACTCGCGAGAGGAGTATCGGCGAACGGTGCATTTTTGCGCTCCATTGGTCAAACGTCAACGCGCGCTACAGCTCTTGCCCGATCAATTCAGATTTTGTCGCATACTACCGTAGATCCCCAACGCTTCCACCCCCCGAATTACTCAGGGCGGCCGCGATGGCGCTCAATCCAGCCCACGGCAAAGTCGACAAGCTCGCGTTGACGCATAAAGCGGATCATCCCGTTACCGAGAGGCGCCGTACGCACCGAGCATTCACGCTCAAAAGCAGCACCGATTTCATCGAAATCCTCGCCATCGACAAAGAGCGTGCGGTATTCCTTCCATACGCGTCGACCGTTTTCCACAATCGCACTGTGCTCCACACAGTCGTGCTTGCCAGGGTATTCCGCACGAGCGTCGGCCAAATGCAGCGACGTATTCTTGTCGTAGCCCACGCCCACAAGCAGCACGTAGCCGTCCAAATCGTACAGACGCGCGATAGGCGATCCGTCGCCAAAGATGTTGCTCAGATCGTGGTTTTCCGTCAAGAATTGAGCATGCCGGCCGTTTGCCGCCACCGAGCGCGCCGGATGGTCGCTTCTATGCGTACCCGGCCACGCGCGAAACATCTCGGCAACAGACCCCATCGTATTGGTAGGCGTAATGCGCTTGTCATAGGCAGGCCAGTTATCACGAATCAACTGCCACCATTCTTGAGGCTCCTGCCAATGGACGCCGCTCTCGGGGTCCAGGTTTTTCCAGGATTGCGTCGGCATCATGATGGTGCCGGTCTCGCCCACCGTCTGGAGCAGCGCCTCGATCACCGGCTGCGCGCCGCCGCACACATATCCAAGCGAGCTGAGCGAGCAATGGACCATAACCGCCTGCCCCGCGCACATGCCGACGGCAGAAAGCGCGTCGAGAATATCCTGCTTGAGCACGATTTGTCGATCCATTGCCATTTCCTCGCTATCCCCGCAGCCCATTTGTTTTGGCGTCATGTGTCGAAATGGCACACGGGCTATGCGGCGTATTTATGCTGCAAATGATACGCTCCCAATGTCCCAAGGGATCTTTTTAGTACTTGAAGAAGCCCTCGCCCGAGCTTTCGCCCAGCTTACCTTCGTCGAGCATTTTCTTGAGGACGGTGGCCATGGCCTTAAAGTTGTAGGGCATCATCATCTTTTTGAGCAGCGGGCTCACCAGGCCCGGGACCTTCTGATACTGCATAACGATGTTGTAGGCCGTCTGGATGCCCACCGTGTCAAACACGCGGAACGGGCCCTTGGGCGCGCCGGTGCCGCGCGTCCATGCGAGGTCGATGCTCTTGGGGTCGCTGACGCCCGAAACGTACAGGTCCAGGCCCGAAAGCAGCCACGGCACCAGCATGGAGTTGAGCAGGTAGCCATTCTTTTCCTTGTTGACGGGCAATGCCAGCATACGGATGTCGTTGGCAAAGTCGACGAGTTCATCGAAGTAGTGCTTGTCGGTCTGGTCCTGCGCCATGACCTCGGTCATGTTGTTCTTCCAGATGGAGTTGGCAAAGTGCAGCGACAGGTACTTCTCGGGGCGGCCGGTGTACTTGGCAAAGGTACTCGGCAGCAGCGTGGAGGAGTTGGTCACGACGACGGTCTTTTGCGGGAGGACCGGGGCGAGCTTCTTGTAGAAGTCGATCTTTGCCTGGGTGTCCTCGGCCATAGATTCGATGACCAGGTCGGCGTCGGCCACGGCCTTGGCAAGATCGAGCTCCAGCTTGAGTGTGGAGTAGGCACGCTCGACGGCGGTGAGTGCCGCCTCCTTGTCGAAGGGCTGGCCGCTATCGGCAATACCGGCGCACCACTCGCCCGTGCCGTCCGCCATGCCCTCAATAGCCGCGATGTACTCCTCGCGGACATGGTCGATCTTGGGCTGGGTGCGGCCGATGCTGCCCTCGCTGCGCAGCCAAATCGTCACATCGAAGCCGCAGTAGGCAGCCTGAAAGGCAATCTGGCTTCCCAACACGCCGCCACCGGCAACACAAACGGTCTTGTAGCTCATGGAAACGGTCCTCTCTTACGTAATTCCATAGATGTGTATCTATTCAACCGTAGGGAGACTGCACGCTGGGGGTGGGTTCTATAAACGGACGGTATTTCGCGGCAAACGGCTACACCTGTTCATTATCTCAGGGTTCTGGAGGGTATTCTGTGTGTCGTTGGACCGCCGTTTTCGGAAGTGCGGGGAAAAATCGAGTTTTGCCAACCAGACCGGCTTTTTTACAACAAAACTGCAGGTCACAAGAGTCGGAAAAGGCGGTGTGCACGGAGGTTCCGAGTTTTTCCCCGCACTTCCGAAATCCAAGCTCTCAGGAGGCTGCAGCAATGCCATTTACACCACATATGTTCAACAAAAACGGGTGGTAGCCAGCACGGCTACCACCCGTTTGTCTTATATCCGGCTCAAAGCGGGCCGTCTACTTCTTAATGCCGCGTCCCAGACGCTTGGCGACCGATGCAACGGCCTCCTCGCTGGCCGGTCCGCAGCTCACGCAGCCATCATGGGCACGCATCTGGCCGGTGACCTCGTCCATCGCGAGCGGCGCCACCTTCTCGAGCTTAAAGCCCTTGCCGGCGCGCATGTTTTCCTTGGCCACGCTGATCATGAGCTTAATGCGGTTGAGCTGGTTGACCTCGGACGCACCAGGGTCGTAGTCCACCGCGACGATATTGCTCTCGGGGTGCTGACGGCGCAGCTCCTTGATCACGGCCTTGCCCACCACGTGGTTGGGCAGGCACGCGAAGGGCTGCGTACAGATGATGTTGGGCGCACCGTGATCGATCAGGTCGAGCATCTCGGCCGTGAGCAGCCAGCCCTCGCCCATGTTGTTGCACACCGAAAGCACCGTGCGGGCCTTGTCGGCCATGGTGCCGATGCGCTCGGGCGCCTCAAAGCGGCGGGACTTTTCGAGCATCTCCTCCACCGGCGTACGCATCCAGTCCACGAGCTTAATAAGCGCCTGCATACCAGCGCGCGTGGTAGCAGAGCTTCCCAGTTCGTCCTTCTGCAGCTCGGCGTTGCTCATGGAGTACAGGAAGAAGTCGAGCAGGCCCGGCACTACGGCCTCGCAGCCCTCGCGCTCGATGACATCGACCACGTGGTTGTTGGCTGTGGGATGGAACTTGACCAAGATCTCACCGACCACGCCCACGCGCGGCTTGGTACCCTCGCCCACGAGCGGCATAGTGTCGAACGCGCGGATGGCCTCACGGCACAGCTTGGTGTAGTTGTGGCGGTTGAACTTAGGCGCCAACTTGCGGGCGCGCGCCATGTACTCCTCGTAGAGCGCGTTGGCGGCACCGGGCGTGGCCTCGTACGGGCGGCAGCGGTAGAGCATCTGCATCATCACGTCGCCAAAGAGCACCGCGTAGACTGCCTGTTTAAGCAGCGCCGGCGTAATCTTAAAGCCGGGGTTGTCCTCGCCGAGCGCCACGGCCGAAAGCGAGATCACCGGGATCTCGGGGTGGCCGCTCTCGCGCAGGGCCTTGCGAATGAGCGCGATGTAGTTGGTGGCACGGCAACCGCCGCCGGTCTGGCTGATAACCACGGCCGTCTTGGACAGGTCGTACCGACCGCTCTCGATGGCCTCCATAATCTGGCCGGTCACCAAAATGGACGGATAGCAAATGTCATTGTTCACGTAGCGCAGGCCGGCCTCGACGGCATCGTGATCGGTCGAGGGCAGCAGCTCCAAGTTGTAGCCGGCACCGCGGAACACCTCTTTGACCAGGTCAAAGTGGATCGGTGCCATCTGCGGGCACAGGATGGTGTAGCCCTCCTCGCGCATCTGCTCGGTAAAGGGCACCTTGGGCCATGCGGTCGAGGCGCTCTCTCGCTGCGCCTCAAACGTGTACTTGCGGCTCGCGAACGCGGGAGCATCCGTGGAAGGCGCCACCGGCGCGGCATCGCCCTGCTCGTAGGCCTCGCCCGCGGCCGTGGCCTCGGCCAAGCGCTCGGCCTCCTGGTCCTTAAGCGCGGCCATGAGCGAGCGGATGCGAATGCGCGCAGCGCCCAGGTTAGACACCTCGTCGATCTTGAGCACGGTGTAGATCTTGCCGCTGGCCTCCAGGATCTCCTGCACCTGATCGGTGGTCAGGGCGTCCAGGCCGCAGCCGAAAGAGTTGAGCTGAATCAGGTCCAGGTCGTTGCGCATCGTCACAAAACGAGCGACGGCGTACAGGCGGCTGTGGTACATCCACTGGTCGACGACGCGGATGGGGCGCTCGGGCTTCACCAGGTGCGCAAGCGAATCCTCAGTAAAGACCGCAAAGCCAAAGCTCGAGATAAGCTCGGGCAGGGCGTGGTTGATCTCGGGGTCGTTATGGTAAGGACGGCCGGCGAGTACGATGCCGTGGCCGCCGTGGTCCTCGACCCACTTAAGGGCCTCCTCGCCCATGGTCTGGATGTCCTCGTGGAAGCGCGCGTCAGCCTCGTAGGCGGCGTTGACGGCGGCATCGACCTCGGAGCGCGTGATCTTGGGTCCACGCACGCGACCGCGACCGGCTTGCGCATCGGCCACGCGGTCGACGGCGAGCACCTGATACAGACGGCGCTTGAGCTCGGTCTTGTCGTGATACGGCACAAACGGGTACAGGAACTCGATGTTCTGCTCGCGGATCTCGTCGATATTGAGCGCAAGCGCCGTGGGGTAGCTCATGACGATGGGGCAGTTGTAGCAGTTACCGGCGGTCGGGTCCTCTTTGCGCTCCCAGCGCACGCACGGCATCCAGATAAAGTCGACATCACGGTCGATGAGGTTCATCACGTGGCCATGGCTCATCTTGGCCGGATAGCACACGCTCTCGGACGGCATGGACTCGATGCCCGCCTGGTAGGTCTTCTTGCTCGACTGGTCGGACAGCTGCACGCTAAAGCCCAAGCGCGTAAAGAACGCATGCCAGAAGGGGTAGTTCTCGTACATGTTGAGCGCGCGCGGGATACCCACGGTGCCGCGCGGGGCCTCGTCGGGACTCAGCACCTCGCGGTTAAAGAGCAGCTCGTTTTTCTTTTTGAAGAGGTTGGGGGCCTCGGTCTTTTGCTTTTTGTGGCCGGCACCCTTCTCGCAGCGGTTACCGGTGATAAAGCGCCTGCCGCCGCCAAAGTCGTTGACGGTGAGCTGGCAGTTGTTGGAGCAACGGCCGCAGCGGACGTGTTTTTGCGTCACGGTGAGGTGCGCGATGTCCTCGGCAGAAAGAATGGTCGAAGTGCCGTCGGCGCCGGCGCGATCGCGGGCGAGCAGGGCCGCACCGTAGGCGCCCATGCAGCCGGCGATGTCGGGACGCACGGCATGAACGCCGGTGAGCTGCTCAAACGCGCGTAGCGTGGCATCGGACATAAAGGTGCCGCCCTGAACGATCACCTGACTGCCGATCTCCTTGGGGTCGCGCAGCTTAATGACCTTGAACAGGGCATTCTTGATGACGGAATAGGACAGGCCGGCCGCGATGTCGCCCACCGTGGCGCCTTCCTTTTGCGCCTGCTTGACACGCGAGTTCATAAAGACCGTGCAGCGGCTGCCCAGGTCGACGGGGGCCTTGGCATGGATGGCGGCATCGGCAAACGCGCGCACGTCCATGTTCATAGAGACGGCGAAGCTCTCGATAAAGCTGCCGCAACCCGACGAGCAGGCCTCGTTGAGCATGATGTGCTCAATCACGCCGTCCTTGACGCGCAGGCACTTCATGTCCTGGCCGCCGATGTCCAGGATAAACTCGACGCCGGGCAGGAACGCCTTGGCGCCGCGCAGGTGCGCGACGGTCTCGATCTCGCCGGAGTCAGCCTTGAGGGCCTCGATGAGCAGCGCCTCGCCGTAGCCCGTGGTAGTCACGTGGCCGATGGTGCAGCCGGCGGGGATGTGGTTGTAGAAATCGGCCATGATGACCTTGGCCGTGCCCAGGATGTCACCGTTGTTGTTGCCGTACCAGGTGTGCAGCAGCTGGCCGTCCTCGCCCACGAGCGCGGCCTTCATGGTGGTGGAGCCGGCGTCGATGCCGATGAACACGCGGCCGGTGTAGCCGTCGAGCTTGCCCTTGGGGACGACCTCGGCGTCGTGGCGGTTCTTGAACTCAGCAAAGTCCTCGTCGGTGGCAAAGAGCGGATCCAGGCGCTCGACCTCGGCACCCTGCGTGTCGCCCAAGCTGTCGATGGCCTCGATAAGCTGCGGGAACGTGCTGAGCTTGTTGGACTCGTGCGCCATGGCGGCGCCGCTCGCCACAAACAGGTGGGCGTTTTGGGGCACGATACGGTGCTCCTCGTCCAGGTTGAGCGTGAGGTAGAAGCGGTGGCGCAGCTCGGAGAGGTACTGCAGCGGGCCGCCCAGGAAGGCGACGTTGCCGCGAATGGGACGGCCGCACGCCAGGCCCGAGATGGTCTGGGTCACGACGGCCTGGAAGATGGAGGCGGCCACGTCCTCGGGACGGGCGCCCTCGTTGAGGAGCGGCTGCACGTCGGTCTTGGCAAAGACGCCGCAGCGGCTGGCGATGGGATAGATGGTGGTGGCGTTGGCCGCGAGCTCGTTGAGGCCGCTGGCATCGGTGTGCAGCAGAGTGGCCATCTGGTCGATGAACGCGCCCGTGCCGCCGGCGCAGGTGCCGTTCATGCGCTGCTCGATGCCGTTATCGAAGTAGATGATCTTGGCGTCCTCGCCGCCCAACTCGATGGCGACGTCGGTGGCCGGGATGAGGGTCTCGACGGCGCGTTTGCTGGCGATGACCTCCTGGACAAACTCCAGCTCGAGCCACTGGGACAGCAGCAGACCGCCCGAGCCGGTAATGGCGCAGGTCATTTGGGCCGTCGGCAGCACGGTCGCAGCACCCTCGAACAGGTCGCGGGCGCAGGCACGGACGTCGGTGTGGTGGCGCTGGTACTTGGCGTAGACGATCTGGTTGTCGTCGTTGAGCACGGCGAGCTTAACGGTGGTGGAGCCCACGTCGATGCCCAGGTGCAGGTTGCCACGAGCGTTCTCGGGGTTGAAGATCGCGCCTTCGGGGGCGTGGGCGGCGGCTACGGGCTCGGCAACGTTGGGCGTGGCTGCGTCGGCAGTGAGCGTCTCCCCTGCCGCGTTCTTGGCATCGGCAACTGCCTCAGCAACTTTCTCGGCAGCAGCGGTCGCAGCCTTCTGCGCGGCATCCGCCACGGCGGGCGCGGCCTCGCGTGCGGCAGCGACCACACGGTCCTTAATGCCCTCGACGAGTTTGCTCATTGTCTCTCCTCTTAGTTGTTGGACTCGACGGTTGCGGCGGTGTCGGCCGCGTCCTCGAGCTGCAAGTTCAATAGCTTCATGCCGTATTCCGGCACGTTGATATCGATAGGTTGGCCATACAGATCACCAGGGCGCACAAAAGCGAGCACCGTCATAATGCGTGCCATGGCCTCGGGCGATTCGGTGAGCCCACGCTCAAACCAGCGCTGAATCATGCCGACCTCGGCACTCACGACGTAAGTGACGTAGTAGTCAAAGAACGTGCCCAGCGCCAGGCCCAAAATGCCCGTCTGCGCACGCGGCACCACAGCCTCACGCGCGGTGTCGATGATCCTTTTAATGAAGGCCTGGTCACCGCCCGGACCCAGCAGTGCACCGATTAAGTCGCGGTTGGCCGCAAGATAACGCAGCAGCTCAACCGAACCGGGCGCCGGCTCGAGCTCATCGATGTTGTGATAGAGATCGGGCAGCTGAGCTGCGGTGATGAGCTCAATGCGCTCACGGATCTCGGCCAGCAAGCCGTCCTCGATTTGATTGATAAAGTCGGGGATATCGCGGTAGTGCGAATAGAACGTGCGGCGCGTAAGGCCGGCACGCTCGGTGAGCGACGCGACGTTAACGCGCGAAAGGTCGCCGCTTTCGGCAAGTTCGCTGGCAAGTGCCTGGCGAAGGGCACGCTGCGAGCGAAGGGACCGGCGATCGCATTTCTCGAGCTGGGACAAGCGTCCTCCTTGTTACTCAGTCCGTGCGCTATTGCACAGTGCGAGTATTATTGCACACCGTGTGCATCAACACGTAAAGGCAATATTTAGAGTGCGACAAAGGGACTGTCCCTTTGTCACATTCGGCGTCCGCCTAGGTTGCACCCGGTTGCACCCATTTTTTGGAGCGGCATTACCGATTGTCCAAAATGTCATTCGTGGGTAGAATGGTGTCGACGGCAGCCCAAGTTGTAGCTAGCTGGGCAGCGCCGTTATACGGTTTAAGGGGTCAACGCCTTAGCGGCGGCGACCCCTTCTGTTACGCTTCGAGCGCTGCTTGAGTGCCTCGGAAAGGCCGACAAGCGCTGTGAAGAACGAGACCAAAGCGGTCAGAAGTCTCACGAAATCAATCAAATCGGTCATGGGCATCACCTCCCATCAGATGGAGGGCGCCGCCCGGCACATGGAACTGCCGCCAACAGTATCAATTCTATCAAAGCGCAGTTAAATATGCGAATATATGTTCGTGTTCAAGAGACCAGCGTCTATGTGACAAAGGGACAGTCCCTTTGTCACGTTATTCGATTACGGTGCGGGAATTCTGCTTGCGCATGGTGGTGAGCATGTGCTTGGGAACGGCGTGGGCCATGCAGCTGCCAATAGTCGCGCTCGCAGCAGCCTTAGCCGCATCGCTACCATTCTTGGTCGCATAGCTGTGGCGGAAGCGCTTGAGCATGGCGATATCGTTTCCGCCGTCGCCGTAGACCGCGACCTCGTCCTCAGCAATACCGTAGTAGCCCGCCAGCCACGCCACACTCTCGCCCTTGTTGCACGCCACGTCCGTGATCTCGAACATCACCGGATCGAACGGCGCGTTGACCACGCGGTCCGATCGCTCGGCAAGATAGGCCTTAAGGTCGCGCTCCAGCTCGGGCGAGGTCACGCGGCAGTTGATCTTGCAGACATCGTGACGCAAGATGTCGCCGATCGACTGGTCAAAATACTGTTCCTCGTGATAACCGCCGCGGGCGCGCATGCCGCGCATCACAATGCGCTTGATGGGGCTGTCCTTCTTAAAGCCCGCCTGATGCATCTCAAACGAACCGCTCGAAAACATGCCGTCGGGCGTAGAACAATCAAAGCAAATGCCCGGAAATGCCTTGAGCAGCTCCTCGGTAATCTGAGGATCGATGGTCCAGGTCTTAAGCACCTCGCCGTGGCTGTCACGAACGATGGATCCGTTGGAGCAACAGGCATCGAGCGCCAAACCTGTAAAGCCATGCTCACCGATCGGCAGCGTCGAGCGGCCCGTCGCGGGAACCACGTGCAGCCCGGCCTCGGTCAACTCGCGAATAGCGCGGCGGATGGTTCCGTCGGCCTCGTGCAGGGCGTTAAGCAGCGTTCCGTCTAGGTCACTCGCAAACAACTTGATCATGGACATGCCTCTCCTTCGTCTGCACGATATTGTAGACG
The DNA here is from genome assembly GCA_958415665.1 of uncultured Collinsella sp. Taxonomy (GTDB): domain Bacteria; phylum Actinomycetota; class Coriobacteriia; order Coriobacteriales; family Coriobacteriaceae; genus Collinsella. The sequence continues at coordinate 161,381 of CATYZK010000001.1, read as the reverse complement.
AGAGTGGACGCGCCCCAAGAGAGACACGCCCATCAGACGAAAGATTGTCCTACACCGCGGCGGGGCCGTGTTCGCCGGTACGAATGCGGATGACTTCTTCGACCGGCTCGACCCAAATCTTGCCGTCGCCGACGGCGCCGGTGCGTGCGGCATTGCAGATGATGTCGACAATGCCGTCAACGTGCTCATCGGCGCAGATAAGGGTGAACTGCACCTTGGGGATCGTGTTGACGAGCAGCTCGTTGCCGCGCACGTACTCCTTCCAGCCGTGCTGCGCACCGCAGCCCTGCACCTGGTTAATAGTCATACCGCGAACATCAGCAGCAAACAGCGCGTCCTTAAGAACCTCAAGCTTCTCGGCACGAACAATCGCCGTAATCTTCTTCATAATGAGTTCCTCTCTTAAATAAAAGAAATGAATTGCCATTCACATACGCGGGTTTCCCAAGCACCACAGACCAACCCCGCAAATCAAAAAAGTGCAACTAACAGGTCTTGACGGGTTTCCCAGGTGCCGCAGATTGCCGTGAAAGAGGAGCGAAGCGTACTTAGGTACGTGAGCGACGATTGAACGGCAAGGTGCGGTGCCTGGGGAAGCCGTCAGTCGAGTCCGGAGAAGGAAGGGTAGGCGCTCTCGCCGTGCTGACTCGCATCCAAGCCCAGTGCCTCGTCGGCCTCGTCCACGCGCAGGCTGCCGTGGAACAGCGCCTTGACCACCGCGGCGATCACCAAGTCGAGCACCAACACAATGGTGACCGTCACCACAATACCCAGGATCTGTGAGATGAGCAGCGACACGTCGCCCGTGTAGAACAGGCCACCCTTACCGGTCCACGAGAGCTCCGGCACGCAGAACAGGCCCGTGAGCACGCCGCCCAAGATGCCACCGATACCGTGGCAACCAAACGCGTCGAGCGCATCGTCGTATCCGAACTTGGTCTTAAGATGACTGATGGCCAAATAGCAGACAGGCGATACGATCAGGCCCATGACCAGCGCCGCCCACGGCTCGACAAAGCCCGCGCCCGGCGTGACTACCACGAGGCCCGCAACCAAACCGGTGCTGGCACCCACCAGCGTGGGGCGGCCGGTATGCACGCGCTCGACGGCAAGCCACGAGACCATACCCGCCGCGCTGGCCGTCACGGTGTTGAGGATGGCGAGTGCCGCCACGGCGTCGGCCTTGAACTCGCTGCCGCCGTTAAAGCCAAACCAGCCAAACCAAAGCAGGCCGGCGCCCAACGCCACAAACGGCACGTTATGCGGGCGATAGCTCACCATGCCAAAGCCGCGACGACGGCCGAGCATTAAGCAGAGGATCAGGCCGGTAAGACCGGACGAGATGTGCACCACGTCGCCACCGGCAAAGTCGAGCGCGCCGATAATGTCGCCGATAAAGGAGCCATCGCCGCCCCAAACCATATGGGCGAGCGGCGCATAGACCACGAGCAGCCAAATGCCCAGGAAGGCCGTCATGGCACCAAACTTAACGCGACCGGCAAGGCTGCCCGTGACGATAGCAGCCGTGATCATGGCAAACGCCATCTGGAAGGCGATGTTGATGATCTGAGGGTAGACGGCACCGTCCGCGGCATTGCCCTCGGCCGCCTGCAGCACCTGGTTGAGTACCGGCAGGCACAGCAGCTGGTCAAGGCCTCCAATAAACGGGTTCGCGCCGTCGCCACCATAGGCCAGCGACCAGCCGGCGACAATCCACAGCACACCAACCAGGCCAATGGCGCCAAAGCACATAAGCATGGTGTTGATGACATTTTTGCGCCTGGACAGGCCGCCATAGAAAAACGCTAGACCCGGTGTCATTAAAAACACGAGCATGGTGCAGATGAGCATAAACGTTGTCGATCCCGTATCGTACATTCGCTCCCCCTTTGTCGCATGAACGTTGTCGGCGCCCATAATGCGGCCGAGGGGCAACTGGTGTAGACCAGATACGGCGTTGTTAAACGCTGCGTTGTCGAATGGAAACGGTGCCGCAATCTTGGAAACGACGCAGCAACGGGTGCGAAACGAACGGGAAATACGCGAGCAAGGAAGCCGCAAACACGCCCGTCCCGGCTAGCGGCGGAACAGCTCGCGGGCTCGGTCGCGGAGGTCGGTAGCTCGGATGACACCCTCGTAGCGATTGATGCGCAGACGCGGGAAGGCGTTAAAGAAGCGCAGGTCACGACGGCTGAGCGACACACTCGGCACCGGACGGCTCGTGCGCTTGCCGGCGCGGAGACGAGTGAGCGACGGACGCGGCATGCTCGGCGCGGCATCGGCCACGCGGCGGGCAGCGAGCGCCAGGCCGCGAGCACCATCCGAGATAAACGTCGGCATTGATGCCTTCTCGCGCAGGGCATCGAGCGCCGCGTCGCCCAGCTCGGCCAGCCAAGCGTTAACGGCGCGACCGCGGATATGCGTCTGCGCCACCGAGTCGATCGCCGAATCGGGAATACGTTCGAGCATAGAGTCGGAGGCGTCGGCAAGCGACTCATTGATGCGGTCGGCAAGGTCGGCACGCACACGCTCAAGCTGATCGGACAGGCGGCGCCAGCTGGCCAACGAGCACACCGCATCGACCATCATCGCGACCGCGACGATAAAGGCGGACAGCCGCACAATCAGCACCGGCAGATGGCCAAGCAGCCCCAGCAATGCCGGCTCCACTAAACGGCAAATGCACAACGCACCCAAGCCAAACGCGCAGGCCCAGTACAGACAGATGCGTCCGTGCAGGTTAAACGGCAGGTGCGAGTAATCCCAAAACCGGGCACCCGTCGTTTTTTCCAACAGCACGCCCACGCTATATTCGATCAGGCTGCATACGAGCGCGGCAGCGACAAACTGGCTCGAGGCATCCGGAATCCCGCGCAGCAAAAGCCAGCATGCTATGCCGCCCGCGCCATAGATGGGGCAGCACGGCCCCAGCAAAAAGCCGCTGTTGGCAAATCGTCCGTGGTTGAGCATGGCGCAGACTGTCGACTCCCATACCCAGCCGCAAAAACCGTAGAAGGCAAACGAGAGTACCAGCGCCGAGAGCGGACAAGCGGCAAGCGTCGCGCCGTCAAATGCCATGCCGATCGCGGTTCCCACCGTCTACCCACTCCTCTTTTCGTTCGATTCTTTGCTCGAGCTGTCGCTCGAGCCCTCGTTCAAATCGTTCGCGCCGCCTTTGCGCGGCAGACGGCCGGCAATCGTCTCGCGCAGCGCGCACCATTTATCCGCCAGGCACACAATCCATGCCTCACGACACGTCGGCGGCACCGGCACCAGCGGAAACATATGCCGCACGATAATATTCCGCTCGCGCGGCGTCAGCTCAAAATCTTCCTCGGCACGCGCCAGAGCAAAAAATGGATGCCGGAATCCGTGCAGTCGATGGCTTGGGTCGGGGTCGTGCCAATCGTAGAGAAAGTAATCGTGTAACAAGGCTCCGCGCAGCAACGAGGCGCGGTCGACGGAGATACCGACGCGGCCCAGGCGCTCGGCAAAGGACAGACTTGCCCGCGCTACCGAGGTCACATGTGTATAGACCGTCACATCGCCATGTTGGATAAACTCATGCATCAGGTCCAAGCGGCCCGCCTGGGCAAGCTGACGGGCGGCATCGTCGACCTCGCGCGCGATTTTCTCGGCACGAACGGTATCGGACATGCGGCCTCCTTCCGGCGGCTCTCGGCGGCAAGCCGCAGCCTGCACGCATTGGATAAAATCATCATCGAATCTACCAGTATGGCATCGGACAAAACGTTTTGCCCCACCAGTTGGCGAATTACCGCGCCGCCGTCACATATCAAACGCCAAAATGTGCGAGACTGTCTTGTGCAATTGTGCCGGCCGAGGGAGTGCCGGCGCACGATTCGCATGGAGTAACCCACAACGATGCTGCTTACGCAAACGACTACGCCCGAGGACGTCAAGGCTCTCGACCGCGCCGAGCTTCCACTGCTCTGCGGCGAGATCCGCCAGGCAATCCTCGAAAGCTCCGCCGCCGTCGGCGGGCACGTTGCCCCCAACCTGGGCGTCGTTGAGCTTACGGTCGCGCTCCATCGCGTGTTTAACTCCCCCACCGACAAAATTGTCTTTGACGTGTCACACCAGACCTATGCCCACAAGGCGCTGACTGGGCGCGCGTACACTTATATCGACCCGGCACGCTACGGCGAGGCCTCTGGCTTTGCCAATCCCGACGAGTCCGAACACGACCTGTTCGCCATGGGCCACACCTCCACATCGGTGAGCCTGGGCTGCGGCTTGGCGCACGCTCGTGACCTGGCGGGCGATGCGTACAACGTCATCACCATCATTGGCGACGGTTCGCTTTCGGGCGGTCTGGCGTTTGAGGGCTTTAACAATGCCGCCGAGCTCGACAGCAACCTGATCATCATCGTCAACGATAACGACCAGTCCATTGCCGAGAACCATGGCGGCCTGTATCGCAATCTGGCCGAGCTGCGCGCCAGCAACGGCACCTGTGAGCGCAACGTTTTCCGCGCGATGGGGCTCGACTACCGCTATCTGGACGCCGGTAACGATGTGTTGGCCTTGGTCGACGCGCTGCAGGAACTGCGCAATATCGATCATCCCATCGTGCTGCACGTCTCCACCGCCAAGGGCAAGGGCTTTGAGCCGGCCCAGAGCGACCCCGAGCGCTGGCACCACGTGGGTCCGTTTGACATGGCGACTGGGCGCAAGCTCTGCCCGGGCCATCCGAGCGAGCCTGCGCCGCGCACCTATGCCGACATTACGGGCGAGGCGCTCAGTGCCGCCATTGCGCGCGATCCGCAGGTCGTGGGCATCACGGCCGCCACGCCCTACATCATGGGCTTTACGCCCGAGCTTCGCGCTGCCGCCGGCAAGCAATTTGTCGATGTGGGCATTGCCGAGGAGCACGCCGTCACCTTCGCCACCGCACTTGCGCGCTCGGGCGCCAAGCCAGTCTTTGGCGTGTACGGCACGTTTTTGCAGCGCGCCTATGACGAGTTGTGGCACGACCTGTGCCTCAACGACGCCCCGGCGACCATCCTGGTATTTGGCGCGTCGATCTTTGGCACCACGTCCGAGACACATCTTTCGTTCTTCGACATCTCCATGCTGGGCGGTCTTCCCAACATGCACTACTTGGCACCGGCCTGCATGGAGGAATATCTGTCCATGCTGAGCTGGTCGCTCGACCACCGCGAGCATCCTGTAGCAATCCGTGTACCGGGCATTGGCCTGGTAAGCCGCCCCGACCTGGCGCCTGCCGAGGGCACCGATTACAGCGCCGTTCGCTACAACGTGGTGCGCCAGGGCCGCGACGTGGCCGTGCTCGCACTTGGCGATTTCTTTGAGCTGGGCGAGCGCGTGGCAAACCGCTTGGCTGCCGAGTACGGCATCGAGGCCACGCTCGTCAACCCGCGCTATGCAACTGAGCTCGACCGTGAGTTCCTCGACAGCCTTGCCGCCGAGCATCGCGTTGTCGTCACTCTCGAGGACGGCATCTTGGACGGTGGCTGGGGCGAGCGCGTGGCATGTTACCTGGCTTGCACGCCGCTGCGCACCCGCACCTTCGGCATCGCCAAGGGCTTCCCCGACCGCTACGACCCCAACGAGCTGTTGGCACAGAACGACATGACGGTCGAAAACATGGCCGCCGAAGCCGTAAGACTGTTAAACGAGTAGAGAAACCTCCGCAACGGCAAGCGCCCTTGCGGAGGTTTTTATTTTCGCGACGCGATTATCTCAATCTGTAACATCCATGGCCCGAATTCCCGTCTAACTGTTACAGATCTAGACAAACCGTCTTTGCCCCTGACCTTTGTCTAAATCTGTAACAGATAGAGACCTTTTGTCCGTCCAGATGTTACAGATTGAGACAAAACAACGAGACCGGCCGCCGTACCAGCCCAAACCACCACAAAGGTGCCCGTCCCTTTTTGGTAGGTACAATAACCCATAAGGTAAGTATGTTTCTGAGTTATTTCGTGTTGACCCATTTGAGCGGGATGGGGTATAACTCTACTCAACCGCTAGGGATTTTATTGAGAAAGGTGTTCTACCATGAGCAAGAACCTCTCCCAGCAGGTCGTTCTCGACCGCCGCGGCTTTGTCGCCGCCACCTTCGCAACCGTCGCCGGCCTTGGTCTTGCCGGCTGCTCCGACACCAGCGCCGAGGCCGACAAGGGTTCCGCCGCCGGATCCTCCAAGAGCTCCGAGGATACCGAGGCTTCCACCACGCTCGATGCCAAGGCATTCGACAAGCTCGTCGACAACGGCCCCAAGGCCGATGACGACGCCATCGCCGCCAGCACCTGGGCGACGGCCGTCAAGGACGCCGGCGTCTTTAAGATCGGTGGCGTTCAGACCTCCACGCTCTTCTCCCTCCTCAACGAGAAAGACGGTCAGACCCGCGGCTTCGACGCCGGTATCGCACAGCTCCTGTCCAACTACATCCTGGGCGAGAACAAGGTCGAGATCACGCAGGTGACCTCGGACACGCGCGAGTCCGTCCTGCAGAACGGCCAGGTCGACGCCGTCTTTGCCACCTACACCATCACCGATGAGCGCAAGAAGCTCGTCTCCTTCGCCGGCCCCTATTACTACACCCAGCAGGCTATCCTGGTGCTCGCCGATAACGGCGACATCAAGGGCGTCGACGACCTGGCCGATAAGAACGTCGCCGTTCAGTCCGGCTCCAACGGCCCCGCCATCCTGGAGGAGTTCGCCCCCAAGGCCAGCCAGCAGGAGTTCAAGACCGACGAGGAGGCACGTCAGGCACTCCAGCAGGGCCGCGTTGACGCCTACGTCATCGACAACAACATGCAGCAGAGCGCCCTGGTCCGCGAGCCCGGCAAGTACAAGATTGCCGGCAAGCCCTTCGGCAGCAAGGAGCCCTACGGCATCGGCCTGCCGCTCGATTCCGACGGTGTCGCCTTTGTCAACGACTTCCTTAAGAAGATCGAGGACGACGGCACCTGGACCGAGCTGTGGCAGATCTGCATTGGCGACCGTACGGGCGACACCAATGTTCCCGAGCTGCCCGAGATCGGCGCCTAGGCAGCGAGCCTAGTAACGGCCGCTACGAAACCATACGGAAACGCACGATGCGCTTTATTGCGCTAAACTGTTTCCTCACTGAGTTGTCGGGGCTTCCGTACACACGGGAGCCCCTTTCCTTACCGGCGGGAGGTCCGCATGAGTCTCTCCGAGCTCTGGTCGCTCTATGGCCAGAACTATATCGACGCGCTGCTAGCAACCTGGGGCATGACGCTTGAGTCGTTTGCCATCGCCATGGTGCTGGCCGTCGCCGTCACCGTGATGCGCGTGTCGCCGCTCAAGCCGCTGCGCGTCTTTGGCGACCTGTATGTCCAGGTCTTCCGTAACATCCCCGGCATCGCGCTGCTCATTATCGTCGTCTACGCGCTGCCGCCGCTCAAGGTCGTCCTGCCCTACCGCACCTGCGTCATCGTCGCCACGGTGTTGCTGGGCTCGGCATTTGGCTCCGAGAACTTTATGAGCGGCATCAACACCGTCGGTGTCGGTCAGGTGGAAGCCGCCCGCTCGCTGGGCATGAGCTTCAGCCGTATCCTCGCCAAGATCGTGATCCCGCAGGCGCTGCGTTCGAGCGTGCTGCCCATGACCAACCTCTTTATCGCCGTCATGCTCACCACCGCGCTCGGCAGTCAGGTGCCGCTTAAACCGCAGGAGCTCACCGGCGTGGTGAGCTACATCAACACGCGCTCGCTCGGCGGCGTCGCCGCGTTCTTTATCTCGGCGCTCGGCTACCTGGGCACGGCCTTTGTGGTGAGCCACATTGGCAACTATATCGATAAGAAGGTGAGGATCCTCCGATGAGCAAGCACTCCACCTCCGCGCTCACCATGCGCGATGCGCTCTACGAGGCTCCCGGCCCCAAGATGCGCGCCAAGATTCGCGTCGGCACCGCCATCTCACTTGTTGCCGTGGCCGCGCTCATCGCTCTGGTACTGCAGCGCTTTTATGTGACCGGCCAGCTTTCGGTCCATTACTGGTACTTCTTTACGCACCTCACCACCTGGAAGTTCCTGCTTGCCGGTTTTGAGGGCACGGTAAAGGTCGCGCTCACCGCCGGCGCCATCGCGCTGGTACTGGGCTTAGCCCTCATGCTCGGCCGTACCAGCGACATCAAGCCGCTGCAGCTGGTCTGCCGCGTGCTCACCGATTTCTTCCGTGGCGTGCCGAGCCTGCTGTTCATCTACTTCTTCTTTTTGGTACTGCCCCAGTACAAGATCGCACTGCCGTCGTTTTGGATGCTCACGCTTCCCGTCGCACTCGCTGCGGCCGGCGTACTGGCCGAGATCTTCCGTGCCGGCGTCAACGCCGTGCCGCGCGGTCAGGTCGAGGCCGCCCAGGCGCTCGGTCTCTCCAAGGCCAAAATCACCTTTAAAATCGTATTGCCCCAGGCGATTCGGTTTATCATTCCGTCGTTGATTTCGCAGCTTGTGGTCGTAGTCAAAGACACCACCGTCGCCTATGTGGTGAGCTACCCCGACCTCATGCAAAATGCCCGCGTGCTCATTACCAACTACGACGCGCTCGTGTCGGTCTATCTGGTGATCGCGGTCATCTACATCCTCATCAACGTCGCGATCAACAAGGCCGCTGTCTACGTTTCGCACAAGACCGGCGCGACCATCATCCGCTAACGCTTTACCATTTCGAGTCATAAGGAGCCGAGCACCATGGCACAGAGCACCTCTTCCACCGGCAATCAGCCGCTGATCGAGCTCAGACACGTCGATAAGCACTACGGCGATCTGCACGTCCTCAACGACATCAACCTCTCGGTCGACCGTGGCGAGGTCGTCGTGGTGATCGGCCCCTCGGGCTCGGGCAAGTCGACCATGTGCCGCACCATCAACCGTCTGGAAACCATCGACTCGGGTGAGATCCTCATCGAGGGCGAGCCCCTGCCGCAGGAAGGCAAGGATCTTGCCCGCATGCGTGCCGAGCTGGGCATGGTGTTTCAGCAGTTCAACCTGTTCGCGCATATGACCGTGTTGCAGAACGTTATGCTGGGACCGGTCGATGTGCTGGGCGTCTCCAAGGAGGAGGCTCGTGAGCGCGCCATGGACCTGCTGAGCCGCGTGGGCGTGGCCGAGCAGGCCGATAAGGTGCCCGCACAGCTTTCGGGTGGCCAGCAGCAGCGCGTGGCCATCGCCCGTTCACTCGCCATGCAGCCCAAGGCCATGCTCTTTGACGAGCCCACGAGCGCCCTTGACCCCGAGATGATCAACGAGGTGCTCGAAGTCATGGTCCGTCTGGCCCAGCAGGGCATGACGATGATCGTCATCACGCACGAGATGAACTTCGCCCGCCGCGTAGCCGACCGCGTCGTGTTTATGGCCGACGGCCAGATCGTGGAAACCGGCACGCCCGATGAGTTCTTCGACCACCCCCAGACCAAGCGCGCCCAGGACTTCCTCAACTCCATCAAGGGCCACTAACCAGCCACCCCGTGGGACAAAATCCATCGGAAGTGTTGTCCCACGTCTCTCATGCGCCCTGTCACCTTTAGATTCGAAAGCAACACCTATGATCGGAACTCGCACTTCATCGTCCTACACCCCACACGTCGACGTCGCCCCCGCCGACCGCCCACTCATCCTCGTCGCGCCGCGTTGGGAAGAGGCAAAGCCGTTTTTAAGCGAGACGCTCTCCCCCAACGAGGAAATCGCAAGTGTCTTTGTCGATGCCATTCTTGCCGCCGGCGGCCTGCCACTGCAGATGTCCATCACCGAGGACATTGAGGTCATCCGTCATTACGTCGATATCGCCGACGGCATCGCCATTCCCGGCGGCCCCGATGTCAATCCCAAACGTTGGGGCGATGATCGACCCTACGACCCCACCCTCTGCTGCGAGATCCGCGATAGCTTTGAGTTTAAGCTGGTCGGCGAGGTGCTCCGCGCCAAAAAGCCGCTCTTTACCACCTGCCGCGGCACGCAGTTGCTCAATGTCGCCACTGGCGGCACCCTGTGCATGGACGTGCCGAGCCTGGGCGCTCGCGAGGGCCGCACGCAGTGGCGCCATACCCACGTGCTCAACGACCCCGTGCATCCCGTCGAGGTCGTGCCGGGCTCGCTGCTCGACCGCGCGGTTGGCGGACACAGGCTGATCCAAACCAACTCCGCACACCACTGCTGCGTCGATCGTCTGGGTAAGAGCACGCGTTTGGTCGCCAAGGCAACCGACGGCGTTCCCGAGTGCATCGAAGTCGAAGGCCAGCCTTTCTGCCTGGGCGTGCAATGGCATCCTGAGTACACCTGGCAGACGATCGAGACCGACTTTAACCTGTGGAAGTCGTTTGTCGAGGCGGCGGCCAAGGTAAAGCAGACCCGTTAGCTCGCAAGCCACACAAGTTAAAGCCTCCTAAGCCAGGGGGGGGCGTACACCAGCCACGGTGCCCGCCCCCCCCTGTATTCGGTGTGCTCGGTATGGTCATCCCTCACAAACAATCAAAGAAATCTCGACCGCAATCGGTCGACGGTAAAGCAGATGGTAAAAACGCTTGCTACGTTTATTAGGCAGTCAATTAAAATCGAAACGCATTGACCGTCCCCCAACGGGGTCACGCCGCAAATCCACATGAGCATCGAGGACGGAAGCGGAAGCATGGAATTGGCTCCGAGCTGTATGTAGATCGCCACGACGTCGACAAGCAGCAGCATGCCAATCGGACCGAAGCCGGACCCAAAATAGGAAACAACGATTACGCAAGAGACCACGTATGCAAGGCAGGCAGCGGCAGCAAGAACAAGTCGATAGCAAAATACATGCAGGTTGAAATACTGCTGAGCATCCAAAACGATCACGCAGTTAAGACAGTACAAAACGACACTCGACAAGATAAACGCGCCCAAAAGGGCAAAAGAAGACAGCACCACTCGCGCAACGATAGCGCACACACGCTTCCCTCCCCGAGCCTCCGACAACCCCCACGGTTCCTCAATAAAGCCCGAACTGACAAAGCGCGGTACAATGCAAGCCGCGATGAACGGAAAGAACAATGCATGAGCCAACGGGGCTACGTTGAACAGCAGACCACGAAAAACCTCTGCATTACCAAATAGAAGGACATCCTCCGCCGATAGCGGAAGCGTCGGGTCTGGGAAAAAGCCCAAGAAACTGTTCTCACGGAGGCTACAGAACCACATCGGGAAAGAATTAAGCTGCAATACCACCATGCACGCATAAATTACCAGGATTAAGGCGTACGCCCATTTGCTCACATGCTTCAATTCTGACTGGAGAAGTCTTTTAATCTGACGAGCCATTGAGCACACCCCCAGCGCGAAAGCTCACGAGAGCGTAAATCAATACCGATAGACAGCTGGCTGCCACGCCATATCCCAGAAGCGTCAGCTGCCCCATATCGCTATACCCAAGGGCACACCCGACTCCAAGGTACGGCCCCGGAAGAAATAAAATCCATCGCAAGGACGATATGGGCGTCTGAAGGTAAGTTCCGTAGAGCGTCAAGCTCATGACAAATCCGATTATTACCACAGCCCCGCTCAATACGGCGCTGCTTGTAATCCGATAGATGGTCACCGTCTCCAACGCAACCGATATCACCAATACGGCGTTAATCATCATTGCGGGCAAAAATGCAGCCAGCATGCTATGCGCATAGTTTTGCCCTCCACGTGTTATCGCTATTGCAAACAGAAGAAGGCAAAGCGCACTATATGTTGCGCCGATTATTAAAGCAGACGAAAGTACATGTGCCAGAGCCCCGTTAAAGCGGGCAAGACCTCTTGCTGAAGAAATTCGGCATCCCTCTTCATAGCCGTGCTCCTGTAAAATCGCCAGGCAAACGATGAGTGGAACGAACAGGGAGGTACCGGCAAAAGCACTGCGCACAAGGGACTCATCAGGCGCAGTAGGATCGATTACATTCCAGCAGAAGCCAATATCCTCCCCAAAAACGCTATTGCCAAAGGCGAGCAACGTTGTTCCGTTTTTCAGAAAGATGCCGAAGAGAAGGCCGAACGCCAGCATAAGCGCAAGACCAAACTTCGCCGGAAATATCCTGTGCAAACGCATCATATCTGCCTTTATGGGATGGATCGCCCGCTTCATAGCGAGACCGCCTTCATCAAACACCTGTAATACTCTTTTAGGGACGACGCCTCGTCCCTTATGACGTCCATCGATTCCTTTTTTAGCAGTTCGCCGTCATGAAGAAACAGGCAGCTTGTTGCAACCGATGCCAGCTCATCCAAATCATGACTAGAGATGAGCATGGTCTTACCCTGCTCTCGATTCAATCGGCCGATAAGGGTCCATATGCTCTCAATGCCCAGCGGGTCCAACCCATTTGCTGGCTCATCGAAAACTAGCAAGTCCGTGTCACCCAACAAAGCTGTAGCTATATCCAGCCGCCGTTTCATTCCCAGAGAAAAACTGCCTACGCTCTTTTTTTCATCGATGTCCAGCCCGACTAGGCTCAAAACGCGAGGAATCTCACGCTTCTCATCGAGCCCCCATTCCGCACATCGGATCCGAAGATTCTCAGCCGCACTGAGAGATTGGTATGCTCCACTGGAATCTGGTACATAGCCGACACGCGTCCGCATCAGGCTAAGCTCTCTTTTTGACTTGCCTCCAAAGAGCTCCACGCTCCCCGACGATGGCTCACAGATGCCCAAGACGATTTTAATGAGCGTGCTTTTGCCCGCACCGTTTGCACCGACAAGGGCACAGAGCTCAGACTGATGCACCTCGAAGGAAACGTCATGCAAAACGCGCCGTTTCCCGTAGCGCTTTGATACTTTTGATAGCTTAATCGCTGATGCGTTCATTGGCCTCCCGTTCTGCTTGATAGCAAAACCGCTCATATCGCCCCTCCTTTCCTTTATCGTTTTCCATAGTTGTTATTGTTTTTCGATAACTCGTATTTGTCAAGATAATCTAAAAGAAAGAACCCGTGTTAGACACGAGTCCCTTCACGCTGATATTTCGTTTTAGTTGTTCGCCTTAAGCTACTCGTCACTCAAATCGACAGCGAAGACTGATGTCGGAAGCGACGCCTCGTTGCCTCCGCCATCCCGCATCTGTCTCACGACATTTTTCGCGCGCTCGACAATAAGCTCCTCAAGCTCTTTCTCGCTCACGCGCTGAATAATATCTCCCGGTTGACAATCAAGCTCATCACAGATATCGAGAAGCGTCTTTAGGCGAATAGCTTTTATCTTTCCGTTTCTAAGCTTTGAAATATTAGCCGGAGTATGCCCCGTCGCCCGAATCAGATCAGCGCTGGTCTTTCCGGTCTTAAGCAGCTGCGTCTCAAGCTCGATGATGAGATAGCTCATGTTTCCTCCTACACAAGCTCGTCAGACTGCTCTTGGAGCAGCGAGGCATAACTCCAGATCGCCGAGATAAACAAACAGACAACTGCGCCGATAAACGACCCCGCATCAAAGGTAGCGCCTTGGCAAATCTCAATAACGAAGGAATGAGGCACGATGTAAAGCTCCAGTCCGCCAATGGTGAGATTGACCGATCCATAGGCACCAACAAGCGAAACCGCGGCGTTAACAGCAAAGGCAAGCGCGAGAACACGGATAAGCCGCACATGCGTCTTGGTAAAGGGCGAGACGCCTCGCGAGATGTTACGGCTGATCCCGCACAAAACGACAAGCGAAATACCCACGACGAGTGCCAGGCACAGTCCGCTTGGGATAACGATGCACCCGCCATTGAGAAGCGTCACGACACCGAAAGAATCGACAGAAGCAACGTTTGTAACCGCATACCAGATCACGTAAACAACCAACGCGGCAAAAGCGACGAGCATCCCTGCAAAAACGGCTGCCATGCAAAAACCAAGCTTCCTGATATTTTCGCCCGCCTTGGCCATACGCTGAACGCTGTTGGACATACACTCACCCTCATCGACTCTATCGTTATTCGAACAGTTTATCGAACAACGATATGGATTGCATGCGGAAAGCCCCGCCAGTGCGCATAGGCCATTCACTAATCAGAAGGGGTGAGCGTGGATTTTTGGACACGTATCGAACGAGAGTGGATAATCTCCCACTTTGAGGCCGTCACCGGGCCTAAAACGGGAGATTATCCACTCTCATAGTCATCAAGGCTCGCAGCCTCTTATTCAGCCGCCTCGCGCAGGGCCGACATCGTAGCCGCATATTGCTGCTGCAGCGCATGCATTCCCTCGCGAGCGCCGTCAACGGCATCGGCGCCGCGCAGCGCTTCGGTCACCACGACCGCCGGCTCGTACAGATTATCGAATCCCAGGTTCTGGCTCACGCCCTTGAGCGTGTGCGCTGCCATAAACGCACCTTCGGCGTCTCCTGCCGCCATGGCGGCCTCCAGCTTGTCCATGCTCTCGTCATCCAAAAACTTGAGGGCAAAGCGGGCAAGCATTTCCTCGCCCATCAGCCGAGCGCACGCGTCATCATAATTAGCGCCGATCTTCTCATACGCCTCACGCATGGAAATCATGGATTAAAACTCCTTTGGTCAAACTAAATCGTGGGAAACGCGACAACGTCGGCGGGACGTGCCAACGTCTCGGCAATACGGTCTTGCACCTCGAGCAGGCAGTCGAGCAACAGCGGGTTAAAGGTGCCGCACTTGCCGTCCAGGATCATCTGGATCGCCTCCTTGTGCGGGATAGCGTCCTTGTACACGCGCACGCTCGTCAGCGCATCGTACACGTCAGCCACCGAAACCACCTGCGCGGCAATGGGAATTTCGTCGCCCTTAAGGCCATCGGGATAACCCTTGCCGTCCCAGCGCTCGTGATGCCAACGCGCAATCTGGTACGCATATTCCATAAGCGCATTGCCGACGTGATGGCGACCCAACTCAAGCAACATGTCGGCACCGATCGTGGTATGCGTCTTCATAATCTCGAACTCCTCGGGCGTAAGGCGCCCGGGTTTGTTGAGAATCGTATCGTCAATCGACATCTTGCCGATATCGTGCAGCGCCGAAGCCAGGGCAATCGTGGAGCGCTCCTCATTGTCGAGGGAGATGGTGTCGCTACGCTGGACCAGACAGCCAAGCAGCAGCTCGGTCAGCTTCTCGATGTTCGTAACGTGCCTGCCGCTCTCGCCATTGCGAAGCTCCATGACGCCGGCCATGATGTCGATGAGCATGCGACTGTTCTTGACGCGCTCGTTGTACTGCTGGGACAGCAGGCTCGTCAGGCGGCGCTGTTTGGCGTACAGGCGGATGGTGTTGCTTACGCGGCGGCGCACGATACGGGAGTCAAACGGGCGGTTGATATAGTCCGAGGCGCCCAGCTCGTACGCGCGCAGAACCATATCATCGGAATCTTCGCTCGAAATCATGATGACAGGCAGATTGTCGATACCCGTTCGGCGCGACAAATCGGCCAGCACCCCAAAGCCGCTTATGCCCGGCATGACAATGTCCAGCATCACGAGCGACAACTCATCGCCATAGCGGTCGACCATGTCGAGCGCTATACGACCGTTATCGGCCTCGAGGATGCAATACTCGTCCTTGAGCATCTCGCTGAGAATGGCTCGGTTCATCTCGGAGTCATCGACAATAAGCACCAAAGGCTTTTCGCTTTGGAAGGCCTCGATGGAATCGGCATCGGTCACGACCGTACCGGCTTTTGCCTTAGCGCGGCTCAATAATTGGACAGCACGGCCAACGCCCTCATCGACCGTCTCGCCATGAATGCGAACGCCACCAACACATGCCGTCAAGCTCACGTACTCATGGCCCGGAACAATCGTGGAACGAACGGCATCGGACACCTGATGCAGGCGACGGGCGAAGTCATCGGAGGGAATATTGGGCATGACGACCACAAACTTGTCGCAGCCATAGCGCACAAGCTCGTCAGTCGAACGAATTCCGCTGCGTATGGCTGTCGCCACAGCACCGAGTGCAAGGTCGCCGGCATGACGACCACACGTATCGTTGAAGACCCTAAAATCATCAAGGTCGATCACCGCCACGCCGGCCTTCATGCGGGCGCTACGGAGCTTTTCCTCGTAATATCGGCGGTTGCGCACGCTCGTCAGCACGTCGGTGTAGACAAGGTCCTCTTCTGCAGCTTCTTGCTCATCAATCGGACGCACCATCAGCAGGACGTGAGGCTCGCCCTCGACCTTCAGAGGGCGCAGGCGAGCGCGGTACTCGGTACCATCATTGAGCAGTTGCTCCGACACCTCATCGGAGTCTGCCAAAGCCTCAAGACTCGACTGGCGCAAACAAGGACACCGATCGCCGGCGAGCAGGCAGTTAGGCTCGCTCTTAATCTGATCGGCCGACAGCAAACGCACCACGGGGTAGGTCTTCGCGACGCGGGCGACCTCAGCGGCAGCCTCCTCGTCGGTTAGATTGACCTCGTGATTATTGAGCATATGGGGCCCTTTCGATAGTTTCGCATGGTAGCGGTGGGTTCCAAATGCTACAAGGGTAACACCTTGTCGATGCAGGTAAGTACGTGAATGCTGTTGCATTTTTATGAGTTGGCAGGCGGCGCGATTGAAGTCGCAGACGTGAGGTTTTGAGCACATTTGTTAACACGGCCGAAACGTTTGCGGGTGAAGCCTGCTTTGGCCATTGCGGGTGTTAGAGCCCCAGGATGCCACGGACAGCCCGGGCAGCCGCTGCCGGGCGATCGCGCAGACCGTTATGCGCGCCGGGAACCGTTACGAGGGAGCAATCGAGATATTCGGCAGCCGCTCGCGTGCCAGCCTCGCGGGGCGTGCCAATCGAGAGCTTGCCCAGGAGCACAGCGGCCACCGTTTTTGACGCGCGAACGCTATCCCAATCGGGAACGCAGGTCATAGTAATCCCGTATTCGTTTGCCATGAAACCGCGGCCGTTGCGCAGGGCATGCTTGGCTTCTGCTTCGGTCGTTCCAGGAGCCTCGGGGTCCAAGTCGCCGAGGGCTCCCAAGAAAAGCCGGAGCGCCCTTGAAACCTTTCCAGCCGCAATCATATCGAGCAAAACCGGAGCTGCGCCCAGGCCGACGCCTTCGGCCGACACAGCCGGCTCATGCAGAATCGCACGGGCGACGAGATGGGGTTCGGTACGAAGAAGCTCCAACGCCACCAACGTACCGGCGCTATGCGCAAGCACATTTGTCGGAGCGCCAACGTGTTCGATCACGGCTTGCAGATCGGCGGCCTGAGCGGCAAGATCATAGCTGCCGTCTGCCGCATCGCTGCTGCCACCACAGCCGCGGCGGTCGTAGGCAATTACGCGGTAGTTGCGACTGAGCTCACAAGCGATGCTGTCGAAAAATGTGCCGTCGACACAAGCGCCGTGCACGCACACCAAGGCAGGAGCATCAGGCGACACATCCGGGTCGGCATATTCGCGACAGGCAATCGTGGTGCCCGCATTCTCGACCGTAAAATCCATGTTGTGCCCCCATCATCAATGCTCATCCAGTTGCACGTCAGCACGGTTGGATGGACCCGCATTGCTTTACACCTTGTTAACAGATTAACTTTACCCGACCCGAGGCTTTTCATGGTACGGCATCATGAGCGACGTGAAAAAACGAAACTTGTAAAGCAAGAGCCCACACCTTGCTTTGGAGCCGATGCTATGCTTAGGCACAATTGTCTTGAGGAGCATATGCCTATGTCTACGTTTTTGAATGCCAGCCCCATCTTTGGGCCCGTTCGCAGCCGTCGCCTTGGTCTCTCGCTCGGCGTCAACATGATGCCGGCCAGCGGCAAAATCTGCACGTTCGACTGCATCTACTGCGAGAACGGCCTCAACGCCGAGCGCCCCTGCCATGAGCCGTATAACACGGCTGCCGTGGTACTCGAAGCGCTCGAGGCAAAGCTGCGCGAGATGGCAGCCGAGGGCGAGCTCCCCGATGTAATCACCTTCGCAGGCAACGGCGAGCCCACCGCCGCACCGGAGTTTCCACAGGCCATCGCCGGCGCCGTCGCGCTGCGCGACGAGCTTGCCTCAAACTCCAAGATCGCCGTGCTCTCCAACGGCACACGCGCCGACCGCCCCGAGGTGCACGACGCGCTCATGATGGTCGACGACAACATTCTTAAGCTCGATACCGTCGACCCGGCGTTTATCCAGCTGCTCGACCAGCCTGTTGGCCCCTACAACGTCGAGCACCAGATCGAGACGTTCGTAAGCTTTGATGGTCACGTTATTATCCAGACGATGTTTTTGAGCGGTGAGTACCGGGGCAAGCCCATCGACAACACCGGCGAGGAGTACGTTGCCCCCTGGCTCGCGGCGCTTGAGCGCATTCGCCCGCAAGAAGCGACCATCTACACGGTGGCGCGCGAGACACCGGTCGCCGGCCTTGCCAAAGCAGCGCCCGAGGTGCTCGACGCCATTGCCGCGCGCGTCCAAGCCCTCGGCATCCCCTGCCAGGTGAGCTACTAACAAAACCACGCAGCAGCTAGTGCCCGCCATCCCGCCCCATCAGTTGCGGTGATATAGTTCCTATTTGTGCTGTTAAACCGCTTAAATCGGAACTATATCACCGCAACTTTTATGGACGCGTGGGTGGGCTATACTAGCTGCGAATGAAAGGAAGTTAGCCATGTATGACAAAGGACCCGTGCCCGGCCGCAACGACGCTTGCTGGTGCGGCAGCGGCAAGAAATACAAGAAATGCCATAGCGCCTTTGATGAGCGCCTCGAGCGCTTGTGGGAAGAGGGCTGGGAGGTTCTGCCCCGCACGCTCTACAAGACGCCCGCCGATATCGAGGGCATTAAGCGCTCGGCCGCCATCAACGTGGGCGTGCTCGATTATGTGGGCGAGCATATCGCCGCAGGCATGACCACCAACCAGATCGACCAGATGATCTACGACTACACCGTCGAGCACGGTGGCACGCCGGCCGACCTCAACTACGAGGGCTACCCCAAAAGCGTGTGCACCTCGATCAACGACGTCGTCTGCCACGGCATCCCCTGTGACACGGACGTGCTGCACGAGGGCGACATCATCAACGTGGACTGCTCCACGATCTTGGACGGCTACTTTAGCGACTCGAGCCGTATGTTCTGCATCGGCGAGGTCTCGGCCGAGCGCCAGCGCCTGGTCGACGTCACCCGCGCCAGCGTGGAGGCGGGTCTGGCGGCCGTCAAGCCATGGCTGCCGTTGTCCGTTATGGCCGAGGCAGTGCAAAAGACCGTCGAGGACGCCGGCTTTAGCGTGGTGCGCGAGTACGGCGGACACGGCATCGGTAAGGAGTTCCACGAGGACCCGTTTGTGGGCTTTACCACCGAGGCGCCCGATGTGGACACCATCATGGCCCCGGGCATGGTCTTTACCATCGAGCCCATGGTCAACGCCGGAGCGCCCGACATCAAGATTAGCAAGGGTGACGGTTGGTGCGTGCGCACCAAGGACGGCAGCGATTCGGCCCAGTGCGAGGTTCAGCTCGTGGTGACCGAGGACGGCTACGAGCTGCTGAGCTGGTAGCTGTAGATGCGCCGGATGCTGACGGGTACGCTCGTCTTGCATCCGGCGTTTTTATTTGAATGTTTTGCCTGATAAAACCTGCCAAAATAAACCTGTCCCTTTTTGGTAGGTCAAGCGGAGAGGACTGCTTGTGAACATCCTGGTTTTACTGCCCGTCAACGACCGTCATCGCGCAATTCTTGAGTCGAGCGCTCCGGGCGAGGACTTTATCTACACGAGCGCCGACGCTGCCACGCGCGAGCAGGTCGCCGATGCCGACGTAATCCTGGGCAACATCGACCCTGACATGCTCACGGCATGCGAGCATCTCCAGCTGTTGCAATTGCAGACCGCCGGCTATGACGACTACCTTGCTGCTGGCACCGTGCCTGCTGACGCCAAGCTGTCTTGCTCGATCGGCGCCTACGGTCAGGCCGTAAGCGAGCACATGTTTGCCATGGTCCTTTCCATGATGAAGCGCCTGCCCGGCTATCACGACTTGCAGCGCGAGCATCGCTGGGAGGATTTGGGGCCGGTCACCTCGCTCAAAAACGCCAACGTGCTGGTGCTGGGCGCGGGCGATATCGGCGGCCACTTTGCCACGCTCTGCCGCAGCATGGGCGCGCACGTCCGCGGTATCAAGCGTCATCCGCTCGTCTACCCCATCGTGTTTGAGGACATGGACGGCATGGATGCCCTGTCTGAGCGCCTGGCCGAGGCAGACGTCGTCGCATCCTTTATGCCCAGCACACCCGAGACCCGCGGCCTGGCGAACGCCGAGTTCTTCGCCGCGATGAGGCCGGGCGCCTTCTTTGCCAACGGCGGCCGCGGCGATCTTGTGGTCGCCGACGACTTGGTTGCCGCTCTGGAGTCCGGGCACCTCGCCGGCGCCGCGGTCGACGTCACCGACCCCGAGCCGCTGCCTGAGACAAGCCCCCTGTGGGATGCGCCCAACATGCTCATCACGCCGCACGTCTCCGGCTGGTTCCACCTGGCCGCCACGCTCAACAATGTGGTCGACATCGCCGCGGAGAATCTGCGTCACCTGCAGGCGGGCGAAACGCTTCGCTGCTGGATCGAGCATTAATTGTTCCGGCGTTTTACCAAACGCCGGAACCCCTCGACGCTGCGAGCCCCATGGGTTCCGCCGTTCTAACGAACGGCGGACCAGTCGACGCTGCGCGACGCCCAGGGCGACAATTTGTCATTCAAAAGGCGAGGCATGACCAAAAGGTCAATGCCTCGCCTTTTTCATGCCAACTTGTTCGCTCTGGACGTCGCTCGCTGGCGTTGGCTCTACCTGTGGCGTTCTCAATTAATTAAAGCGATACCAGCTAATTAGCTGCGTCCACTGCGTCCCGCTCATTAAAAGCAGCCCGCCTTTTCGCTGTAGCGGTCCGAATAGGCTCTGCGTTTGAGCTCTTCGTCGCCCGTTGGCACTACCTTGGACACGTCGATTCCCGACTCATGGCAAGCGGTGACAAACAGCTGCGAACTCTGATCGATGAGCTCAAGCTTGCGCTCGGTCTTCTCGTCTTCGGTTTGCATTTAGAGCTCCACGCTTTCGGCTCCGTTGATGGTTAGGTTGCGCTCGTAGAACGCGGTGAGGGCGCGGATGGCGTACATCACGTCGCGAACGCCGCCGGTCTCGTAGCTCGAATGCATGGCAAGCTGCGGCAGGCCCACGTCCACGGCGTGCATACTCGCCTGCATATTAGACAGATTGCCGAGGGTGGAGCCGCCGGCCATGTCGCTCTTGTTGGCGAAGGCCTGCGTGGGTACGTCGGCGTCATCGCAGATGGCTTGGAACACCGCGCGGCTAAAGGCATCGGTGCAGTAGTGCTGGTTAGCGGCTTCCTTAATGACAATACCGCCGTTGAGCACCACCTGATTGCGAGCATCGCACTTCTCGGCGTGGTTGGGGTGCACGGCATGCGCGTTGTCGCAGCTCACGAGCATCGAAGCGGCAAGGGCGCGATGGTACGACTCGTCGTCAAAGCCCAGCGATCCGTTAATGCGGCGCAGCGCGTCGGCCAAGAACGTCGACATGGCTCCCTGCTTGGTCTCGGAGCCAACCTCCTCGTTATCGAAGCAGCAGAAGACCGAAACGTCGTGCGCGTTCTCGGCACCCAAAAATGCCTGCAGCGAGGTGTAGGCGCAGGCCAGGTCGTCGAGCTTGGGCGTCGAGATAAACTCGTCGGCCCAGCCCCAAATGCGCGCATCCTGACGATTGACCAGGAACAGATCGCGGCCCAGAATTTGCTCGGGCTCAACATCCAGCTCGTCGGCGATCAGGGCGTCAAAGTCACCCTGCTTAAGGTCACCAGCGCTGATGAGCGGGCACAGGTCAACGGCTCGGTTGGGAGCAAAGCTCTCGTTAACGCCACGGTTCATGTGGATGGCAAGGCTCGGAATAATGGCAACCTCGCGCTCGGTGGCAAGCAGGCGGCTCTCGATACGGTCGCCTTCGCGCACCAGTACGCGACCCGCGAGTGCCAGCGGACGATCGAACCAGGTGTAGTCGATCATGCCGCCGTAGGCCTCGGTATTCAGGCGCAGCGTCTCGCCCGCGCCGTCGAGCTCGGGCACGGCCTTAACCTTAAACGTCGGCGAATCGCTGTGTGACGCCGTGAGTTGAAAATGATAGTCGCCGGCAACGCCGTCCTCGCCCCACGTAGCGGCCAGGTCTTCGCCCACCTTAAAAGCGATGACGCTCGAGGTATTGCGCTGCGTGTAATAACGCCCGCCCGGCTCTATGTCCCACGCCGCATTCTCGGGCAGGTAGGTAAAGCCCGCCTCGTCGAGCTCGGCCATAATGGTCGCCGCCGTATGGAACATGCTGGGGCATGCCTCGATAAAGTCGATAAGGTCGTTGGCTGCCTCGATATCGTCGGCCGTCACGTGCGCGCGCTCGGGCGTTTCCTGATCCGTCATGCTCTCCCCTTTCGCTGGGTTGCTGATCCTCTCCAGCATACCCCGCCGCGCCGGTGCCATGCCTTTCATTCCATGGTTAATCCCGTGCCGCTCACCAAGTTGAACCGCTGCGCCCGCACACCTTTTGCGACAATTACGCTAACAGGACGAAAGGAGCCGCCATGAAGCCACGTAACATTGCCATCACCTGCGGTGTCGCGGGAGTCGCCGTCGGCCTTGCCGCTGCCACCGGTATCGTTTATCGCAAACAAATCAAGTCCGCCGCGTCACTCAAACGCTTGACCGGCTACACGGATGGCTATGACCTGTACGCGATCGATATCGCCTACGACTACGACCTTGACCGCATCATCGCCGCTGGCGTGCGCGACGACCAGGCCTACATCGATGCCGTGGTGGCGCAGGTGCTCCCCGGCGTGCCGGCACATGTCCAGGCGCCCCAGTTTGCCTGCAGCGCTTTTGTCGCCGTAGATGCCGAAGGCCGCGTGCGCACCGGTCGCAATTACGACTTTAAGGACGACACCTCGGCGCTGCTGGTGCGCAACCACCCGCGCGATGGCTATGCCTCCATTGGGTTTGCCGCTCTCAACAACCTGGGCAACAACGCCCCGCTTGACTCCATTGCCGGACGCGCCGCCGCGCTCATGGGCCCCTTCGCCCAGCTCGATGGTGTTAACGAATGTGGTGTGACCATCGCCGTGCTCACCTTGGATTCCAAACCTTGCGACCAGGACACGCAGCGCCCTGTTATCAATACTTCGCTCGCCATCCGCCTGGTGCTCGACCGCGCGGCCACCACGCAGGAGGCCGTCGACCTGCTTTCTGCCTACGACATGCATGCCATGGCCGGGCGCGATTACCACTTCTTTATCAACGACGCCGCCGGTGATGCGCGCGTGGTGGAGTGGGATCCGCGCGATCCGGACCGCGCTTTCAAAGCGACTCCTGTACGCCAGGTCACGAACTTCTACGCCTGTTATGGTGACGAAGTGCTGCCCAACCAAAAGAATGACGAGCTTGGCCATGGCAAGGAGCGCGCCGTCGCCATCGCCGATGTCCTTGACGCCCATGCCGGCGCCCAAGACGAGGCAGTCGCTTGGAAGGCCCTACGCGCTGCGGCGCAAGAGCCCAATCCGGAAGACATCACCAGCAACACGCAATGGTCGGTCGTCTTTGACAATACCGAACCCGCCGCCGCCATCACACTGCGCCGCCACTGGGGCGACGTCGACGCCTTCGCGCTGTAAGGAGCTGGCACCGTCGTCCTTACGCTCGCCTGACGTTGCTTACATTTCCATACGCTTGAGCTAACACGTTTTACCCCCGTATCAACAGTGTGCGGGGGTAAACTTATGCGCATGTTATAACTTGCCCGGAAGGATTCATCATGCTCAGGATCGGTCTTCTTACTAGTGGCGGCGACTGCCAGGCGCTCAACGCCACCATGCGCGGCATCGTCAAAACGCTCATGACCAATAGCGAAGAGCCTATCGAGATCTACGGTTTCGAGGATGGCTACCAGGGCCTTATCTACAGCAGGTTCCGCGTCATGACGCCCGCCGATTTTAGCGGTATCCTCACCCGCGGCGGCACCATTCTGGGCACGAGCCGCACGCCGTTCAAGCGTCTGGACATTCCCGAGGCCGATGGCGTCGAGAAGGTGCCGGCGATGGTCCACACCTATCACAAGCTGCAGCTCGACTGCCTGTTTATGCTGGGCGGCAACGGCTCCACCAAGACCGCCAACCGCCTGCGCGAAGAGGGCCTCAACGTTATCGCCCTGCCCAAGACCATCGATAACGACACCTGGGGCACCGAGATGACGTTTGGCTTTACGAGCGCCATCGACGTCGCCACCAAGTGCATCGACGACATCCACACCACCGCCTCGAGCCACGGCCGCGTGTTCGTCATCGAGATCATGGGCCACAAGGTCGGTTGGATTCCGCTGTACGCCGGCGTTGCGGGCGGTGCGGACGTCATCCTGATCCCCGAGATCCCTTACGACATGGACAACGTCATCAAGACCATCGAGCATCGCATGGAAACCGGCAGCCGCTTTACCATCGTGGCAGTCGCCGAGGGCGCCATTTCCAAGGAGGACGCGGCGCTGCCCAAGAAGGAGTACAAGAAGAAGCTCGCCGAGCGCACGAGCCCGTCGATTGTCTACGACATCGCCAAGGAGATCGAGGCTAAGACCGGCCGCGAGACCCGCGTCGCCATCCCCGGCCACACGCAGCGCGGCGGCCAGCCCGATGCTCAGGACCGTATCTTTGCGACCCAGTGCGGCGTCGAGGCGGCACTCGGCTGCCTGCGCGGTGAGTTTGGCTACATGATCGCCCTGCGCGACGGCAAGATGTGCCACATGCCGCTCGAGGAGGTCGCCGGCAAGCTCAAGTATGTCGACCCCCAGAGCGATCTGGTGCGCGAGGCCAAGGCGTTGGGCATCAGCTTCGGCGACGAATAGCCTCGGCTAGGACTGCTTCCATCGGAGGCCCCAGGGCCTACCTCTCAAATCGTCCTCGGACATGTCAGGGCCCCGCTGCGCGCTTCGCGCGGCGGGGTCCTTCCGTCCTGCGGAAAGATTTGGGAGGTAGGCCCTGGGGTCTCCTGCGGTAACTGGGGAGGCCGAGGCTATTCGTCTTCTTGCTGCAAGTACCTGGGGTAGAGTGCGGCGTGCATTTTTGGGAATATTCAGCATTCGGGGGCGCTTGCATACTGGATTTTGGGCGAAAGGCAGGCGCAATGGGCCGCATCCTGTAGAAAAACGAGCGGCTCTTGAGGCGTTGGGGTTCAGAATCAGGACTTTAAGCGCTGTATTATGCGCCCGCTCCCGCACCCGCGGACTCCGGGACGCTGAAAACTCCGGAATTTGCACGCCGCCCCCTGGGGTACCTGTGGGCAAAAAGCAACCGACCCGCCGAAATATGCAATCGGCGGGGCAATTTATGCAAAAAGGCGGTTGTGGTTGCGCATGTCGCTCAGCGTTCTTGCCGGCAGATGCAGCGCCGCGCGTAGCTCTTAATATCTTCGCTAAAACCGTCAAGGTCATCGAGTGCAATCACGTTATCGGAAAGCAAGTTGGCTATCTCATAACGCATGGTGCTGCGGCGAATATCGTTTACCAGCACTCCTGAGGACAGCTTGTCCCTATTGATGCGCTCCTCTAACGCCCAAAATCTACTGGACGCTTCGCTGTCGCCGTTTAGCATCTCGGTGTACTGGCCGATGAGCATTTCCATATAGCTTTCTTGCCATTTTGGGAGCAGCTCCTTGAACAGCCTCCAGTCTTTTTCGGCTACCTCGCCCATATTTCCTCCGTTCGCCAAACAGGCTTAGCAATTTGATATTTATTCAATTCGGTTTTTCGCTCGCAGCCGTGAATGAGGGGGTCCTCGGTATTCGAGCTTGAGCTTGGATGAGCCGTGTGCCACAAAATGGGTCTATCTACTACGTTTACTGCCACACACTCGACCGTGGCGAAGATCGTAAAATAAAAACAGCAGGTAGAAGGCTTGCTGATTTTCAAAATAAGCGGGTATAGTCGACCCCGTCGAGTTCATCGTAGTAGATGGGCCCTTTTCGTGCGCGCGGTGAGTTAAATGCCAATTCCTGTGCCGGAATTGCCCGGTCCATTCGTAAGCTGCGGTGAAATGGGGCTGCTGGACGCTCCGAGGTTCTCAAACGGTCCGTATTTCACCGCAACTTTGAAGGGGTGAGCGGCGTTGGCTGGGTGATGCTGACGGCCAGAACGGCTTAAGCTTGCTTGCTGTGTTTCCATTGTTTTCGGCACCAGCGCATGAGTGCTTTTACAACTGGGATGGTGATGAGAATGACCCATGCAGGATGAGGCTGTCCCAAGCAGAGCCACATATAGAGGAACCAAGCAATGGCGGCTGCCGGGTAGATGGCGTCGATAAGCTTGGATAGATGACGTCGGTCGATAAAGTCACCAAGCGCGTAGTAGACGGGAATCAAAAAGACGAGGAAGAGCCCCATAGCCCACGTGCCGTAGATAATCCCGAGCGCCAGATATGCGAGGGCGATAAGTGCGGGAAAGGGGAACTTGTTCCACGCACGACCGAACTTGGTGTGGAAATGCTTGCCATGATGGTCGAGTTTGTCGTGCGCCTCCTTCCAGCTCGCAAACGTCTCGCCGTCGATGGTGATGGTGCCGTCGGCATTGGTATGCACGCTGTGTCCATCGTCCTCAAGCGTATCGACATGTATGCCACCCGGCCCAACATGGACCTCTTCGCCCTTGCGCTCGTTAGCCACATGGATACCATTCCAGCCAACATGGACCTCTTCGCCTTTGTTGGGATCAATAACGTGGATACCATGCGCGAGAGAAATATCGACAAGTGGCTTATCACCGCAATTCGTATGCTCAGTAGAAGTCTCGGTTTCTTCGGTCTCGTCCAAATTGTCTGCGCTAGAGTCACTGTCTGCCGAGTCATCGATATCACAAACCGCTTCCCCATATAGCAGCTCATCCAGTGACACACCATACAGCGCGGCGAGTGCAATAAGGTTATCGGTATCGGGCGAGGATTCGCTGCGCTCCCATTTACTGACAGCCTGGCGGCTTACGCCCAGCTGGGCGGCAAGTGCCTCCTGAGAAAGCCCAGCAGCTTTGCGGCGATCGACGAGGCGCTGTGCCATCGCAAGATCCATGGTGGTTCCTTTCGTGTGGTGACCGTTGAAGAATGACCCGAGTATGTCGAGAACAGTCGGTAGCGACCACCATTTCTAGCTTGAATCTGCCCCAACCCTACCGCAACTACCGGTAGCAGCCCTCACGACCAGCAATTTCATGACAAATGTCAGTGCAAGTTACAGCCAAGAACTCCATCATTTCAAGTCCTCCACCCCAAACACCCGCAGCAAGAAGACGAATAGCCTCGGCTAGGACTGCCCCCATCGGAGGCCCCAGGGCCTACCTCCCAAATCGTCCTCGGACATGTCAGGACCCCGCCGTGCGCTTCGCGCGGCGGGGCCCTTCCGTCCTGCGGAAAGATTTGGGAGGTAGGCCCTGGGGTCTCCTGCGGTAACTGGGGAGGCCGAGGCTATTCGTCTTCTTGCTGCAAGTACCTGGGGTAGAGTGCGGCGTGCATTTTTGGGAATATTCAGCATTCGGGGGCGCTTGCATACTGGATTTTGGGCGAAAGGCAGGCGC
Organism: uncultured Collinsella sp.; assembly: GCA_958415665.1. Classification (GTDB taxonomy): domain Bacteria; phylum Actinomycetota; class Coriobacteriia; order Coriobacteriales; family Coriobacteriaceae; genus Collinsella. The sequence continues at coordinate 133,830 of CATYZK010000001.1, read as the reverse complement.
AATGGGCCGCATCCTGTAGAAAAACGAGCGGCTCTCGAGGCACCGGGGGCTCAGGATCGGAGTCTTCGGCGCGGTTTTGCGCGCCGATACCCGCTCCCGTGGACTCCGGGATGCTGAATATTCCGGAATTTGCACGGTGCCGACTGGGGTACCTGCAGGCAAAAGGCGACCGCCCCGCCAAAGTATTCATTCGGCGGGGCGGTTTATGCAAAACAGCGACTGTAGGTGCGCTAGCAGCTCGCTAGAACCTGAATCCCGGAACAGGTCACTCGGCGCTCTTGAGGGCGCCGACCATGTCGATCTTATTGAGGGTGCGATTGGTAGCGAGGTTGACGATAAACGTAAAGGCAAAGGCCAGCAGAACGGACAGCACGTAGCTCAGCGGCTCGACCTCAACGTCAAAGTACAATGACGGCATCTGCAAGATGTACGTAAAGCTCTCGGCCAGCGCACCGCCCAGCGGTACGCCCAGCGCGGCTCCGATCGCCGTAAGAATCAACGTCTCCTTGTTAACGTAATGGTGCACCTCGCCACGGCGGAAACCCAGCACCTTGATGGTTGCCAGCTCGCGTTCGCGCTCGGAGATATTCGTATTAGACAGCGTAAACACCACCACAAACGATAGACACGCTGCCATAAAGGTCACAAGTACCACGACCGAATTGATAATCGTAAAGTTTGCCTCATAGTTTTCCCAATGCTCGGCGGTACTCGACAGCGTAATCCAACCATCGCTCTTAAGACGGTTGGTAAACGCAATCTGATCGGCCGACGAACCCTTAAGCAGCGCAAGGATGCCGTTGAGGCGCGCACTTCGACCGAACGCGCGCTCATAGGTGCCCTGCGTCATGTAAAGCGTGTTGCCCAGATAGTTAAGCGAAATGTCGCTGACTTTGACCTTGGCAACATTGAGCGACGAATCCTGGACGTGAGCCGTGTTGCCCGGCTTGATCCCCAGCACCAGCTGAGAGCTCTTGCTCAAATACACATCCCCGTCACGCAGGGCGAGCGGTTCTTTGGACTCATCCTCCAGGCGCACGTAATCGCCCAAGTCACCCGTGCGGTCATCGGGCACCACGATCAGCTGCACAGTCTCGCTCTTACCGCCAAACGTAAAGGTGACGTTGTCGGTCATAATCGGCAGGGTCGAGGTCACGGTCACGTTGGAATCATTGGCCGCGCTGCGTTCATCTAATGCCGCGCACGTCTGCGAAAAATCGTCGGGGTTGGCGACCGCAAGCAAGTCGTAGCGCGTGATGTGCCCGTACTGCTTGGGCGACAGCGCGACCGACGTATCGCGGATACCCATACCGCAGATCACGAGCGCCGTGCACCCCGCAATGCCAAAGATGGTCATAAAGGCGCGCTTTTTGTAGCGGAACAGGTTGCGTGCAGCGACCTTGTTCAAAAAGCCCATGCGGCGCCAGACAAAGCCGATGCGCTCAAGCAAGATGCGCGAGCCGGCGCGCGGGGCCTTGGGACGCATGAGCGAGGCCGGGGTCTCAGCCATCTCGTGGCGGCAGGCGATAATCGTGGCGCCCACCACGCCCACAGCAAACAGCGCCACCGAGACGATTGAGGACACAATGTCATACGAAAGCAGCATCTGGGGCAGCGAGTACATGTCGTCGAACACCGTAAACAAGAACAGCGGCAGGCCCACAAATCCAATGATATTGCCGAGCACGCCACCAATCAGACACGCCCACAGCGAGTAGTCCACATATTTGGACAGGATACGCCCGCGTGAATAGCCGAGCGCCTTGTACAGGCCAATAAGCGTGCGCTCCTCCTCGACCATGCGGGTGGCGGTGGTGAGGCTGATAAGCACGGCGACGATAAAGAAGATGAACGGGAACACCGTGGCGATGGCCTCGATTGAGGAGCTATCGCTCTCGACGCTCGAGTAGCTTGCGATGTTATTGCGATCCTGGATATACCAGGTGCATTCGCCCAGGTCAGAGAGCTCGGCGCGGGCATCGGCAAACTGCTGGTCGGCGGCGGCACGGCGCTGGTCCAAGTCGGCTTGCGCCTGCGCACGCTCGTCGCTGCCCTCGGCCATGCGATTGATGTTGTCCTGCTCGATCCCAAAGACCATATTCGCCTGACGCTCAGCCGCGTCCAAGCTCGCCGGTGTGTCGACCGTCAGCTCCTGAGCGCGCGCCTTCTCACGCTCCTCGCGGATCTTCTCGATATTGCCCTTGACCTCATTGATCTTTGCCGAGTAGGCATCCGAATAGGAGTTGAGGCTCTTGGCTCCCTCGACGACCACGTGGACAGCGGAGTAGGAAGAAGATGTCGCGGCATCCTCGCTCACGTAGAACTTGTAGTCCGCAGTCGAAGCAGCGCGAAAGGCGTTGACCGTCGAGTCGGAGCTCACATCAGTGGGATCGAGGACCTCAGCCGTAATGGTGTAATCGCCCGCGGCAAATTGATCCTTGGCACTTTGGTTGGACGAGCTCGCGTCATTGGCGGCAAAGCTCACCGTATCGCCGATTTTCTTGCCCGAAGCCTTCAAAAAACGTGAGGTCACTGCCACTTCGCCCGAAGTCTCGGGCAGCTCGCCGCGTACTAGCACCGGTTGGTCAATATTCTCTTTGGAGAGGCTCTGTACGACGACACGCTCGCGCGTCGTACTCACGGCGGTATAGGCGGTCTCGGTATAGATGCCCTCGGCCGTCTCGACGCCATCGACCTCTTGGATCGCAGCAAGATCGTCATCGGTCAGACCATAGGTCGACTGCACGTTGATGTCATAGACATTCTGCTGGTCAAAGTAAGCGTCAACCGAATCGCACAGGTCCTCGCAGCCCGCCTTAAGGCCGCACATCACGCTCACGCCAAGCGCGGTGATGACCACGATGGATAAGAAGCGCTTAAGACTGCCTCGGATTGTGCGGTAGATGCCACGGCGAAACACCGTCGGCACCATATCGTTTGAGCTTTGGGCGGTGCGGTAGGTCGTAAAATCCTGCTCGCGCTCCGTGTTCTGCGCATCGCGGCGCTGGCTGTTTTGGCGGTCCTGGTCCATGGGCGCTACCACTCGATCGTCTCGATCGGCACGGGATTTTGCTGGACTGTCTCGCTCTCCACGCGGCCGCTCTTAAAGCGGATCAGGCGATCGGCCATGGGCGCCAGCGCAGAGTTGTGGGTGATGATAATGACCGTAATGCCTTGCTTGCGGCAAGTGTCCTGTAGCAGCTGCAAGATCTGCTTGCCAGTTTTGTAGTCGAGTGCACCCGTAGGCTCGTCGCACAAAAGCAGCTTGGGGTTCTTGGCCAGCGCGCGGGCGATGGAGACGCGCTGCTGCTCGCCGCCCGAAAGCTGCGCCGGAAAGTTGCCCAGGCGCTCGCCCAGGCCAACCTGACGAAGCGTCTGTTCGGCATCGAGCGAATCAGGGCAGATCTGTGCCGCGAGTTCGACGTTCTCAAGCGCCGTCAGGTTAGGAACCAGATTGTAGAACTGGAAGACAAAGCCGACGTCGGCGCGGCGGTACTCCACGAGCTGCGCCTCGTTGGCGGAGCTCACGTCGCGCCCGTCCACCGTCACAGTGCCGGAGGTCGCCGTGTCCATGCCGCCCAAGATGTTGAGCGCCGTGGTTTTACCGGCGCCCGAAGCACCCAGAATGATGGCGAGCTCACCGCGCTCGACCGTAAAGCTCGCGCCGTCGAGCGCGTGGATGCGGGCGTCGCCTTCGCCGTATGCTTTGATGACGTCTTTGAATTCGATATAGGCCATCGATTAATTCCCATCTGGTCGGATAACTCTTTAGTATTACCCATTTCCCACCTACCAAAAAGGGACAGGTTTATTTTGGCAGGTTTTATATGGGGAAACGGCAGCTATAGATGAGGCGCCGGGGAGGCCGAGAAATCATCGACGGGGTCAGGCCGACCGCCAAGCACAACGCACGCATCTCAATCTGTCAGCCAAATCATTCGAACAGCTGTTCGTTTCTATGATATGATTCGACTATCTAAGCAGGCCAATACGCAGAAAGGCGGCCAACATGGCGTTCGACTTTAAGAAGGAATGCAAGGAGCTCTACAAACCTGCAAGCAAGCCGAGTATCGTAACTGTCCCGCCCATGAGCTACGTTGCCGTTCGCGGAAAGGGCGACCCAAATACCGAAGGTGGCGAGTATCAAAACGCCCTGCCGCTTCTTTACGGCATCGCCTATACCGTCAAGATGTCGAAGAAAGGCTCAAGGAGTATCGAGGGCTATTTCGACTTTGTGGTACCGCCGCTCGAGGGTTTCTGGTGGCAAGAGTCCCCGAGCGGCGACATCGATTATGCACGCAAGGACAATTTCAACTTTATCTCGTGCATCCGCCTGCCCGATTTCGTCACCCGAGATGACTTTGACTGGGCAGTCGCGGAAGCCACGACCAAAAAGAAACTGGACTTTTCCGCCGTCGAACTGCTTAAAGTTGACGAGGGTCTCTGCGTTCAATGCATGCACACCGGGCCCTACGACAACGAACCGGCGACCGTAGACGCTATGCATGAATATACGACCGAGCAGGGCTATGCCCTCGACTTTTCCGATATCCGTTTACATCACGAAATCTATCTCTCCGATCCACGCAAATGCGCACCGGAGAAACTTAAGACTGTGGTTCGTCATCCTATCAAGCGCGCTGAGTAGCGTGGAGCGTCATTTCACGCGCTAGGTTTTAAGCCGGCCAACCAGCCGCCTCCTAGGCCATCCGGTAATTATCTTGACGCGGCCCGTCGCATCTTATAAGTTTGTTTTTCTAAAGCTGGAAAGCCTCTCAACGATGCGCAACTCCAGCTCTTTTTCTATCAAGAGAGCAAGTGTCGGAAAGCAAAATGTCAGAAAGCAGCGCTTCGAGCAGAATCAAACGCCTGGTCAACACCTATAGCGGTCTCGCGCTCATGGGCGCCGTCGGAATCCCTATCGGCGTTATCGTTGGCGCAATTTGTGCCCTCTTTGGTCGCGTGCTCCTGGCGATCGGCGCCTTCCGCAACGAGCACATCGCGTTGCTGCTCCCCTTTCTCGCTCTTGCGGGTCTGGCCATCGTATTTGCCTACCGCACCTGGGGCAAAGGCACCGATCGGGGCATGAGCTTAGTATTCGACGTAGGCCACGGACGCGAGGACGCCATCTCCCCGCGTCTGGTGCCGCTCATTATGCTGAGCACGTGGGGGACGCACCTCTTTGGCGGCAGCGCGGGACGCGAAGGCGTGGCCGTGCAGATCGGCGCCACCGTCTCGCATTGGATCGGCCGACGTCTACCTTTCCGAGACCCCGGCAACACGTTTTTGCTTATCGGCATGGCCGCTGGCTTTGCCGGACTCTTTCGAACGCCGCTCGCCGCTACGGTCTTTGCTGTCGAGGTGCTGGTCGCCGGACGCATGGAATACCGCGCGCTGTTTCCCGCGCTTACGGCTTCGCTTGCCGCAAGCATGACCTCTGGCGCCCTAGGGCTCGAGAAGTTTGAGGTCGCCATTACTGCCTCGTATGCGCTCGACCTCCCCGGTCTTGGACGGCTGGCGTTGTTGGGTATCGCGTTTGGTATGGTAGGTGGCGCTTTTGCCTGGTGCCTTGCCCATGCCAAGACCCTTGCAGCGCGGCTGCTCCCCAGCCCTTACATACGCGTTGCCGTTATGGGCCTTGCGCTGTCGGCGATTCTGTTCGTGCTGTGGCAGGGGCGATACTGCGGACTTGGCACCAACCTGATATCGGCGGCACTCAACGGTGACGGCACCGCCACCATCATGCCTTGGGACTGGGCGCTCAAATTCACACTCACCATCGCCACGCTTGCCGCAGGATATCAGGGTGGCGAGGTAACACCGCTGTTCTCCATCGGAGCCAGCCTGGGTTTCGCACTCGCCGGGATTCTCGGCATGCCCGTCGAGCTCTGCGCCGCGCTGGGATACGCCGCCGTCTTTGGCAGCGCCACCAACACGCTACTCGCGCCGATCCTCATTGGCTGCGAGGTCTTCGGTTTCGGTAATCTGCCGGCGTTCTTCATCGTCTGCGTTGTGGCATATCTGTTCAACATGGACAAATCGATCTACGCCCTGCAGGAGCGGGCGTAGAAAGATGTCCAAGCAGGTGGTCTCAACCGGAAACGGCATGCCACTCTGAGGCTGTATTCCGGGACACGGTTTCCGCTAGACCCTCCAAGGGGAAAGCTCATCCCATTCCGAGGCGTCAAACCGGGACACGGTTTCCGCCCACAGCCTCCTCCATCGACGTTTCCCCAGATAAAACCTGCCAAAATAAACCTGTCCCTTTTTGGCAGGTTTTAGAGGCGGACGGTGAAGGTGATCTGATGATCGTGGCCGGATACGGTGGCGGATCCGCCATGGGCTTCGGCGATGGCGCGCACGACGGATAGGCCCACGCCCGAGCCGCCCGTCTTGGAGTTGCGTGAGACATCTGCACGGTAGAAGCGGTCGAACAGCCGGTCCAGGTCGCCCTCGGGCAGCTCATCAACAGCATTCGATACGACAAGCTCGGCCGAGCCTTTGCCCGCACCGCGCGAAACGGCACGCAGGCTCAGCTCGATCACGCTGTCCTCGCTTGCGTAGCGTGTGGCATTGTCCAGCAGCAGCTCAACAACCTGTGCCACCGCCGCGGCATCGGCATGGGCCCGCACACTGCTCGCGATCGACGTCGACAGCCGCTTGCCGTGCGAAACCGCCACCGATTCAAACGGCGCCGCAGCCTTGTCCACGGCCTCCGAAAGATCGATCGATGTCATGGTAAAGCCCGCCGAGCCCTCGTCCATACGTGCCAAAAACACCAGACGTTCCGTGAGCGCCGTCAGCCGCGCGACCTGCTCGTGAATGCTCTGCGTCCACTCACTCTCACCGCTCTCGATCTCTTGCACCTCATTGGCGGCGTCAATTACAGCCAGCGGCGTCTTGATCTCGTGGCTTGCATCGGTAATAAAGCGCTTTTGCTTGCTGTAGCTCTCGACTATCGGTCGAATCACCGCGCCCGAGGCGGCCGTTACAATTGCCAGCACCGCCAGCCAGCCAATGCAGCTGATTGCCACACTCGCGCTCAAAAACGAATAAAAGCTTGCAAGCTCGCGCGAGCAGTCCACGAACACATAGGTGGTCTCATCGTCTTGAACGTCGGTCGTATAGCGATAATTGCCAGAAAAACCCGAGACCCAACCCTTGGAATGCAACTTGGCGGCAATACTGGCGGCGCGCTTGGCACCCACCGCGGCAATGCGGGCCGTATTGACATCGGCAACCTGTCCGGCGTCAATCGTCACCGTAAAGTAGCGCGTGTCGAAGGGAGACTCCGCCGTCATGCCTTCGAAGTGTCTGATGCGAACGCCCGCTTGGCTATCGCCGGCATCCTTGCCATTAGCGGGCTCGGCTTTAGGCTCGTCCCCCCAATCGATACCGTCCTTGCCCGCCAGAATATAGTCCAGGCGAGCGTCGGCCATCTTGCAGACATGCGAATAATTGACGATGTTGATGCCGGCGATGATGAGCGTGAGCACCACGGTCACGGCGCCCATGGCAACGAGGATAAACTTGCGACGCAGACGGCGGCCCAATGCGTCAACAGAATTAGCCCGCCCCTTACTACTCGAGGCGGCGTGAAACCACTCCGTCATGCGCTTGCACCACGCGCTCGCGCTCACGCTTATTCGCCTTCCTCGACAACCTCGAGCGAATAGCCCTGGTTGCGCGACGCGCGAATGGCAACGTTGGCACCAAGCGCCGTCAGCTTTTTGCGCAGGTACGAGATATAGACCCACACCACGTTGGCGCCTTCGGGCGCGTCCTCACCCCAAACCTCGAGCATCAGACGTTCAGTGGGCATGCGCGTGCCGGCGTTGCGCATAAAGAGTTCCATAAGCTGAAACTCGCGATTGGCCAGGTGCTCCTCGCCCAAGGGTCCCACAAGCGTGCAAGCCGCCGTGTCGAGGCGCACGTTACCCACGCTGAGCGTCGTGGCGTCAATTGCCGTCGCGGCACGCGTCATGGCACGAATACGCGCAAGCAGTTCCTTGGCGGCAAACGGCTTGGTCAGGTAATCGTTGGCACCGGCATCCAGGCCCTCGACCTTATCGGACACCTCGCTTTTTGCCGTGAGCATGATGATGGGCAGTCGCTTTCCGGCGGCGCGTGTACGCTTGAGCACCTCGATGCCGTCCATGCCGGGCATCATGATGTCCAGGATTGCGGCGTCGTAATCGTTGGTGAGTAGATTCTCGAGCGCCGTCAAGCCGTCGAGGGCGGTGTCAACCTCGTAGTCGCTATGTTGAAGAATCGCGGTGAGGGCGCGGGAGAGACCAGGTTCGTCCTCGGCAAGCATCAGCTTCATAGTTGCTCCTTTGGCGCATGGCTCTACAGGTTTCGATACTGCCGATGATAGCGTACCGTCAACCGCCTTAGCGCAGCCTTAGCTGCTCAACCTGCGCGTTTTTAAATACGCAGGATGTGGCTTAGCCAAACTTAAGGCGCCGATGCCGAGCGCCCGGACGCATACCGGCCGCGGAAGGACGGAGGCTCGTCCTTTTGCGGCGTCCTAGTTATGCAAAGCGTTCGAGCGTTATTCCTCGTACGCGCCCTCAAGCCGAAGCAGCCACTCCTTGCGATCAAGCCCGCCGGCATATCCGTTAAGCGAGCCGTCGGCAGCGACCACGCGATGGCACGGCACGATGATCGAAATGGGATTGCGCGCAACCGCAGCCCCCACAGCACGGGGAGACACGACGGGGCCTTCGTTTCCCGGCACACGATGCTTGGCCGCAATACGCTGGGCAATCTCGCCATACGTAGCAACGTCGCCACGCGGAATAGAAAGCAGCTCGAACCAAACCTCGCGCTGAAACGCCGTACCAATCAAATGCAACGGCGGCGTAAACCGAGGCTCCTGCCCCGCAAAATAAGCATTCAGCCAAGCCCAAGAACGCTCAAGCACCGAAGAAGCCGCGCCATTTGCCGGACTCACCGACAACATGCCACCGGTACCGGAAACCGCGTCGGCGCCTTCAACATGTTCGGAGTCTTCCCGGAGAAGCGTGGAACCAAAGTGCTCCTGCCCCTCAAACCAAAGCCCCGTCAAACCGCGGCCATCAGCGGCAAGCAGGATTTCGCCCAAAGGCGAAGCAAACGTCGTCGTGACCACCAGCGGCTCCTTTCAAAACTCCGCAACATAATACCGCGAATTGTGCAGACAACCCCAATCGACCCCAAAGTCACCCAAGGCAGCAGGCGCGACAGCGCCGCAGCTGCCGCACGACCCCAAAGTCCCCGCAGGCAGCAGGCGCAACGCGCCGCAGCTGCCGGCCGCGCCCCGCAGTCCCCCAAGGCGGCAGGCGCGAAGCGCCGGGGCCGCCGCCGGGACCAGGACCTGCAACGGCCACGTGCCCCCACATCAGCCCAGCGGCCCCAACCAGCAACGGCCCCATCGCAGGCCGCTCGCAGCCGAGTCACCGCAGGCAGGGGCCGGGCTTAGTTTTCATAACACTCCGCAGACCTGTGTGGCGCCTTGTCCGCGGCTCCGAAGGAGCAGGACAAGGCGCCACACATGGTCGAGGACGTTCTGAAAACTAAGCCCGGCCCCCGCCGGACAGGTCGCACTACTCGCAGAGCAGCTTAGCAATCTGGACGGCGTTGGTTGCCGCGCCCTTACGGATTTGGTCGCCGCAGCACCAGAAGGTGATGCCACGCGCGGCCTCGGGGTTCGAAATGTCGCGACGCACGCGACCGACCCAGATCAGGTCCTGGTCGGAGGTATCCATCGGCATGGGGAAGCGATCGTGCGCATCCTCGGCGCTCATATCGTCAACCAGCTTCACGCCCGGAGCGGCAGCCAGCGCGGCACGGGCCTCCTCGACCGTAATGTCGCGCTCAAACTCGAGCGTAATGCTCTCGGAATGCGAACGCAGCACCGGCACGCGCACGCAGGTGCAGTTCACGCGCAGCTCGGGCAGGTGCATAATCTTGCGGCCCTCGTTTTGCAGCTTCATTTCCTCGGAAGTAAAGCCTTCCTCCTTGACGCCGCCGATCTGCGGAATCAGGTTGCTCGCCAGCTGGGCGGCAAATGCACGCGGCTCGGGAATCTCCTCGCCGCGGCCCAGGGCGGCCAACTGAGCCTCGAGCTCGGCCATACCGGGAGCGCCGGCACCCGAAGCCGCCTGATACGTCGAGACGATCATGCGCTTTACGCCGGCGAGCTGATGCAGCGGCCACGTGGGAACCAGGCCGATGATGGTCGCGCAGTTGGGGTTGGCGATAAGGCCGTGATGCCACTTGATGTCGTCGGCGTTGATCTCGGGCACGACCAGCGGTACCTCGGGATCCATACGGAAGGCGTGGCTGTTGTCTACCACGACGGCGCCGCGCTTGACAGCTTCGGGCAGCAGCTCCTTGGCGATATCGTCGCCGGCAGCGCCGAGTACGATGTCGCAGCCCTCAAAGGCCTCGGGGCAAGCCTCTTCGATCACAACCTGCTCGCCGCGGAACTCGACGGTCTTGCCCGCAGAGCGCGCGCTCGCTAGCAGTTTGAGCTTGCCGACCGGAAACTCCTGCTCGTTGAGGCACTCGAGCATCTGGGTGCCCACGGCTCCCGTCGCGCCCAAAATAGCAACCGTGTACTGTTTCATGCTTCCCCCTTTAAAGGTTGTGGCTATCGCCCGCACGCCAAGCAGGCCAGATATTCTTGCCCAGTTTATACAAGAACGGGGCGGACACAAAACCCGCCCCGTCGAAACGAAACCGAAACGAAACGCCCCGCTGTAGATTTTTGGGACATCCTAAAAATCTACCGGGATGGTAACTACTTGTGGAGGGCTGCCAGGGCGGGATCGGCCGGCGCGGGAGCCTCCAGGTCGGAGACCTTCACAATGCCGTTTTCGTCGGAGAAGGCACGGTAAATGGTCTGAATCGCCAGGTCGAAGTCTTTCTCCTCGACGCCGATAATGATGTTGATCTCGTCGCAGCTCTGCGAAATCATACGCACGCTCACGCCCGCCTGGCCAAGCATGCCAAACAGGTGGCCAGAGATGCCAGCACGACCGCGCAGGTTGCGGCCAACGGTAGCGATAAGCGCCAAGCCCTCGACAACCTCGATCTCGAGCGGCTCGACCTCCTGTTGAATGTCGCCCACAAGCGAGTACAGCGAATCGTGAACGTCCCGCTCCTGCACCACGGCGCCAAAGCGGTCGACGCCGGTGGGCATGTGCTCAACGGAAACGTCATAGCGCTCGAACACCGAAAGCGCGCGGCGCATAAAGCCGACACGGGGCTTGGTGCGGTCGCGGGCCACATTGATGGCGACAAAACCGCGTTTGCCGGTCACGCCGGTAATGATGGGCTCTGCCTCACCCTCGTCAGCCGTCTCGCTAATGATGGTGCCAGGGTCCTGCGGCGCGTTGGTGTTCTTGATGACCAGCGGAATGCCCGCCTCGCGTACGGGGAACACGGCCTCCTCGTGCAGGACGCTTGCGCCCATGTACGAAAGCTCGCGCAGCTCCTCGTAGGTAACGCGCGCAATGGGCTGAGCCTCGGGCACGATGCGCGGGTCAGCAGAGTAGAAGCCCGAGACGTCGGTCCAGTTCTCGTATAGATCGGCGCCCAAGCACTTGGCCAGGATCGAACCGGAAATATCGCCGCCGCCACGGTCGAGCAGCTTGATCTGCCCCTCACGCGTCGCGCCGTAGAAGCCAGGCATAACGAAGCCGCCCCGCTGACCGTACTCCTGCACCAGCTCGGAGGTACGGTTCATGCTGAGCGTGCCGTCGTGATGGAACGCCACAACCGTCGCGGCGTCCAGGAACGGCAAACCCAGGTACTCGGCCATCAGGCGAGCGGTGAAGTACTCACCGCGGCTCACGAGCTCCTCGGTGGAGTAGCCGCCCGAGCGGGCGCGCTCGGCAAAGGCCGCGAACTCCTCGCGGATGGGATAGGTGAGCCCCAGCTCGTCGGCGATATCAAAGTAGCGCTGGCCGATGTCCTCGAGCAGCTCCTCACACGACACGTGATACTTGACGTGCGCGTTGACCAGGTAGAGCAGGTCGGTCACCTTGGTGTCGCCCTTAAAGCGGCGACCGCAGGCAGAAACCACCACAAAACGGCGGGCAGGGTCGGCGTCGACAATGGCCTTGATCTTCTTGAAGTGTTCGGCATCGGCGACCGACGAGCCGCCAAACTTGGCAATCTTAATCATGGGCTTGAGGTTACCTTTCTAAAAAGCCTCTGCGAACCTATTTTGCGCGCTCTGATACCATTGTTTCACTGATTGGGACCAAGGCATCCGAGGAGCAGTGTTATATGGGAACTTATCATAGTACACGAGGACGCACTTTATCGTGCTCAAGTAAGGTGGCCATCCGTACCGGTATCGCTCCCGACGGGGGTTTGTTTGTCTCGGACGAGCTCGGCACCCAGCAGGTCGATATCAGCTCGCTTGCAGATAAATCGTACTTTGAAATCGCTCAAGATGTGTTGGGAATGTTACTGAATGATTACACGGCCGAAGAAATTTCGGCCTGTGTGAATGAGGCATACCGAGGCACGTTCGCGAGCGAAGAGGTTACGCCGCTCGTCAAACTCGACGCCGCACCGGGCGCCGACGCCCCGCAAACCTATGTGATGGAACTCTTTGGCGGCCCCACGAGCGCCTTTAAGGACGTCGCCCTGCAGATGCTCCCCCGCCTGATGGCCCGCACCTCTGCCAAGGACGGCGGCGCCGAGCGCATCATGATCGTCACCGCCACGTCGGGCGACACGGGCAAGGCAGCACTTGCCGGCTTTGCCGACGCTCCGGGCACGGGCATCACTGTCTTTTATCCCGAGGGCAAGGTCAGCCGCGTCCAGAACCTGCAGATGTCCACGCAGGAGGGCGACAACGTCGCTGTCTGCGGCATCCGCGGCAACTTTGACGACGCCCAGAGCGCCGTCAAGCGCATCTTTGCCGATAAGAAGCTTGCCGAGCGCCTGGAGGCCGCTGGCACAGTGCTTTCGAGCGCCAACTCCATCAATGTCGGCCGTCTGGTACCGCAGGTCGTCTACTACTTTGCCGCCTATGCGCAACTGCTGCGCGCCGGCGCCATTGTGGCCGGCGACGCCGTTGAGTTCTGCGTGCCGACTGGCAACTTTGGCGATATCCTGGCCGGCTACTACGCCAAGCGCATGGGTCTGCCCGTCGCCAAGCTCATCGTCGCGAGCGACAAGAACAACGTGCTTGCCGACTTCCTGACCACCGGCGTCTACGACCGCAACCGTCCGTTCTTCACGACTATCTCGCCGTCGATGGACATCCTCATCAGCTCCAACCTGGAACGCATGCTCTACTTCCTGTCCGATGGCGACTGCGAGCTCGTTGCCGGCCTTATGGAGCAGCTTGCCCAGACTGGTCGCTACGAGGTGCCCGCCGAGCTGCTGGCCAAGATTCAGAGCGTGTTTGGCTGCGGCTGGGCCAGCGAGGACGAGGTCCGCGCTGCCATCAAGAGCTGCTGGGACGCGAACGGCTACGTGATCGACCCGCACACCGCTTGCGGCTATCACGTCTTTGAGCAGGTCGCCCCCGCCGAGGGCGCCAAGGCCCGCGTGCTGCTTTCGACCGCCAGCCCCTACAAGTTCCCGCGCGCCTGCTGCGACGCCCTGGGGCTCAACGTTCCCGAGGACGACTTTGAGGCCATGCGCGTGCTCGAGCAGGCAACCAACACGGTCGCCCCGACCCAGCTCGCCGAACTCGAATCCAAACCCGTCCGCTTCGAAGCCGTCTGCGACGTCGATGAGATGGCAAGCTACGTCGAGTCCGCAGCAAAACGAATGAGCACCAACTAAACCCCTTAATTAAGCGCCGGCGAAAGCCGGCGCACCTTCTTTTATCAGAAACCCACCGGGATGATGACGAGCTGACATGCGGGTCTGCCTGTTTAGTTCGTCGCGAGTTCCGCACGAGCCGGAAAGCACTTAATGTGCTTTCCGAGCGAGCCAGGACTGCCCGAGCAGCGAACTAAACAGGCAGACCGCCCAGGAGATTCCCATGATCAAGATCACCGTCCCAGCAACAAGCGCCAACTTGGGCATCGGCTACGATACCCTCGGCATGGCCGTCAGCCTTTACTCGCACTTCACCTTCGAGCGCGCCGACAAGCTCACCATCACGGGCTGCCCCGAGGAATTCCAAAACGAGAACAACCTAGTCTACGTGAGCTTTGTGGATGCGCTGGCCGCATGGGGCGAGCCGGCCTTCCCCGTCGCCATCGACATTCAGACTGACGTTCCCGTCGCTCGTGGCCTGGGTTCCAGCTCCACCTGCGTTGTCGCCGGCATTATGGCCGCCGCCGCGCTGACGGGCCACACCGTCGACCGCGCCGAGCTCGTCCGCATTGCCACCGAGGTCGAGGGCCATCCCGATAACGTCGCCCCCGCTATCCTGGGCGGCGCCGTCTGCTCCTTTACGCCGACCGATTCGCTCCCCCAGTGCCTGCGCTACGAGGTGAGCGATCGCCTGCGTTTTATTACCGTCATTCCACCCTACGAGGTGCACACGAGTGAGGCGCGCAAGGTCGTGCCGCAGGAGATTCCGCTTTCCACCGCCGTATGGCAGATGGGCCGCATCGCCGGCATGACGCGCGGCCTGGAGACCGGTGACCTGAACCTGATTGCCGCCGCCAACGATGACCGCATTCAGGAGCCCTATCGTCGCCGCCTGATCCCCGACTACAACGCCGTGCGCGACACTTGCCTCAACGGCGGTGCCAAGACCATCTGGATCAGTGGCTCCGGCTCGACCCTCATGGCCGTGACCGACGACACCATCGTCGCCAAGTTCCTGCAGGTCAAGTTGCGTGAGCAGTTCCCCAAGTGCGATACGCATATCCTGACGTGCGACACGGAAGGCGCCCAGATCGAATACCTGTAGACATCCTCCCCATATACCTGTCCGGGATGGTCGGGGTGTTCCCTCAAAATCGTCCTCGCGCATGAAGGCCCCTTGTCCTGCTCCTTCGGAGCGACGGACAAGGGGCCTTCGCGCTGCGGAATGATTTTGAGGGAACATCCCGACCGTCCCTGCGCCTACCTTGCTGAGGATGTCCACAGGGGCCCACGCTTTGAAGGGGCGCCGGGCTGATAGTTTGGCTTTTTATTGGTAGGGACTCTTGCTAGACTGAAGCACCTATTAGAGGCACGCCTCGGCAATGCGGCGCTTGAGCTCGTCGATACCCACGCCGGTCTGGGAGCTCGTGATGATTACATTCTCGGCCGGGACGTTGAGCTGCTTTTTGATGGCTGCTGCCTGGCGGGCCTGCTGGGTGCGGCTGAGCTTGTCGGCTTTGGTGAGGCAGACGATAAAGTTGAACTCGTTGCCCTGCAGATAGTCGATCATGTCGTGATCGAGCTTGCTCGGGTCGTGACGAATATCCACCAGCGACACGACTAGGTTAAAGCTGCGCTCCGAGTCGAAGAAGTCGCCGATAAGTTCTGCCCAGCGGTCACGCTCGGCCTTGGAGCGACGGGCGAAACCGTAACCCGGCAGGTCCACGAAATGCACGTCGTCGGCCTCAAAGAAGTTGATGTTGCTCGTCTTGCCCGGCGTACTGGAAACCTTGACCAGGTTCTTGCGACCAAAGAGCTTGTTCATAATCGACGACTTGCCCACGTTGGAGCGGCCGACAAAGCTCACCTCGGGGCAGGTGGACTCGGGAATCTGCGAAACCTTGCCGTAGCTGGCGACGAACTTGGCAAGCTGGTAGTTAATGGAATCGGCCATGGACACTCCTTGGTCGTAGGTTCTTACAAAAGAGCGCGCTATTGCGCAGCGGCAATGCGGCGGACGATATCAAGCGTGATGTCACTTGCGACACGCGCGTACTCGAACAGATCGAACTCTCGGTCGCAAATTGCATCGTACGCCTCGTCACAATTATCGCTGATAGCGCGCAGCACCAGGCAATTGACACCATTTTTGGTTGCGACATGGGCAATTGCCGCGCCCTCCATGCCGACACAATCGGCATGCGTCGCCTCGATAGCGTCGTTGCGCATGGCGGCGCCCGTCACAAAGCGGTTACCCGTGGCAATCGTGCCGACCAGGAACTGTTTGGTGCCCTCGTTCGAAGCGACTGCATTTGTCGAAGCGTCAACAAACCCACGCTCAGCAAGCACGTCGACGGCAATATCGACCAGCGCGGGTGTCGAGCCAAACTCCTCGAGCCCCGGTGCGGACTCGGCGATAAGCGCGGTATCGGTATCCAGATAGCGTAGGCGTTTGCCAATGACCACGTCGTCGATATGGAGCTTGGGGTTCAAACCGCCCGCAATGCCCGAAAACACAACAGCCTGCGGAGCATACTTGCTAATGAGGTGCTGTGTTGCAGCAGCGGCGTTCACCGTGCCCATACCCGCCGTTGTGGCGACAACTGTCAGACCGTCGAGCTCACCGCTCACAACGGTCAAGCCTGCCTCCCGCGCCTCGCAAACGTCGCTCAGCTCTTCCTTAATCTGCATGATCTCTTTTTCGAGCGCACCGATAATCGCGATGGTAGCCATACCATTCCCCAAACCTATACGAAATTCTCAACCACGGTATGGTACCAGCATTTTGTTTGACCTCGCCAAACGAACACGCTGAGCCAGTGCAGCTCGCGTATCAAACAGCGCCTTTGCAATCGCGGCCGTAACCTCGCTCGAGCGGTCGTTCCACGGCATCGATGTCATGACGCTCATGACATAGGTACGGCCATCGATGTCGATAGCAGGCATTTCTTTCCAAAGATATTCAGTCGCGTTTAAGGTGTCTCTAAACAATAAACAGGCGTTTCTATGCAAAAGCACCGATTCCGTTGCGCATCTTTGCCCAAAACGCAGTTGCGGTGAAATAGTTCCTGTTTGGGCGGCATAAGCCGAAAAACAAGAACTATTCCACCGCAACTTGACGGGGCTCTTTAGCAATCAACTAGGTGCCCGGGGGCACTCATTTAAGTCTGTCCCCAATGAATGCCCTGCTAGCCGATGGCGTTTTTGAGTTCGGCGCGGCGCTTTTTCATGCCGGCCATGACGGCGTTGCGCAGCTCGGGCATGCGCGCGGTATCCATCTGGGGCACGCCCTCGAGCTTATAGGGGATCCCCAGCTGCTCATATTTGACGACACCCATGGTGTGATACGGCAGCATTTCCAGACCCACCACGTTGTGCCACGGGGCAATCAAGCGGCCGAGCGCCTCACACTCCTCCACCGTGTCGGTAATGCCCGGCACCACCACGTGACGGATAACGACCTTGATCTTTCGACGAGCAAGCTCATCGCCAAACGCCAGAATGCGCGCAGGATCGCATCCGGTCAACTTTTTGTGCTCAACCGGATTGGCATGCTTAATGTCGAGCAGCACCATATCGGTCTCGTTGAGCACAGCGTCGAACTTCTCGGGGTGGTTGGGGTCAAACGCATATCCGCAGCTGTCTAGGCAGGTATGCACGCGGCCATCGGGGTTGTTGTGCATTGCACGGAACAGGTCGGCCAAAAACTCGGGCTGCAGGAGCGGTTCGCCGCCCGAAACGGTAATGCCGCCGCTACGGTAGAACTCATGGTTGCTCTGGAACTCGTCCATAAGGTGCTCGACGGTCACCATCGTGCCGCCGTTAACAGACCAGGTATCGGGATTGTGGCAATACGCACAGCGCATGGGACAGCCCTGAACAAACACCACAAAGCGGATGCCGGGTCCGTCGACCGTTCCCATCGTCTCGATCGAATGCACGCGACCCAGGGCATACGCAGAGTCCTCGGGATGAGCATCCACACCCTCAAGCGTCATCTCAGCCATTCCCGCAACCTTGCCTCTCTTTGGTTTTTGTCAATTAAAATGCCAGAGCCATTCTAGCCCATACGCCTGATGGCGAAACGGTTTAGCGGTCAATTAGATCGTCCTATTTGACTCCACGCAAAAGCGGCGGGAAGGTTGTTGCAACCCGCCCGCCGCCGTGGCAATAGAAATCGATAGTCGCCAGGCCTTACGCCTTAAGCGTAAGCACCGCGCCAAAGGCGGTCGGGCCGCAGTGGCTCGAGATGACGCCGCCGACCTGAGTCCAGGTAACGTCCTTAAAGCCCAGGTCGTGCGCATAGACTTCCATATCGTCGCGCAGCTCCTCGGAAAGGCCCACCGAATATGCCAGGCCAATGTGCGAGTAATCAATATCGCCCTTCGCAACCATGTGGTCAATAAAGGCACGGGCGCATTTGAGCATAGAGCCGCGGAGCTTCTTGGTTGCCACGAACTTGCCGCCCGTTACCTCAATGCAAGGCTTGATCTTGAGCAGATGGGCACCGAGGAATGCCACGTTGGACAGACGGCCGCCGGCCTTAAGGAAGGCAAGATCGGTGGGAACGAAGCCCAGCAGCACGCGGTCCATAACGGAGTTCGTGAAGGCGAAAATCTCGTCGACGGTTGCGTCCGGATGGGCCTCGATATACTTGGCGGTCTCGACGGCGACCAGCGACTGGCCCACCGACACAAAGCGCGTATCCATGGAGAAGACGTAATCGCGGCCCTTTGCCGCAATCTTCGACGATTGATGCGAGCAGGTCGTAACCTCGGAATACGCAAGATGCAAAATGGTCGCATCGGGCCGCTCGGCGTGGATGTGGTCGTACACATGCGCAAAATCCGCCGGCGAGCAACCGCTCGTCTTGGGCATCACACCAAACTCGTTGCAGCGCGAGTAAATCTCAAGCGGGTCGATCGATCCGTCTTCGACGGTCTCGTCGCCAATCGTGACATGCATGGGCACGCGCACGATGCCATAGCGCTCGCAGAGCTCCGGCGTCACATCCGAACCAGACTCAACCACGATTACGTACTTGCCCATTATCATCACAACCCATCTCGACGTTGGCTTTTGAATATGTGACGCACGTCCGCCGTCCTGCTGCAGAACGGCCTCCAAGCGCCAAAGAGACGCCGCCCCTTGCACACAACAAAGGACAGCGTCTCCCTGGAAAACTCCGTGCTTATCTGAGATTCTACACGGTTTATTAAGGAGTGTTACTTATTCCGCAAACGGTAGCTATACGCGATAAACGGTAGCAAGCAAGTATCCAGAACGCTCAACCCATTAGGAGAGTTCCGCCTAAAGGGTGACTACACAGGACCCCGCCGGGCCGCTTTGGGTTACTTTCCAAAACATCCCGCAGGACGCGAGAAGCCCCCGCCGCACGTAGTGCGCAGCGGGGGCTTCTCGCATGTCCGAGGACGTTTTGGAAAATAACCCAAATCCGGCCCCAGCAATCCTGCAGGAGTTGAACCCTTTAGAACTTGTTGTGGAAGGTACGCGAAATGACCTCGTCCTGCTGCTCCTTGGTGAGCGTGTGGAAGTTCACGGCGTAGCCGGAAACGCGAATGGTCAGCTGCGGGTACTTCTCGGGGTGAGCCTGAGCGTCGAGCAGCGTCTCACGGTTGAAGACGTTGATGTTCAGGTGGTGGCCACCCTTCTCGGCGTAAGCGTCGAGCATGTGGACCAGGTTATCGGCCTGAGTCTCGGAAACTTCAGAAACCTTCATAATGTGTCTCCTTCGATTGATAGGCGCCGGCCGAAACCGGCGCGCTAATCAGTAATCGTTATTGTTAGTATAGCACTAACAATAGTTACTCGCCCAGCTGATCAAGGTCGATATCGCCAAAGAACACCTGGTCCTCCTTGCCGAGCGCACCCGGGATGATGGAGAAGGTGTTGGAGATGCCGTCCTGAGCATCGCGGAACGGGAGCTTGGAAACCGAAGACAGCGAAGCGATGGCGCCGTGGCTATCGCGCTTGTGCATGGGGTTAGCACCCGGGGCGAACGGCTGGCCAGCCTTGCGGCCGTCGGGCGTAGAGCCGGTCTTCTTGCCGTACACGACGTTAGAGGTAATGGTCAGAACCGAGGTCGTGGGCACGGAGTTGCGGTAGGTGTCGTTCATGCGGATGTACTCCATGAACTGGTGCACAACGTCGTGAGCGATCTGGTCGACGCGGTCGTCGTCGTTACCGTACTTGGGGAACTCGCCCTCGGTCTCAAAGTCGACAATGATGCCGTTCTCGTCACGGACGGGGTGGACCTTGGCGTACTTGATGGCGGACAGGGAGTCAGCCACAACGGAAAGGCCAGCGATGCCCGTAGCGAACCAACGATGCACGTGCTTGTCGTGCAGAGCCATCTGGATGCGCTCGTAGCAATACTTGTCGTGCATGTAGTGAATGATGTTCAGCGAGTTGACGTACACGCCAGCGAGCCACTTCATCATGTCGTTGTACTTGGCCACAACGTCGTCGTAATCGAGCGTATCGCCCTCGACGGCGCGATACTTGGGGCCAACCTGCTTCTTGGAGACCTCGTCAACACCGCCGTTGAGTGCGTACAGCAGGCACTTGGCCAGGTTGGCACGGGCGCCGAAGAACTGCATCTCCTTGCCGATGCGCATGGAGGACACGCAGCAGGCAATGCCATAGTCGTCGCCGTGATAGACGCGCATGAGGTCGTCGTTCTCGTACTGAATCGAGGAGCTGGCGACAGAAGTCTTGGCGCAGAACTTCTTGAAGTTCTCGGGCAGGCGGGTCGACCACAGAACGGTCATGTTGGGCTCGGGGCTGGTGCCCATGTTCTCGAGCGTGTGCAGGTAGCGGTAGCTCATCTTGGTAACGAGCGTACGGCCGTCGACACCCATGCCGCCGATGGACTCGGTGACCCACTGCGGATCGCCGGTGAACAGGGCCTGGTACTCGGGGGTACGGGCAAACTTGACCATGCGGAGCTTCATGATGAAGTGATCCACGAACTCCTGGATCTGCTCCTCGGTGAAGGTACCGTTGGCAAGGTCGCGCTCAGCGTAGATGTCGATGAACGTAGAGGTACGACCGATGGACATAGCGGCGCCGTTCTGCTCCTTGACGGAAGCGAGGTAGGCGAAGTACATCCACTGGATGGCCTCCTGCGTGTTGGTAGCAGGGTTGGAAATATCGAAACCATAGGTCTCGGCCATCATCTTGAGCTCGCCGAGGGCGCGGATCTGCTCCTGCAGCTCCTCGCGATCGCGGATGTTGTCGGCGGTCATGACCGTCGGGGTGGAAGCCTTCTGGGCCTCCTTGTCCTTGATCAGGTAGTCGACGCCGTACAGGGCAACACGACGGTAGTCGCCGATGATGCGGCCGCGGCCATAGCCATCGGGCAGACCGGTGATGATGTGAGCCGAGCGGCAAGCACGCATCTCGGGGGTGTAGACATCGAAGACGCCAGCGTTGTGGGTCTTGCGCTCGAAGGTGTAGCGCTCGACAACGTTCTCGTCGACCTTATAGCCGTGCTGGCTGGCTGCCTGGCAAGCGATGCGGATACCACCGTTGACGTGCAGCGCGCGCTTGAGCGGCTTGTCAGTCTGAAGACCGACGATGGTCTCCTTCTCGCGATGGGCGTTATCGATGTAGCCAGCGGGGTGGCTCACGATACCCGTGACAGTCTTGGTGTCCATATCGAGGACGCCGCCCTGCTCGCGCTCCTTGAGCAGCAGGTCGAGAACCTCGCCCCACAGCTCCTTGGTACGCTCGGTCGGGCCGGCGAGGAACGACTCGTCGCCCTCGTAGGGGGTGTAGTTCTTCTGGATGAAGTCTCGGACGTCAACCTCTCCCGTCCAGATGCCTTCCTTGAAGCCTTCCCATGCCTCCTGCATTGTGTAACCACGCTCCTAGTTACGTGTAATGCGGCGCTCTCTCACACCGCTGCTTATTGAATTCTTGAATTATCGGCTTGCACTACCGGCTTCTTCCGTTCTTCACCACACGTTGGTACAGAGAAAAACGTTTGTCCACCTTGGAACTGCAACCCAAAACCCAAGATTTCACCCGTTTGAGAAGGATAACATAGCCACCCCCCTCATCAGGGCTGTTATATGTTTCTTTTTTTATACCATTAGGGTGTTTTTAGCAAATCCGCAGGAAATGCGAGCGCGAACAACTACCGTTCACCGATTTGTTTGGTATTATTCCTTGCCTTTGTACGACGTTCACTCTAGCTGTTATGCTAGTTTTAGCAGGGTAAAGTGCCCCAGAGACCCCACAGAAACTGCAGGGCGGCCACGGGATTTCCCCCGGGGCCGCCCTGTGACATGGCTAGTTATTTAGCTTTGATTGCCGCTTGGCATTAGGCGGCTGCGGCGGCCTTGTCGGTCGTTGCCTTGCTGTGGCCCTGGCCCTCAAAATGCTTGTAGCACCAGCTGGTGACCAGCGGGGTCAAAATGGCCGTCACGATAGCACATGCTGCGACCTGTGCCGTAGCCGTCGCGAGCACCGCGCCGCCGTACATGGCCTCGTTGACGCTTGCCATGGCAGCAGGCGTGGCCACATTGGCTCCGGCGCAGCTCGAAATGGCCGCACCTGCGACACCTGTACCGCCCGTGAGCTTATCGACCGCGATGACGGGAATTGCAAAGACCACCGAGCAGATCACGCCGAGCAGGATGCCGGGAAGACCACCGTTGATAAGCTGGCCAAAGGTCATGGTCGAGCCCATGGCAAAGAAGACGAGCACGATGATGGCGGAAAGTGCCGGTGCCATCATCTTCTTAAAGCTCGGGAAGAGGTTACCCAGGATAATGCCGACGACGATCGGCAGGATGGCGCCCACGAGCGACCAGCCGATCGGAGCCTGACCGGCAGCGCCGAGCACGATCATCGTGACCGGAGGGCCGACAACCAGCGTGGTGATTGCGACGGCACCACGTTCGGCCTCATTGCCCATGGTGCCCATCAGGCCAGCGTACATGGCGTTGTTGGCGCCGGTGCAGGCAGCCAGCATCACCATGGCTGAGATGCCAAACAGGTTGTCGTTGAACACATAGAGAATGAGCAGCGACAC
Source organism: uncultured Collinsella sp. (assembly GCA_958415665.1). GTDB lineage: Bacteria > Actinomycetota > Coriobacteriia > Coriobacteriales > Coriobacteriaceae > Collinsella. The sequence continues at coordinate 110,993 of CATYZK010000001.1, read as the reverse complement.
GGCGATGACCACGATCTGCTTAATGGCGATGATGATGGCACCGCGGGCAGCAGCGACGGGAGCGCTCTTAAACGAAATCGTCGTGCCAACGATGAGCAGGAAGGCACCCACGAGCGGGCTTGCACCCTGCTGCGTCATGCCGAGCGTAAAGCTACCAAGCGTCTTGAACAGGTCGGGGAACAGCGTGTTGAACAGGCAGCCCAACAAAAGCGGCACCAGAATATTGGCACCCGGGATGGAGGACATTTTAAAGAACGGTTCCTTGGCCGCCGGCGCCTCCACCGCGGTTGATTCACTCATATATATCTCCTTTTGATGCGTGCAGGTTGTTGCCGCACGCGGCTACATCAGAAAGAAGGCGACGGTCCCGAGTCGCAGGGGCCGCCGCCGAACTATTACCGCGGGGTATTACCCGTCCAGAACGATGCCGCCATCGCAGTCGCCAATCTCGCCGTTCACAAAGCTGGCGAGGTCGGAAGCGAAGAACAGCACCATCTGCGCCGGCTCGCTTGCCTGGGCAGCGCGGCCCAGAGGAATACCGTTGATGATGCGCTGAGAGTTCTCGTCCGAGAGAATCGAGGTCATGTCGGTAAGGGTGAGCGATGGGCAAACGGCGTTGCAGCGGATGCCGAACTTGCCGCCCTCCTTGGCGACCGCCTTGGTCAGGCCGTTAACGCCGGCCTTGGAGCTGGCGTACGCTGCGGTACCAAGCAGGCCGCCGCCAATCTTGCCAGCCACAGAGCTCACGTTGACGATGGTGCCGGCGTGGGCCGCCTTAAAGTGCGGGTACACGGCATTCATCATGGTAAAGGTGCCGTTGAGGTTGATGTCGATGGTGCGGCGCCACTCGGTGTCGTCGATCTCGTCGAACTTCTTGGTGCTGATGACGCCGGCGCAGTTGATCAGAATGTTGGTCTGAGGCAGATCGGCGAAAATCTGCTCGACGGTCTCGCGCGCCTTGGGTGCATCGGCGACATCGAGCTGATAGAACTTGTTGCCCTCGCCGAGTTCGGCCACTGCGGCCTCGCCCTTAACGGCGTTCCTTGCGATGAGCGCGACGTGTCCACCGCCCTCCACGATGCCCTTGGCGATCTCGAGGCCAATGCCCTGAGTGCCGCCGGTAACGATCGCGGTTTTACCCGTGAAGTCAAATGCCATGACTCCAACCCCCTTGATTCAGGTGTCTCCTTGCGGGAAGTTGGAGCATCGCACGTGGCGAAAAATGAGTCCCAGTCGTCATGGTGGTGACAACCCCTCGCCTAACCGCGTGCATGATAGTTCTTTGGAACGTTTCAGTAATTGAAAAATTTGAATTGTTTATACGACCTTTATATCGCACAGCCTCCGGTAGTTTTTTGGGACATGCCTAGAAACCTATCGATTATGGCGCACGTGTAGGGGTATCATCTTTCACCGAAAATAGTTTCTAGTGTTAGGGGTTTTCAGTGGAAGGTACCGGTTTCCACGAGCTTGGACGCCAGCTCTTTCTCGAGTTTGGCAGCCTGCACCAGCGCGTTTCGCGCTTTACGGACCAGGCTTTGAGCGGCGAGATGGCCGTTATGCGCGCGCTTTTGCTCGCCGGCGGCTCGCTCACGCCGAGCGAACTTGCCGACAAGGCATGGGTCTCGAGCGCTCGCATCGCCAATATCCTGCGCGCCCTCGAGGCCAAGGGTTGGGTCGAACGCGAGCACTCAAAGACCGACCGCCGTCGCGTACATGTGACCGTGACCGAAAAGGGTCGTCAGGATCTTGAAATCAAGCGTCGGGAGTTTGAGGACCGCGCTGCGGCATTCCTCGAGCAGCTCGGCGAAGAAGATACCAACGAGTTGGTGCGTCTCCTTCGTCGCACCAACCAAATTATTGACCACAACCAAGAAAGGAGAGATGCCGAGTGAGGATTCTCAAGCTCTTTAAGAAGCATGTGCTGGCGCTGCTTGCGGCTATCGTGCTCATCGTGATCAGCTGTAACGCCGACCTGGCGCTGCCCACCTATATGAGCGACATTGTCGACGTAGGCGTGCAGCAGGGAGGCATCGCTTCGCCCGTGCCCGACACCATCCGCGCCGACGCGCTCGACGATCTTGAGCTCTTTATGAGCGCCAATGACGCCAAGACGGTGGAGGCCGCGTTTGGCAAGGCAGACAAGGACGGCATCCGCACCTACCAGGGCGCCGAGGACGAGCGCGCTAACGGCAGCAAGCTCGCCGACATCATGAGCCTGCCCGAGACGGTCGTCCTGTCCCTCAACCAAGGCATCGACGCCGACTCCATGGGCGACATGACCGGCACGAGCGACACCGGCGACGGCACCCAGCAGTCCATGCCCACCCCCGAGCAGATGGCCGCCATGACGCCCGAGCAACTCGCCGAGATGCAGCAGAAGGCCGAGGCGGCGCAGAACATGCAGGCACAGATTGAGGCCGACGGCGGCAAGATCACCATGGCGAGCCTGCGCCTGGGCGTCGAGGGCGGCTTGATTGACCAGAGCAAGCTTGTCGACGGCGCCAACGAGATGGCTGACAAGATGGGCTCTATGTCGGGCTCCATCGTGACTCAGCGTGCCGTGACCTACGTGCAGGACGAGTACAAGGCGCAGGGTATCGACCCCGCCGACGTGCAGAATGCCTACCTGAGCCACATGGCGACCACGATGTTCGGCCTGTGCCTGGTGTCGCTCGTCGCCACCATCCTGACCGGCGCTGTGGCATCGCGCACCGCCTGCTCCATCGCCCGCGACCTGCGCCGCGAGACCTTCAACAAGGTCATGCACTTCTCCCCGGCCGAGGTGGGCAAGTTTAGTCAGGCCTCGCTCATCACCCGCTGCACCAACGATATTCAGCAGATCCAGATGGCCGCGACCCTGTTTATCCGCATGTGCCTTATGGCCCCTGTAATGGGCGTCGTCGCCGTTATGCGCGTCCTGGCCAACCACACCGGCCTAGAGTGGACCATCGCCATCGCTATCATCGCGGTCTCGGCCGTTGTCGGCGTGCTCATGGGTCTTACCATGCCCAAGTTCAAAAAGATGCAGAGCTTTGTGGACCGTGTAAACCTTACCGCCCGCGAGCTGCTCGATGGCCTTATGCCCATCCGTTCGTTCAACCGCGAGGAGCATGAGCTCGAGCGTTTTGACGCGGCATCGCTCGATCTGATGACCACGCAGCTCTACACCAACCGCGCCATGAGCTTTATGATGCCGCTCATGATGCTCGTCATGAACTGCGTCACCGTGCTCATTGTCTGGTTTGGCGCGCAGGGCGTGTCCGACGGCGTGATGCAGGTCGGCAACATGATGGCGTTTATCTCCTACACCATGCAGATCGTCATGGCGTTTATGATCCTCACCATGGTGTCGGTCATCCTACCCCGTGCCGAGGTCGCAGCCGAGCGCGTGGAAGAGGTCATCACTTGCCCCACGAGCATCAACGACCCCGTCTCGCCTAAACTGCCCGCGGCCAGCGCTCCGCGCGGTGAGCTCACCTTCCGCGACGTGAGCTTCCAGTATCCCGATGCCCGCGCCGACGTCATTAGCGGCGTGAACTTCACCACGCATGCCGGTCAGATGCTCGGCATCATTGGCTCCACGGGCTCGGGCAAGTCCACGCTTGTGCAGTTGATTCCGCGCCTGTACGACGTCACGGGCGGCAGTATTTCGCTCGACGGCATCGACGTGCGCGACATGACCCTTTCCGAGCTGCGCCGCCGCATCGGTTACATCCCGCAGCAGGGTCGCCTGTTCTCGGGCACCGTTGAGAGCAACCTCAAGTTTGCCGGCGACATGGTGAGCGATGATGACATGCACCAGGCAGCGCGCGTCGCACAGGCCGAGGACTTTATCGCCGAACGTGAGGGCGGTTACGACTCCCCCATCAGCCAGGGCGGCTCCAATGTCTCGGGCGGTCAGCGTCAGCGCCTGGCCATCGCCCGCGCCTTGGCCAAGAAGCCCGAGGTCGTGGTTTTCGATGATTCGTTTAGCGCGCTCGACTACAAGACCGACGCGCGCCTGCGCGAGGAGCTCGCCAAAAACGTCACCGACGCCGCACTCGTGGTCGTGGCCCAACGCATCGCGACCATCATGCACGCCGACCAGATCATCGTGCTCGACGACGGTCACGTAGTGGGCACCGGCACGCACGAGGAGCTGCTGCACGGCTGCCCGGCGTACCTGGAGATTGCACAGTCGCAGCTTTCCGCCGAGGAGCTGGGGCTTACCCAAGAAGAAATTGCAGCCGTCATGGAAGGAGGCGAGCGCTAATGGCAGACGAGACCAAGACTCAGATTCCCAAGCCCACCCGTCAGCGTGGTCCCATGGGCCGCATGGGCGGCATGCGCCGTGGCGAAAAGGCCAAGGACTTTAAGGGCACCATGAGGCAGCTGCTCGGCTATATCGGCCAGCACAAGATTGCCGTGTTTGCCGCCGTCGCCTTTGCCGTGTGCTCGGTCATCTTTAACATTGTGGGGCCCAAGGTGCTCGGCCAGGTTACGACTAAGCTGTTCGAGGGCTTGGTTGCCAAGGTCAACGGCACCGGCGATGTTGACTTTGATTGGATCGCCAAGACGCTCGGCTTTTTGCTCTGCCTGTATCTGGCAAGCTCTGCCTGTAGCCTGATCCAGGGCTGGCTCATGACCGGCGTCACGCAAAAGATCTGCTATCGCATGCGCAAGGAGATCGCCGCCAAGATCGCCGTCGTACCGATGAGCTACTTTAACGGACACAGCAAGGGCGACGTGCTCAGCCGCATCACCAACGATGTCGATACGCTGGGCCAGTCGCTCAACCAGAGCGTGACGCAGCTCATCACGTCGGTGACGCAGATTATCGGCGTGCTCGTCATGATGCTGTCGATCAGCCTGCCGCTTACCGGCGTCACCGTGCTCACGCTGCCGGCCGCCGCGATTATCCTGACCGTGATGATTCACTTCTCGCAGCCGTACTTCCGCGAGCAGCAGCAGGTTTTGGGCACCGTCAACGGAATTATCGAGGAGGACTTTGCCGGTCAGAACGTCATTCAGGTGTTCGACCGCGCCGAGGCCTCGATCGAGGAGTTCGACCGTCAAAACGACCGTCTCTTTATTAGTGGCTGGCGCTCGCAGTTCCTATCGGGCCTGATGATGCCGCTTATGAGCTTGGTGGGCAACATGGGCTACGTGGGCGTCGTCGTGGTAGGCGCGCAGCTCGCGCTGACCGGCAATGCCACGCCCGGCGACATCCAGAGCTTTATCCAGTACGTGCGCAACTTTACGCAGCCGGTGCAGCAGCTGGGCAACGTGAGCAACACGATGCAGTCGATGGCCGCCGCCACCGAGCGCGTCTTTGAGTTCCTCGCCGCGCCCGAGGAGGAGCAGAAGGCCGACGCCCAGATTCCCGAGAAGCGCCCCGGCCACGTTGAGTTCGACCACGTCAAGTTTGGCTACACGCCCGACAAGACCATCATCCACGACTTTAGCTGCGAGGCACAGCCCGGTCAGACCATCGCCATCGTCGGCCCCACCGGCGCCGGCAAGACCACGCTCATTAAGCTGCTGCAGCGCTTCTACGACGTGGACGGCGGTTCGCTGCGCGTCGAGGGCGTCGACGTGCGCGACTGGGACCGCGCGGCACTGCGCGGCGAGTTTGCCATGGTGCTGCAGGATACCTGGCTGTTTAATGGCACCATCCGCGAGAACATCCGCTACGGACGTCCCGATGCGACTGACGCCGAGGTCGAGGCCGCCGCGCGCGCCGCACGCTGCGACCACTTTATCCATACGCTCGCCGGCGGCTACGACTTTATGATCAACGAGGAGGGCACTAACCTGTCGCAGGGTCAGCGCCAGCTCGTGACCATCGCCCGTGCCATTTTGGCCGACCGCCCGGCGCTGATTTTGGACGAGGCGACCTCCAACGTCGATACCCGCACCGAGGAGCTCATCCAGCGCGCCATGGATGCGCTGATGCAGGGCCGCACGAGCTTTGTCATCGCGCATCGCCTGTCCACGATCCGCAACGCCGACATAATCTTGGTGATCCGCGACGGCGACATCGTCGAGAAGGGCACGCACGACGAGCTGCTCGCCCAAGGCGGCTTCTACGCCGACCTGTACAACTCGCAGTTCGACGAGGCGGCGTAAAACCGGCGGCAAACAACCGCAATACCCAAAAACGGGGGGGCGCAGAATGAACTGCGCCCCCCTGTTTTTTGTTCTGCGGCCCTCGAACCGCCTCCCCCGGGACCTGATTAACGGCCTCCCTCAAGGCCCCGTGGACAAAAAATGGCAAATATGAGTACTGTCACCTTTTTAGTAACAGCCAAAACTGCCGCAAACGACCTCTTTGCGGCCTAGATATGCCTTCAAATTGATCAGAATGCCCGGTAGCATGCTTCTGTGTGCCAACGTTAGTGAACATATTTACTGTTGTGTCTATTATCTTGTAAGATCGATATGATACTGCGCTAGCAACAGTACTCATATTTGCCATTTTTTGTCCACAGGGCATGCCGCAGAAGATCCAACTTGCGCCAGCGTGCCGTACGCTGGCCCTCCCCTTCCGGCAAGCGCCGACATTTCCCCAGATAAAACCAACCAAAATAAACCTGTCCCTTTTCGGCAGGTTTCGCTTGCACTTTAGCGTGCGACAGCGGATAATGCCGAGCATTCGAGAATTCGCCAATTGTTGCCGTTAATTGATAAAGGAGGCCCCATATGGCCATGGAATTCAAGCGCAGGTTGCCGATCCCCATGGAGATCCGCGAGGAAATGCCACTTTCCGCCGAGCTTACCGCCAAAAAGCAGGCATTCGACGCCGAGGTCGCCAAGGTCTTTACCGGCGAGGACGCACGCAAGGTGCTCATCATCGGCCCGTGCTCTGCCGACCGCGAGGACTCGGTGCTTGAGTACATGAACCGACTGGCCAAGGTCGCCGAAGAGGTCAAGGACAAGCTCATCATCATTCCGCGTGTCTACACCAACAAGCCGCGCACCAAGGGCACCGGCTACAAGGGTCTGCTGCACAACCCCGACCCCGAGGCGCCCGATGACCTGCTTGAAGGCGTTAAGGCCATCCGCCACATGCACCTGCGCGTCATCGAGGAGACTGGCTTCTTTACCGCCGACGAGATGCTCTACCCGTCCAACTACCAGTACCTCGTCGACCTGCTGAGCTACGTCGCCGTGGGCGCGCGCTCGGTCGAGAACCAGGAGCATCGTCTGGTGTCGAGCGGCATTTCGGTGCCTGTGGGCATGAAAAACCCCACCGCCGGTTCCACCACCGTCATGCTCAACTCCATCTACGCCGCCCAGGCACATCAGAGCTTTATCTTCCGCAACTGGGAGGTTGAGTGCGACGGCAACCCGCTCGCACACGCCGTCATGCGTGGCTACATCGGTCTCGACGGTCGCACCTACCCCAATTACCACTACGAGCACCTGGAGCGCCTGGCCGAGCGCTATACCGAGCATGCCGGTTACGCCAACCCGACGGCGGTCATCGACTGCAACCACGACAACTCGGGCAAGCGCCCGCTGGAGCAGTACCGCATTTGCAAGGAGGTGCTCGACAGCTGCCGCCGCAACGAGTCCATCTCCAAGCTGGTCAAGGGCTTTATGATCGAGTCCTACCTGGAGGATGGCAATCAGCCAGTCGATGGCGGCGTCTTTGGCAAGTCGATCACCGACCCGTGCCTGGGCTGGGAAAAGACCGACTACCTCATCCACGAGATTGCGGAGCGGGTTTAGTTACGCGGGCCGCATTTGGACAATCTGACGTTCAACTTCAAGGGCGCGACCAGAAGGTCAGCGCCCTTTCGTTTCACGCCACCTTGTCTCAAATGCGGCCCGCTCGCTGTCCGTCCTCTACCTGCGGCGTTGCCTTGCTCCGAATGTGGCACTTGGGGACGTTCCTTTTCTGCCGGCAGTTTGGGACATTCCTTGCACCATTAGTCATTGGGGACGTTCTTGTTTGACTGGTCGTTTAAGAACATCCCCAATGACTACCCAATTGCCACCTCTCCGTCCCCGAGGTATCGGGGCTCGTCTGCCGAATGGTTGATGCGGCGGCCCTGCGGCCATGTCACACTCAGAGGTGGCCTGACCCAACCTGGAAGGAGCCTCCATGAGCCTTGACAACGTAACCCTGCGCGCCGCCACGCTCGATGACCTGGCCGGCATCGCCGCCATCTACAACCAGCTGTGGTGCAACACGCTGCGCAACCGAGGCGACGTCGAAGCTGCCGATTTCTGTGCGCGCTTTAACATCGCCATGCAGCTGCAGCGCTCCCCCATCGCGCTCGTTGCCGAAGCTGAAGGCCGCATCATCGCCGCTTGCTGCATCGGCATCTTCGAAGACGGCAAACCACGCACCAATCCCACGTGGGAGCCCTGCTACAACGAGATGTTCGCCCAGGCAGCCGAGATGGCAAAGACCGCCGATGCCAAGCTCGAAGGCTCGCTCTTTGGCGATAGCCGCGAGAAGGCAACAGCCGACCGCTTTGCCGCCACGGGCAACGAATATGCCCAGGGCCAGCTCAACCTGATCATCATCGTGCCCGAATGGCAGGGCAAGGGGCTCGGCCGTGCGCTCATCGACCTTGCGCGCGCCGAACTCGCCAAAGCCGGGTGCACCAAATTCTTCCTGATGAGCGACTGCAACTCCGATTGGCAGTTCTACGAGCACCTCAACATGAAGCGCATCTTGGAGGATCACAGCCAGGACACCGGCGACGGATTTATCGTCTATATGTACGGAGGCACGCTCTAAGTACCCCTTCAATCAAGGCGAGCCGGGCACCCGGCCCTTGGCCTCTGCCCAGGAATAACCCAGGGGGCCGGACCGCCCGTCCCTAAACCTGCCCGACAGCGCGATATCTCGTCGCCCGAGCGCGCCCCTCTTTAACGAGTGCGCCTTCCTCAAGCAAACCGTTGATAACCCGCAGCGTCACGTCGCGCCCAGTTCCCAGAGCGTCCGAAGCATCCTGGCGCGTAAAACCGCGGGGCCGCTCAAGGGCAAAGCGAATCAAGGTGCGAGCGTATCCACCACGTCGCTCGTCCGAGACATCCTGTAGCATCGCGGACGCCTTGCACGCAACATCAAAGCCAAGCTCCTCCACGAGCTTGGCACGCACCTCGTGGCCGCAGTCGCCATTCATCGACACGTGCCCCTCTCGCTGCGCTCGCACGGATGCAAACGCCTGCGAAACATCGGGCGGCAGCGCCCCTTCCCGCTCGAGCTGCTCATAATCGCTGTAATCCCCACGCAAGTTGGGACCGCTATTGCCACGAGGCGTCAGATAGGAATTGCGCACGGCGTTGACGTTGGGCAGCGACAACCTAAACATTGCAGGGTAGGCGCAGACCTCGGGTTCCAACCCTTCCGCCTCATAGAGCGCACGGATCCCCTTGAGGCCCGTTCCAAACGCCTCAACCATCCCCAGACGCAAAAAGAGCAGTTGCAGCTTTGGATTCCGAGCGTCCGAGCCGCCCGCAAGCGCCTCCTCGACGCTGATGTGCTGCGGCCCTCCCGCATTGGTAAATTCAAGCGCCGTACGGCTCATCTTGATAAGAGACGCCACCGAAGATTCGTAGTCGCGATGGATAAACAGGTTCAGAATTCCCTCTCGAACAGCCTCGCGGGGATAGTCGTCCTTATCTATGCGATCGAGCCTTCCCGGCACAAAGTACATACGCGTTGCGTTCGATATATTGAGGAACCGTTCGATATCCTCTATCTGCCTGAAGATCGAGCCCTCGCCATCCTGACGGTCGATAAACTCGGTATACGCATCGTCGTTGAAGAGGCCAGCGCGGACTGCAAAGGGGTTTTGGTCAGAGACCAGCAGTGCCAAATTGGTGTAAAAGCCCAGCTCATCGATAAGGCCGAGATTCTTTTGAGAGGTTTGGTCAAACGTAATCTCCGCGCGCCTAAAGACCCGCTCGGCTTCAAAAAACGTCAAGCTCTGTTCATGAGAGCGCGCGGTCTCAAAATAATCGCCGTCGGTGCGCTTGATCATCGAGCGGATCTGGGCCATCTCGATGGGCACGTTGGCAGGACCTAGGCGCCGATATACCCCGGCGGGAACAAATCCCTTCGAGCACAGGCAGTACGGCTTGTGAGGACCCGCTTCCACCTCGATTTTCACCAACGCTGCGCCATCGATGTCCAATGCGGAGACCGTCGTGATTTCAGAAACGTCGGGATACACGCCATCGGTTATTGCATTAGAGCATTGAAGCATGGTGGCATCGATATCGTCCACGCCGACGATGCTGCCAAAATCGTCGATTCCGATATACAAGGTACCGCCATTCGAATTGGCAAACGCCACCACAGCTTTGAGCAGCTTAGGGGTAAATGTGCACTTGAACTCCACGGTCTCACTTTCAACAAGGTGCATGCTACCCCCTATCATCGACTATCGACGATTCTAGACCAACTATCGACGATAAGCAAGGCCCCTGGCACCCTCGCTTAGACCCGAGTGCCCGCGTGCAACGCTGCCCGCCGCACGCAAAAGGGCCCGCCAGCGTATGCGCCAGCGGGCCCCAGGTCATATCGACACTACCCCGCGTGCCTGCAACCGCCTCTACTTGCAGCGCGCCTTGGGCTGCTGCTGGGTGATGCAGTGGATGTTGCCGCCGCCGTAAATAACCTCGCGAGTCATGATACCGATGACTTCACGGTCCGGATAAGCAGCCTGGATATCCTTGAGCGCCTGGGCGTCATTGGGATCGCCGAACTGCGGCACCAGCACCGCCCCGTTGATGGGCAGGAAGTTGAGGTAGCTCGGCTCGAAAGCGTCCTCGGGGGTACGCGGCAGCACGCCCTCGACGGGGTCAATCGTGCTGGCCTCCTCTTCGGTCATATATACCGAGGTCGCAGGCATAATCACCTTGTGGATCTTGAGCTTGCGGCCCTTGGCATCGGTCGCCTCGGAGAGCGTCTTGAAGGCCTCCTGGCACTCCTTGTAGAACTTATGGTTGGGATCGTCGGTCCACATGCAGCAGACCTCGCCGGGCGCACTAAAGCATGCAACATCGTCCACGTGCCCGTTGGTCTCAAACGGGTCGATGCCGTCCTTGATCCAAATGACCTTCTCGATGCCCAGGTACTCGGCAAGCTTCTCCTCGATCTGCTCCTTGGTGTACTGGGGGTTGCGGTCCTCATTGAGCAGACACATCTCGGTGGTCACCACGGTGCCCTGGCCGTCGCAGTTAAACGAGCCGCCCTCGAGGATGTAATCCTCGGGACGATAGCGGTTAACCTGCTCGAGCTGTGCCACCTGCAGGCCAATGGAAGCGTCCTTGTCCCACGGGAAATACAGGCCGTCAATGAAACCGCCGTAAGCATTAAAGTGGAAGTGCGAAAGAGCAACCTCACCATTGTCATTAACAAGGAACGCCGGGCCGGGGTCGCGAATCCAGCTGTCGTTGTACTCCATGTGGATAACGCGCACGTTCTCAACGCCATCGAAAATCTCGCACACCGCAGGGAAATCCTCGGCATTGACACCAACGGTGATGGGCTGAAAACGTGCAACGGTCTTGATGATCTCGGTAAAGACCTTTTGCGCCGGCTTGGCACCGCAGCGCCACACATCCGAACGATGCGGCCACAAAATCCAGGTGCGCTCCTGCTCCTCGTACTCGCCGGGCATGTAGAATCCGTCCTTCTTTGGCGTAGACTCGCTCTCGTAAATGGTCTTCATGTTGGCTCCTAACGATATGGACGACCCTTTGTGATGACGGCCCCATTGTGCGGCTCCGGAAGCCCACTCTCAATGGGCCTAGGGGACCCTTTCGCCACCCAAAAGGACACCGTTCACTGACCTAAAGTTCTAGTGGCGCGCGAGACGTGTCATACTGACAAAGCCGCATGAAAGGACATCCATGACCAATACCACGCATACCCGCTTTAACCCCGATGAGATCCACGGGAGCCGCTGGTCCGCCCTCAACGAATGCGCCTTATGGATTCATGGCTGCGGCAACTTCGCCACGCTTCAAGCCGGGCTTCTTGATAGAGTTAATCAGGTGATATCGCACCGGGCCTCGATGTTTGATATCGCACGCGCCGGCACACACGGACAGACAGAATTCGTAAGCCCCGTTGCCCGTGGCATGACAGAAGACCAGCTCGAGAGCTACTACGAACGCTATGCCGCCTTTGACTACACCCTTTGGAGCTTTGACGTTCACAACGTGCATGTTTATCGCGACCTGGACCTCGTGGATGTCGAGCGCCGCAACGCAACGCCCATCTATCAGGAGTGGATGAAGCCGCTCGGCATCTACTATGGCTGCACTGCCACGCTCGCGCACGGGGGCACATCCCTGGGGTCGCTCACGCTGTTTCGCGCACGAGAAGCGGGGGATTTTTCGGACGAAGAGCTCGAAGCCCTGCGCCAGCTCGCGCGGCACCTGAGCCTGCGCCTGTACGGGATCCTTGCGCAGAGCACCGCACAGCAAGCTTGCGAGAACCCCTTAGAGGCGCTCATCAGCGAGCTCGAAGTCCTCCCCCGCGAGGCAGAGGTGCTCAAGATGATGCTTGCCGGCAAGACCAACCGCGAAATGGCCGAGGAGCTCTATATCTCGGAGTCGACCGTAAAAAAGCATGTCAACGCCCTCTATCACAAGCTCGGCGTCAAAAACCGCCTGGGCCTCATGACATTGGTTCGAGAACAATCATAAGCCGGCCTCTAATTTGAAAGTAGCGCTGGCAGATTGCCTATTTGAACCTCGCTGCAAAGAACCGCCGCAGACGCCTTGGGAGCATCTGCGGCGGCTTGCATTAAACAGTCGCTGTCATGTGTCACAAGCGCGCGTTGGCTACGCGGGAAGCCCGCTCAGGCGCTTGGACTCGTGCGCGGCGAGTGCAATGGAGATGATGCCGGTAATGGCATCGGCCACCACCAGGGCGATCCACACGCCCTCGACGCCCATCATGTTGCCGAGGAGGTACATAAGCGGCACCGAGCAGATCACATAGCGAAGCAGGCCCGTAAACGTAGCGACACCCACCTTCTCGACCGCCTGGAAATACATCGACATGGTCATGGCAAGATAGCCCAGGGCAACAGCCAGGATGACAGTACGCGTGGCGTTGGCGGCAACCTCAACGAGCGCAGGATCGCTGCCGGCAAAGAAGGCGCACACCGGGGTGGCGGCAAGCCAGAGCGCGACGGTGACCAGCGCCAGCGTCACAACTTGGTACTTAAGCGTGCAGGAGAGCGTCTCCTTAAGGCGTGCCCAAGCCTTTGCGCCGGCGTTGAAGGCAGCGATGGGCTGCAGACCGTAGGAGAAGCACTGGGCAACCATCATGGTAATGTAGAGGATGTAGCCGTTGATCACGCCAAAGGCTGCGATGTAGAGCGAGCCCATGTCGCCGCCGAGCGAACCCAAAAGCGAGTTGGCAACGGTATTAAAGATAAAGGTCGCGCCCTGGACCAGGAAGAACGGGAAGCCGATCTTGAAGATCTGGCCGCAGATGGCGAGGTCGAGCTTAAGGTCGGCCAGGCTAATCTGGAGCTGGGACTTTTTGCCCCCGATGAACCAGAAGATACCGATGGCCCAGATGCCGATGGAAAGCCCGTAGTACACGCCGGCGCCCATAACGCCAAACTTGAGCACAAACGTGGAAAGCGCGAGCCAGCAGATGGCGACGATAGCCGAAACGGTCATGAGGTTGGCCTGGATCTGAACCTTCTCATCCACACGCATCACAGCGGTGATCATCTGGCCAATGACCGTGAGCGGCAGCAGCACGGCGAAGGTGCGCACGCCGGCAACGGTATCGGCCATGATGTCGGGCGTGGCGCCAAAGAATGCGCAGATGGGCTCGGTAAACACTGCCATCACCACAGCAAGCAGCACACTCACGATCGTGGTAAGCCAAAAGCCCTGGCTAAAAGCCTTGCTTGCGCCCTTGATGTCGCCGGCACCCAAAAGGTTGCCCACCACGGCGGGCACGCCGGTGCCAAACAGGTTGCCAAAGGCCAGATTGATGTACTCGACCGACATGATGATCGAGACACAGGCCAGGCCGTGGGCACCCAGGCCCCAACCCATCACGAGGCCCTCGAGGACCACCATGATGATCTGGGCGAGCATGCCCTGGCCGGTGACGATGGTGTACTTACGCACCAGGCCGGGAATCGGTTGGGAGGCGAGCTCGCGCTCCTCCTCCACGGCAGCGGTTACTTCTTCTGCCATTGTTCTCCCCTTTCCTTGAGAGAGTAGTGCTGAATGGATGTCAGGCGGCTGACAACTGGCACCAAGCCGCCCAATCAAACGATGGCGCTATGCCTCAAAGACCACCTTGCCGGCGATCATCGTGAGGGCTGCGGTAGCCTCGAGCACCTCGGCCGGCTCGCAATCAAAGAGGTTGCGATCGAGCACGCAGATATCTGCCTGTTTGCCGCACGCGAGCGTGCCGATGCGGTCCTCGGCATGCATGGCGTAGGCGCTGCCATAGGTGTAAGCGCGCAGAGCCTCGGCCATGGTAATGCGCTCCTGGGGGAACCAGCCCTCAGGGTTGGAGCCGTCCTCGAGCATGCGGAAGACCGCGCCGTACACCTCCTCCATGGGCTCCAAGCCCACAACGGGGAAGTCACTGCCCAGGTGCACCACGGCACCGCTGGCAAGCAGGCTATGCAAGGGCCACGAAAGCGCAGCACGCTCGGGGCCCACGGCATCGTCCTTGGCAAGGTCAGCCATATCGAGCAGCATGTGCCACGGCTGCATGCCAGGGCATATACCCAGCTCGGCATAGCGCGGCAGATCCTCGGGCTGAACCGTCTCGTTGTGCTCCATGGAGTGGCGACAATCCCGCTTGCCATGCAAGCGCTCGCCCTCCTCAAAACAATCGAGCACAAAACGCACCGAGCGATCACCAATCGTATGGATGCGCGTGTCAACGCCCCATTCCTGCGCTCTGAGGATGGCAGCGCGGATGCGCTCCGGCTCCTCCGCGGGCTCACCACAGGTATCGGGCGCGTTGCTATAGGGCTCAAGCATCCAGGCGGTATGGTCGGAGCACACGCCATCAAGGAACTGCTTAAAGCCGTGCCACTCCACCTGCGTACCCGGGAAGGCATATTTCTCCTTGATCTGCTCGAGCGTCAAGGACTCGTTTTCGAACAGATCGGTGTACAGGAACACGCGCAGTGGCAAGTCGCCCTTGGCATTAAGACCTGCCAACACCGCATACGGGTTTTCCATGCTCACAAACGTAGGATTGACCATGCCGACCGTAGTGATTCCCAGGGCATTGGCGCGCCGGGCGGTTTTTGCAAACGACGCGTCAACAACCTCGGGCGCTGGATCGTAGACCTCGTCCATAAAGAAGGCGCCGGCGTTGTTGGAAAACACGCCCGTCAGATTGCCCTCGGCATCCTTAAGGATCTTGCCGCCTGCGGGATCGGGCGTCTGCGAAGTTACTCCCACCTTGTTGATGGCGCAGGTATTGGCACTAAAGGTATGCAGGTCAACCTGCTGCAGAAAGACCGGGCGGTCAGAGATGTACTCATCGATCATCGCGGCTGTAGGCATCTCGGGGACATCCCACTGGAACTGGATAATCTGGCAGCCCAGAATCCACTCGTTATCGGGATGGTCGGCCGCAAACGCCACGACACGTTCCATCGCCATCTCAAAACTGGTGCAGTCGATGAGGTTGACGGCAAAATCGGGGTCGGTCATGAACGCGCCCTGGGCAAAATGCGTGTGCGAGTCGATCAGGCCGGGCATGACGAGCTGGTCGCCAAAGTCGCGCACCTCGGTATCGGGGCCGATAAACGGTGCCAGGTGGGCATCGTCACCGCAGGCAACGATTTTATCGCCCCGCACGGCAACGCCGCCCTTAAACGGCTCGAGCCCATCGCCGGTAAAGACGGCGTTGCTCTTGATAACTACATCAGCCTTGTCCATGTGAGCCTCCTCAGGCATCTTTGGTTGCAACGCGGACGCACCGCCCGCGTGGGCACTCGGTTGGGAGCGTAGCGCTCCCGCATCGGCGCGTGCCTACAAGCCGTGCTCGGACGTCTGTCCCACGTCCGCGGCTTCGCGCTACACCCATTGATACACAGGGGCAAATCCGTGCCAAGGCCAGGGACCGCAAACGGTCAGTTTAAGCAGGTTTACACGCTTTACCTGCAGGTTTATTGTCTGAGATTATTACCGCGTCATTACGCCCAACGGCGTGCCTGCCCACACGACAAGACCCGCATGCAAGGAAGAATAGGACTAGGAACGCCAAAAGGCATCTATGAGGTCATCTCGGTTGGAGACACCGCTTTTAACGTAGATGCGATGCAAGTGCGCCTTGACAGTGCCAGGGCTGATGACCAACTCGCTGGCGATGTTTTGGGCGTCGTTGCCCTTCAGCACCAGCGTGAGCACCTCCTGCTCGCGCCGCGACAGCTTATGGGCATCGGCATAGATCACAACGCGTGATGCTAGATCGTCCCCAGAGCGTGCGCTCTCGGCCGCCACGTCCTCATCGGCACGCGGATGACGGGCATACACGCGCAGGATATGGCTAAACTGGCAAAAGAGTTGGACCGCGCATACCACGAGCAGCACGTTTTCGGAGATATTGCGCTCGGACAGATACCACAAAAAGAGGCTGATGACGGGGTTTTGAGAGTCGGGGCGGCAGAGCAAAATCATGTAGGTGTCCTCGGCGATTACGCAAAACGCAAGAACGAGTGCCACCTTCCAAAAGAGCTTTGAGCGGTCGAGGTCGAGTTTCTCAACACGCGTGGCCCTGTGCCGGTAATGCCAGGCGGCATAGGCAAGACATCCTACATTGCCCAGGTCACGCGTGAGCCAAAAGAGATACTGCTGCATCTCTCCGGCAGCACCGCTGCGAGGCACCAGCAGCAATTGCAAGATTGAAAACGGCACGATAGCAAGTCCGAGCATGCGCGACGTCGGCCTTTTGCGCAAGCGCGCAAACATCCATAGCACCACGCAGGCATAGATGGCAATACCAAGCACGCAGCGCAGCAAGGGGTGCTGCAGCGGCTCGCTAAAGGTAACGGCGTAGTCGTATTTGAGCCGATTGTACTCGTCAAAAAAGATGACCGACATATCGAGCATATAGAGCAAAAAACCCGCCGCGGCCACGAGGCTGTCGCGACGGCGCGTCATGAGCCAAACCACCAATGCCACGGCACTGGTCACCAGAGCCACACCCATGATAATCGTGGTGTAGATATAGAACGCGAAACTCATGCCCGCCTCCCCTGTCTAGATGCTGTGAGGATGTTGACAGATTCTTTGCCGCAAGATTAGACTCACCGATTAAACGTACTGTATCGTTTAGATAAACAAGCTGTGTCTCACCGATGAAAGGAGATGCCATGACACCGATCGCTCCGCTCAAGATGCTCGTCGCGCCCGCCGCCAAGGCCATCACCCGACTCGGTTCTTCCATGACCTACGACGATGTCCCCTGCGCCGTTGAGGCGCGTTCGGACAGCTGCCCCTACCTGGGCCACGTCCCCTACTTTGCACCCAAGCTCGCATCTGATCCCGAGCAGCGCGAGCAGTAATCCAAGATGCATCTAGCACCGCGCAACTCGCGGCGCTACTGTTTTGGTGCAAAGCGACCTGTCCCCCTTGCGCCAACGCCGGGATTGTCGATGCTGCGGCCGCGGCGCGATATGAGGCGCGAAACCTCGCCCAGCAACACGCCGATCACCACACCCAAGAGGATCGGCAACTTTGACATCTCGGCGGGCGAGCTGTTAAGCGGCACGATTGTCGCAACAATCGAAAGCACGAGTTCTACCACCGGCACCGCAAGCGCTACCGCAAGCACCTTGCCCTCGAAGGGCGCGCGAAACACCCGCGGGCGGTCGTCGTATTTACGCAGGCGCCAAAACGCCGGGAACATCGGGATATAGCTCATGAGCAGAAAGACGACGTTCATCGAGAAGAAGACCCAAAAGACGTCGGAACCTTCGCCCAGCGGAATCTGAAGTAGCAGCACCAAGCTGGCAAAACAACCGTTAATGAGTGCCGAGCCGTTGGGCATGCCGGTCTTCTTGGACACCAGCGCAAAAGGGCGCGGCATGTTGCCATGGCGCGCGGCATAGCTCGCCACGTTGTTGACGCCAAAACTCCAACAAATCATGTTAGCGAACAGCGTCACCAAAAAGGCCATGCCCACAATCATCGTCAGCGGGTGGCTGCGCCCCACCATGGCGGCAACCGCGTCCACAATGCCCGAATCGAGCGAAAGCTGCTCGGTGGGAACCGCAGCCCCAATGCCGATGCCACAGATAAAGTAGATCGCCGCGATGGCAACGCCACCGGCGATAACCGCCTTGGGGATATCGCGCGACGGGTTCTTCATCGTGCTGGCAAAGGTCGCGACCACCTCAAAGCCCATAAAGTTGAATAGGATGATTGAAAGATACGTCAGTGAGTTAGTGTCTCCCAGATCGGGGACAAAGGTCTTAAGCGACATATTGTTGGCAAAGCCGTTATTGCAGGCAAACCAAATGCCGACGATTCCCACCACGGCGGTAATGAGCACCTTGACGACGGCGCCGCCATCCATGACCCAATCGGCCTCGGCCACCGGCTGCATTGCCATGACCGTGACGCCCCACACAAAGGCAAGCTCAATGGCAATTCGGACCCCGAGCGAAAACTCGACACCCCATACCGCATTGATGACACTGGGAAACATACAGGCGATGCTTGCCACCCACAGCGGAAAGTTGACCCAGTAGCACCAGGAGCAGCGGGCACCCCAACGGTCGCCCAGGCCCAGGCGAACCCAATCGTACAGGCCGCCCTCGGAATCGAACGCCGTACCCAGCTCGGCAACTACCAGGCCATAGGGAAGCAAAAACGTAGCGATAAGGAAGATCCACCAGAAGAACTGCACGTTACCCATGGCAGATGCCGGAGCAGCCGCCTCGATGGTAAAGACAACGCAGATAACCGAGAGGATGACCTCGAACAGGGAGAACTTTTTACCTGCCACGGCACGCTCCCCCTACAGCAAAAAGGATGGCATCTGTACCGAAGGCGCAGCCCAAGGTAGGGTTGCAGGCCGCGTCACCGGTGCAGGTGCCATCCCAAAGAGAGGAGCGGATGCATTTGTTGGACCAACGCTCGCGGAACAGGCGCGTGTAGATGACGATACGCTGGTACATAGACACTCCGATCAAAACGGCCGCGTTTGCGACCGGAAACTTTCGACAATTGGGTACGCGTCTGACCTGGGAAATTCAAGCGAACAATTGGCCTAACCCGCAATAAATCCCAGATCAGACGCGTACTCAATCAAAGAGGCGGGCACTCCGAAGTGGAGGCAACGGAGTGCCCAAAGAAAAACCCAGCCGACCAAGACATCAAGTGACCAGACCATCAATGCCCCGAGATGGTCACGGTGCGATTCACCGACTGTCCGATTGATCGGCTGGGCTTCTGAGGTGCGGCAGATTCCCGTGAAAGAGGAGCGCCGCGTACTTTGGTACGCAAGCGACGAATGAACGGGAAGGTGCCGTGCCTCAGGAAGCCAGACAATTACGCGGACGGCTCCTGCTGCGTAATGCAGTGAATGTTGCCGCCGCCGAAGACGACCTGCTCGGACTGAACGCCGACGCACTTGTAGACGCCCTCGCCCCAGACCTCGTCGTAGATCTTCTGGAGCGTGTCGACGGCCAGCTGGTCGTTCTCGTCGCCGTACTGCGGGACGATAACGCCGTGGTTGGTCACGAGGTAGTTCATGTAGGAGGCGATCAGCGGCTCGTCGGGGACGCGCGGCTCGGCGTTCTCGTCGGCATCGATGGTGTCGCAGGAAGCCTGGTCCATGAACAGCGGGTTCACGGGCATGGGCAGCTTGTAGACCTTCATCTTGCGGCCCTTGGCGTCGACGGCGTTGGAGAGGGTCTCGTAGGCAGCGTGGCACTGCTCGTAGAACGGGTACTCGGGATCGTCGGTCCAGATGCAGGCCATGACGCCCGGGGCGATGAACGTAGCGACGTCATCGATGTGACCATTGGTCTCCTCGGGGTCGATGCCCTCCTTGACCCAGATGACCTTCTCGACACCCAGGTAATCCTTGAGGTGCTCGTCCATGTAGGCGCGAAGCTCCTCGCTCCAGGGCTCAAACTTCTTCTTGAACTTGGGCCAGATGGACTCGGGATCCTCTTCCTCCTCGAGCACTGCAGAGCAGGTGCGGCCCGGGGAAAGCAGGCACTGGTCGGTCACGACAAGGGTGCCCTCGCCGTCGACGGTGATGGAGCCACCCTCGAGGATCATGTCATCGGGACGGTAGCGGCGGCAGCCGGAGAGCTCGGCCATCTTGAGGGCGATCTGCTCGTCCTTGTCCCACGGGAAATAGAGGCCGTCGACGAGACCGCCGTAGGCGTTGAAGTGCCAGTGGTTGGCGCGCTTCTCGCCCTTGCCGTTGATGACGTAGGTGGCGGCGGTGTCGCGGAACCAAGCGTCGTCGGTGGTCATCTCGATAACGGTGACGTTCTCATCGTTCTCAAAGACGGCCTTGCAGTTGGCATAATCGACCTGGTTGGCGCACATATAGACCGGGGTGAACTCGGAGATGGCGCGGGCGATGGCGGCATACTGCTTCTGAGCCGGCTTGGCGCCGTGGGCCCAGGTGTCGGTGCGGTGGGGCCAACCCATCCACACGCGATCCTGCGGGGCGAACTCAGCGGGCATAAAGAAGCCGTCGGCCTTGGGGGTGGACTCGGACTCGGTGATCGTACGCATAAGATTTCCTCCAAATCGAACGATCGCTTGCTGCGGGCGGGTTACCCGCAGCCTAAAACCAAGAGATGGTAGGCGCCCGTTCCCCGGCAAAGGTCGGGGCGCCCGGCGCCGGTTTTCACGGAATCGCACCGGCAAGCGACGACGTAACCAAGTGCGCGGAGACAAAACGCACGAAGGATACGGAAGAGAGATTGGGGTGGGCGGTGGTTACCGGAGCTATCGCTCACACCCACCCCGGGGAATGGTTAGCAAACCTGTCGCTTGGGCACGCCTCCGAAGAGGCTAGAGTGCCCGGAGTCGGGAGCGACAAGCCCGACGAAGCGCGCGTTGGTGCACGAGGAGGGTTGGAGCCCCAGAACCGGGTGCTCTAGTTCTCCTCGGCCTCGGCGGCCTCCTCAGCGAGACGCTGGGCTGCGAGCTCAGGGGTCAGACCCTTGTACTCTTCCTTGCGGCCCTTGGCGCTGACGACGCGGACGACCTCGCCGATGAGCACGAGCACGATGAAGATAACGATCATCGGGAGCTTGTCGCCAATCTCGGCGGCGGAGAACGGCACCAGCGTTGCGACGATGGCCAGGACCAGCTCGATGCAGGGGATGGCCAGCATGACCTTCATCATGGTGCCCTTAAACGGGAACGTGAAGATGCGCTCACGGTTCGGGTCGTTCTTACGAAGGTTGAGGAACGCCGGGAACATCGGGATGTAGGTCAGCAGCAGGAAGACGACGGAGGTGCCGAAGAGCATCCAGAAGACACCGTTGGAGATGGCGTCGATGGGAACCAGCTGCAGGCACAGCACCAGGGAGGCAACGATGGCGTTGACCAGGTTGGCGCCGTTGGGCATATCGTCATCCGAGATCATCGAGGCGAAGACCTTGGGCATGTTGCCGTGCTCGGCAGCGTAGCGGGCGACGGAGTTGACGCCGAAGGACCAGGCGGCCATGTTGGCGAACAGGGTGATCAGGAAGGCGATGCAGATGACCTTGAAGATCATGGAGTCGCCCACCATGGTCTGGACTGCGACGATCATGCCGTAGTCGGGATCGATGGAGTCGGCCGGCACCGCAGCGCCGATGCCAAAGCCAGCGAACAGGTAGATCACGGCGATGGACAGGCCGCCAACGATGATAGCCTTGGGGATATCGCGAGCGGGATCGGCCATGTCATCGGTCATGGTGCAGATGACCTCGAAGCCCATGAAGTTAAAGATGATGATCGACAGGTAGCCGAGGGCGTTGGTGTTGGTGAGCTCGGGCAGGAACGTGGTAGCGGACATGTCGTTCGCAAAACCGTTCTCCATGGCATACCAAATGCCCAGAGCGCCGACGATAACGGCAACGGCGACCTTGATGATGGCGCCACCGTTAAGGACCCACTCGGAGTCGGCCGCCTTGGAGCGGCCCATGAGGTAGACGATCCACACAAAGGCAAGATCGATACCCATCTTGGCGATCAGATTGAACTCGACGCCAAAGACCATGCCCAGAATATCGGGGAACATGGTAGCCAGAGAGGCGATCCACAGCGGGTAGTTAACCCAGTAGTAGTACGAAATGCGGGCGCCCCACTTGTCGCCCAGGCCATCACGCACCCAGTCGTAAATGCCGCCCTCGCCGTCATAGGTGGTGCCGAGCTCGGCGACGACCATGCCGTAAGGGAGCAGGAAGGTCAGGATCAGGAAGATCCACCAGAAGAACTGCTGGTTGCCAATGGCGGCAGCAGGTGCGGCGGCCTCGCAAACGAAGACGACGCAGATGATGGTCGAAATGACCGTCAAGAAGGAAAGCTTTTTCTTTCCGTCGCTCATGATGAGCTCCTTCGCTCAGTCTTGGACAGATCCGAGGCCCTAAGGTATTAAGGCAATTGCTTGGGCCTCGGTGAGCGGGCGACAGGAGACGAGCATCCGCCGCCCGCAAACGTGCTTTTAGGCGCCTTGAGGCTTAGAGCTGCTCGAGAGCCTCGAGAGCGGCGTGGAGCTCAGCCTTGGCGGAGTACTCGACACCCTCGTCGTTGAGCGGGGTGCGCTTGCCCAGGGCGGCAAGGAGAGCACGGATGGAGTGCTTGCGATTCTCGGCCTCGACCCAGCACAGGGAGCGCTCGGGATCGTCCATGACCTCGTCGACGACCTCCTCGTTGCGGGTGGCCGGCAGGCAGTGCATGAACTTGGAGTTGGGGCCGGCGAAGTTCATCATGTCCATGGTGACCTGATACTTGGGATAGAACACGTCCATGTAGTTCTCGCCCGAGACCTCCTCGTCGTACAGGCCATACCACACGTCGGTGTAGATGAAGTCGGCGCCCTTGATGCACTCGATGTCGTCGGAGATGACGACCGAGCCGCCGGAGACCTTGCAGTTCTCCTCGGCAATGGCCATCATCTGCTTGCCGAACTCGGCGCGCTCCTCGACGGTGCCGACGTGCAGGCCGCCGTCGGGGATCTGGTGGCCCTTAGGTCCAAACTGGACAAACTTCATGCCGACCTTGGAGGCGATGAACATGAGGGAGACGCAGACCTGGGTGGCGTCGCCGATGAAGGCCAGGGTGCAGTCCTCGATCTTCTTGCCCTCGGGGAGGTTCTCGAGCATGGTCATGAGGTCGCCCATCTCCTGCGTGGGATGGTTGAACTCGGACATGCCGTTGATGACGGGCACAGCGGAGCCCTCGGCGAGGCCGACGACGTCCTTGTGACGGTCAACACGGGCCATCATGATGTCGAGCAGGGAGCCCATAACGCGAGCGGTGTCGCCCAGGGACTCGTGACCGCCGAGCTGGATGGTGCCAGGGCCATAGAACTGAGCATGGCCGCCGAGGTCGGTCATAGCAGTCTCGAAGGAAAGACGGGTGCGGGTGGAGACCTGCTGGAAGATCATGCCAAGGCTCTGGTTGCGGAGCAGGTGCGGATAATAACCGTCAACCTTGATGGCCTTCTTCATTGCCAGGCCAAGATCCTCGATAGCCAGGATCTGCTCTTTGGTGAAGTCGTTGGTGTCGATGAAATCCTTAGGCAGTGCCATGTCGATTTCCTTTCCGCCGGTCTTGCCGACTATTACTATGAGGCGCTCGAACATCACGCCTCGTGTTGACAAGACCATCATTCACCCGTATGCAATTTTTACCTAGTTTATTCGGGATTAAAGACCGTTCACGGAGTTACACCCCCTCTAAACCAATATAAACCCGCAGGTAGATGGCTTGCAGGGGGTTTACTATCTAGAACCGCGAACGGTATACGGGTATCCTATAAATCGGCGCCTAATCCGCGGTAATACAACCGGCTGGAGTATGTATACCCGAGGGGTATCGGGCTCCAATAAGAAATCAAATGAGACAGGACGGTGACAGATGAACACGCTCATGTTCTTCTATACCCTAGCAATACTGGTTATCTGTATTGTGACGGCAGTGCTTTCGCTTGCCGCCTATGCCTCGTCCCGTCGACGCTTCTTTATTTATGGCAGCGGCGTTTTTATTTGCTATGCCATCGAGATGACCGAGATCTTCTTTTTTGAATACACGTTGCAAAACCAGAGTTTTCCGGCCAGCGACTATTACTCAATTACCATGCCTGTGTTGCGGACCCTTGTGGCGACCGCTTCACAGGCTTTTATTTGGCTCATTGCCATGGACTTGCTCGATAAGCATTCTAAAAAGCAGTTCGTTATCCCCGTCGCAACGTTTTTGTTGAGCGAGCTGCTGATTATCGTCGCCGCCCCCAACGGTCCCATGCACCAGTGGCTTTACTACACGATGCGTCAGGTGTTCCTTGTCTTTGTGGGACTGTATATCTTTTGGACGGCTCACAAGAGTACGAAGGTTGAGCTGAAGGCACGTGTCAACAACCAGCGAAAGCATCTGATTATCGGCGCCATTCTGGTTGGCTGCATCGTTGCCGAGGACTTCTACAACATCTTGGTGGTTCCCATGAGCCTGGCGCCCTCTTGGCTGCAGTTGTACCTGTCCGAGCGCAACTTTAGCGAGAACGTCTTCGCTTGCTACTTTGCCATCCTGCTGATTATCTACGCGTATCACGTGCTTTCGATCCGCATGCAGGAGGCACCCGAGGAAAAGAATGTCAGCGATCTTGATCGACACATCGAAGAGCAGATGCCCTTCTACCGCAACGCCTACAAGCTTTCCAACCGCGAGACCGAGGTCATGCGTTTGGTCGTGCTGGGCAAGTCGAACCAAGAGATCGCTGACGAGCTATTCCTTGCCGTGGGCACCGTCAAAACCCACATCCATAACATCCTGGTCAAAACCGAGCAGCAAAACCGCACCACGCTGATCCTCCACTTTTGGAAGCGCTAGCCTGCCAAAAAGGGACAGGTTTATTTTGGTAGGTTTTATCTGGGCAAACGCCAACCGCCGCGAGAGAGCTGTTTTCCCTCGTGGCGATCTTCTAGCAGAAAAACTAAGTGAGTAGGCTTTTTACAGGAGGCCAAGCACGCCCTAAAACGCCACAGCCCTGACCTGCGGTTTTATCGATCATTTGTCGTGATGTGCTCGGCAAGTTCAAAAAAGTCTACTCACTTGCATCCGAGACGCACCAGATAGGCAAAATACCGCCGCGAAAGGGCCCCTGGTCCCTTCGCGGCGGTCATACGCCTCTGATTTTGCGACGGTTTTACCGGCTTGTTACTCGCTGTAGCGGGTGGCGATGGCGGCTTGTACCATGCCGGTGCTCATGAGGTAGGTCACCAGGAAGTAACCACCATAGGCCGCCAGGAAGATTGCACAGGTGAGGCCCACGG
This sequence comes from uncultured Collinsella sp., assembly GCA_958415665.1. GTDB lineage: Bacteria > Actinomycetota > Coriobacteriia > Coriobacteriales > Coriobacteriaceae > Collinsella. Next base: position 85,518 of record CATYZK010000001.1, on the reverse strand, counting down.
TACCGGCGATGCTCATGTTGCCGAACACGCTCACCAGCTCAATGATCACCTTGAGCGCCACGAAGGAGTGCGCCAGGCCCACTGCCAGCGGGAACAGGAAGAATACCGCTTGCTGCGCCATCACCGAATGGCGAATCTGGCGGTCGTCACAGCCGATCTGTGCCAGCACACGATAGCTGCGGCTGCCGTCGGCCACATTGGAGAGCTGCTGGATCGACAGTATCGCCGCGCACGCAACGACCAGTACAAAGCCAATGTAGATGGCCAGATAGCTAATCATGCCGTTCATCTGCGCTGCTTGCGTGTACATCTCGGAACGCGTGATGAAGACTCCCCACGACCCCGGCTTCTTGCCGTCAACGAGCAGATTATCGAGCAAGGTGTATTTAATGCTCTCGTCTGCCTCGGTCGTATCCATACCCTGTTTGTAATTAACGAGCAGATTACTGGCATACGGCTGCAGATTAAGCTGGGACAGCAGCTCATCGGCTACGACCACGGTACCGGGATTGCTGCCCATCGCCGAGTTGGCGATGGCCGCCGTGTCCTCGTCCGACTTATCGGTTGCGGGCTTGAGCGTATGCCCGCCCAAGGTAAGGGCATGGCCGCCAGCCATATACTTGGTGTACAGGTCGCCCAGCTCACCGCCCATATCACACGTGAGCAGATACTGGTCGTGGCCAATGTTCACCGGCTCCTCGCCCATCATCTGGCGCAGTTTGTTGTACTGGCTCGCCGGCGTCACAAACAGACCCATCGCATCGGCGTTGCTTCCCTCGAGCGCCTTGGGAAGCTTTTCGCCCATGGCCTTGCACATCTCACCCGCCACCACCGAGGGGCCCGAGCCGCCAAGCGGGTAACTCAGATACGAATCGATCTGCACATGCTCACCGGCAACATCGGCGATATTGACCTTCTTGCCGGTCTCGTCGTTGTTGTCCGCCGACTTGCGCTCACCATGCCATGCAGCGTACAAATCGACCGTTGCATCGGCCAGCACCATGCGATCGGCCTCAGACGGATTGACATACTCCTTGTAGTAGTCGAGCGTTTCGGGCGTGTAATAGACATACGTCTGAGACACGTCAACAGGGTTATAGCGCTCCAGGTTTTCGTTCATCACATTGGCAATAGACATACCGCACGTCACCGAGGTGATGGCCAAAAACAGGATCATCGCGATGACACCCATCGAAAAGCACACCGTATTGACCTTGGCCGAAAGCTGACGCACGGTAAACATATTGAGGCCGCGCCAATACACGCTGCGCAGGCTCTGCAGCAGCTTGATAAGCATGCCCGAGAGTCCCCAGAACAGCGCAAAGGTACCCACTGTAACCATAGCGGTCGTAATGCCAAACTGGCTCATGGCCTCTTGCAGCTTGCTGTCCGTCGCGGTTAGCGGGAACCCATCACGTAGCAGACGGTAATAGGCCACGCCCACAAGCACCACGCCCACGGCAAAGATGGCAATCGCGATCCAGGGGTTGCGGGTCTTGATGCTCTCGTTGCGACGCTCGGCACCCATAAGCTCAATGAGCTTGGTGCGACGCACGGCGCGCAGGTTCAGCAGTAGCGTGAGCACAAACATTACGAGCATGCAGGCAAGGGTCAGGTTGAACGCATGCACCGAGAAGAAGAAGTGGAAATTGGCGATCTGCGTCTTAAAGAGCGAGGCCGTAAAGAACGTCATGAGCTGGGAGAGCCCCACGCCCAGCACAATGCCGGCGACAAAGGCCACGACCGAAACGATCACGGTCTCGAGCGCCATAATCGTGGCTACGCGCCCGCGCCCCATGCCGAGCACCTGGTACAGGCAAAACTCCTTCTTGCGGCGTTTCATGATGAAGTTATTGGCGTACACCATCAAAAAGGCCATGACACCGGCCAAAAAGTACGTCAGGTAGCCGAGCATGCTGCCCATAACCTGCGCCAAGCCCTCTTCATCGATGCCGGCGATGTCGACCTGCATCGAGACGGTGTTAAAGGCATAGAAGACCGTGACGCCCAGGGTGAGCGTCAAAAGGTAGACGAGGTAGTCGCGGCCGGCGCGGCGGACGTTGCCCCAAGCGAGTTTACAGAGCATCGGAGCCCTCACCGCCCATCATGGCAACGACCTCCATAATGCGGTCGAAGAACTCTCGGCGGTCGGTGTCGCCGCGGCGCAGCTCGGTAAAGATCTTGCCGTCGCGAATGAACAGCACACGGCTCGTGTAGCTGGCGGCAAAGCTGTCGTGCGTGACCATGAGCACCGTGGCACGCAGGCGGCGGTTGAGGGCTTCCAGGCTCTCGAGCAGCAGGCGAGCGCTCTTGGAATCGAGGGCGCCGGTGGGCTCGTCGGCCATGATCATGGTGGGGTCAGTGACGAGCGCGCGAGCCGCGGCAACGCGCTGCTGCTGACCGCCGGACATCTGGTAGGGGTACTTGTCGAGCACCTGGCTTATAGACAGGCGCGCTGCCACATCCTGCACGCGGGTCGAGATCTCTGCCGAGTTTGTGCGGGCGATGGTGAGCGGCAGGGCGATGTTCTCGCGCGCCGTGAGCGTATCGAGCAGGTTGGAGTCCTGGAAGATAAAGCCGAGCTCCTCGCGGCGGAACTGCGAGAGCTTGGCCTGCTTCATGCGCGTCACGTCCTGGCCGTTGATGCGGATGGTGCCGCTCGTGGCGCTATCGATGGTCGAGACGCAGTTGAGCAACGTCGACTTGCCCGAGCCCGAGGCGCCCATGATGCCAACAAATTCGCCGCGGTTGACGGTAAAGCTGACGTCGTTGAGCGCGCGGGTCACATTGCCCAGCGCGCCATATACCTTTTCGAGATGCGCGACCTCCAGTACCGGGGTCGCCATGTGCGTGGTTTGCATACCGAGTCCTTTCTTGCGATTAGTCTACGGCATCTATAGTCGCAAGAAGACGAGTCGGCTACCATCGATATGGCTTACGCTTGCCTTACCGTTGTGTAAGGTACGGGTAGCTAGCCTGTCACTTGTTGATGTTGAGAGAGGACTCCTGTTGAAGACTGTTCATGTTGCCGCTGGGATCATTCGCAAGGAAGGATCTGACGAGCTGCTTGCCGTGCAGCGCGGCTATGGCGACATGCAGGGACTTTGGGAGTTTCCCGGTGGCAAGATCATGCGCGGCGAGACGCCCGAAGACGCCGTGCGCCGCGAGCTCATGGAAGAGCTGCAGGTAAAAGTCACCAACCTACGCGATTTCTACACCGTTGAGTATGACTACCCCGATTTTCATCTCTCAATGGAGTGCTATTACTGCTCGCTGGTCAAAGAGTCCGGCGAGCCCCAGAAGCACGACCGTCAGCTCGATATCCGCTGGATTCCGCGCACCTCGCTTGCCACGGTGGAATGGATGCCCGCCGACAAGGGGCTCATTGATGCCCTGATTGAGCTGAAGGAAGACCGGCTTGAGTCCAACGGCACTGTCAACGACGCCGAGGCCGCCACGACCGAACACCCCGCTACCAAACCCAAGCGCGCACCTAAGCGCCGTAGCAAAAAACGCCCCAAACCAGGTCTGCTCGACGGCATCGATACCTCGGACCTCTCCGCTGACGAGCGCGAACTGGTCCGCCGTCGCGCCGCCATCAAAAAGTCCATGAAGGGCAACAAGCGCGCCAATACCAAGCCCGAGCTGCTCGTTCGTCAGCGCCTGCGCGCAGCGGGCCTCACCGGCTATCGCCTGGAATGGAAGGTTCCCGGCAAGCCCGACATCGCCTTTCCTGGACGCAAGATCGCCATCTTCGTCAACGGCTGCTTTTGGCACCGCTGCCCCAAGTGCAACCCTAGCCAGCCCAAGCGCAACGTTGAGTTTTGGGAGGCAAAGTTCCGTCGCAACGTCGAACGCGACCGCGCTGCCGTGGCAGCACTCACTCAAATGGGCTGGACACCCATAACCATCTGGGAATGCGAGCTCAAAAAAGACCGCATCGACGCCACGATGGAAAAGGTCATCGAGCAGGTGCGCGCCGCAGAGCCGCAGCGCTAACAGCGTGCATTCACACGCTCCGTACGTCCGCGCCACATCCACGTCACAAACCTTAGAAAGCCCTTAAGCCCAAAACCTTTCAGGAGTGTTACTCAATACCTCTGACCTGCAGTTTCATCGTAACACCAAACCAGGTTAAGCCTTTCTTTAGCGCTTCTTTGCGGCGTCCGCGGCATAATACTGCCAACGCACGGGACCTAGCAGCACACCCCGTGCGCAACCTTTTGGTGGACATCGAGGAGGCCGCATAAGCATGCATTCTTCCAATGACGCAGCACAGCAGCCATCCCTAAAACATGCAAACCTTTTCTCCTTCCCCCCGACACAGAGAAACGGTCTCCTCGACTCCCCCACCACAAAAACCAAGCGCTCAGCCGATCAGAGCCTCAACTTACGAGCATCCTTCGAAAAGCTCCAAGCATCCCTAGACAAGGCGTTCCCCGAACAGGCAAGAGCAATCTAAGCCCATCGCGCTTTATACTGATGCCATGCGAAACATGGATCACATAGAATTGCACCGCGGAGGACGCGAGGAAGCGTTTCCCGAGACTGCCGAAGACTGGCCCTATATTGCCGAACGCGCAGAATTCGCTCGCTATCCGGGCAATTCCGTCCCCTGGCACTGGCATTCCGAAGTTGAGCTTTTCTACATGGAACAGGGAGCAATTGACTATCGCACGCATGCGACTCATGAGCACATGCGCTTTGAGGAAGGGTCCGCCGGCTTTATCAACGGCGGCGTTTTGCACAGCACCCTGCAATCACCCAATTCGGCGCCAGCCATTCAAATGCTGCATATCTTTCAGCCGTCAATGCTCGGCGATCCCGCGGGACGTCTCCAAAAGCGCTACATCAATCCATTGCTTCAATGTCGAGGCGTCGATGTGCTCAAATGGTCGCCCACCAATCCCGACGATATGCCCTTTATCGATTTGCTGAAGAGCTCCTTTAACCACAATCTTCAACAGCCGCAGAACGAGATGGCGCTTCGAAATAGCCTGTCAGAACTCTGGATTCAGATCTATGCCAAGGCTGAACCACAATTCGCTTTGGACAATAGTTCTTTGATGACCAGCCGCGATGTTCGGTTCAGGGAAATTCTGGACTACATCCGCACAAACTATGCAGACAGCATAGATGTTCCCCAAATTGCATCCGCGGTCGGCATCAGCGAAAGAGATTGCTATCGCACCATCAAAGCTTGCGCGGGAACAACCCCAGCCGCGTATCTACGCGCATACCGCATCACCCGCGCTTGCACGCTCTTGACGCACACCACGCGAACGGTACAGACGATCGCTCACCAATGCGGCTTTGCAACGGCGAGCCACCTTGGGCAGGTATTCAAGGAACAAATTGGCTGTACCCCTTCTGAGTATCGAGCCATGAGGCAGAATTTCGATACTACGGGGCAGAAATAACGCTAGCGCTCCCACCTCACCTGTCCCACACTATCAGACAGATGAGAGAAAGGAATGCCATGAAACAATTCGACCATGTCGTGTTTGACGTTGACGGAACATTGGCAGATACAGAAGAAAGCGTTCTGTCATCGCTTGCCCAGATAGTCCAAGAAGAGACCGGCAAAACGCTCCCCCAAAACGAGCTTGAATTTGCCCTCGGCATACCCGGCAAGGATGCCCTTGAGAAACTTGGGATCTACTCGCAGGCAACGTTGGATCGCTGGTGCCAAGTTGCCGCCAGCTTTAAAAGCACCATCAGCGTGTTTCCCGGCTTGCACGAAGTCATCGCAACACTCTCCGACAACGGCTGCAAACTTGGCATCGTCTCCTCACGTGCGCGCGACGAATACGCAGAAGAAATTGCACCCCTTGGCTTCGATACGTATTTTGAGCACATCATCCTTGTCGAAGACACAACCGAACACAAGCCTTCGCCCGCACCCATGCTCGAATATCTCCGACGTACGGACGCAAGCCCCAACAGCGTCATCTACGTTGGCGACACCGTCTACGACGAACAATGTGCAACTTCAGCAGGGGTCAGTTTTGCCCGAGCAGCATGGGGATCACACCAAGACATCCCAAACGCCACCTACAACCTCAAAACCCCCAACGACCTGCTAGCCTTATCAACCAAGTAACCCACGCGCTCCACCCTTTCCGCCCTAACGCCACAAGGGCGACGACCTCGAGAAGGTCAACTTGGGAGGGACGAGGACTTAGTTCCCCAATCTTTCCGCAGGGGGCAAAAAGCCACGTCTTATTTTTCCGACACTAACGCCACAAGGGCGATTGAGCAGGACGGTTTGGACGGGTCCCGTACTTAGTTTCCAAAATCATTCCGCAGCGCGAAGGCCCCCGTTGTCAAAGCTTCGAAGAAGCGAGACAACGGGGGCCTTCATGCGCGAGGACGTTTTGGAAACTAAGTACGGGACCCGTCCAAACCGTCCGATGGGATCGGAGTACCCTTGCTGTTACTCTGCTTTGCCCACGGAGTTGAGGTTGGTCATGCGGATCTTAACCAGCTCGGTGATCTCACGCATACCCTCCTTGGCCGGCTTCTTGGGATCGAAGCAGGCGGGGTTCTCGGCCATGTAGGCCATGAAGCCCTTGGTGTAGGCCTGACGCAGCTCGGTGGCGTAGTTGACCTTGCAGATGCCGTTCTTCACAGCCTCGGCAACCTGCTCGTCGGGCACACCGGAGGTGCCGTGCAGGACCAGCGGCACGTCGACGGCGTCGCGGATGGCCTTGACCACGGACTGCTCGATGTGCGGATCGCTCGTGTACACGCCGTGGCTGGTGCCAACGCCAATAGCGAGGGAGGTGCAGCCAGTGCGCTCGACGAACTCCTTGGCCTCGGCGGGGTCGGTGTAGGGGCTCTCGCCCTCAACCGCGGGACCGTCGTCCTCCTTGCCGCCGACCTTGCCGAGCTCGGCCTCAACGGGCACGCCCATGGCGCGGCCAGCGTCGGCGACGGACTTGGTCAGGGCGATGTTGTCCTCGAAGGACTCGTGCGAACCGTCGATCATGACAGAGGTGTAGCCAGTGCGGAAGGCCTGCATGCAGCGGTCATAGCCATCGCCGTGATCGAGGTGCAGAGCGACGGGCACGGAAGCACGCTCGGCGGCAGCCTTGACCATGCCGTAGAAGTAATCCAGGCCAGCGGTCTTGATGGTGCCCGGGGTGGTCTGCATGATGACGGGGGACTTGGTCTCCTCGGCAGCGGCCAGAACGGCCATAACAAACTCGAGGTTCTCGACATTGAACGCGCCGACGGCGTAGTGGCCGGCCTGAGCGTCCTTGAGCATCTTTTCGGTGGTAACAAGTGCCATGAGCGTTTGCTCCTCTCCCTCGCCCGCATCTGGACATCGGGCGTACGTGTCCGCAAGGCGTTTTACCTTGCGTTTTGCTGCGCCCATTGTATGAAATTCGGCGGGTATGAATGTGCGAGATGTTGTCGTCGCGCGAGGTCGAGCCTTCATTTTTGAAAAGCAAACGGAAGGGATCGAGGCCGAGCGCACGTGTTCGATATTGAGTTTTGAGCCTTGAGTGTCTTTCTTTTATAGAAAAGATAAGTAATCGAAAGGCGTTTTCTTACTCAAAAAGAAAATGAACGAAAATGGACTCAACACAATTCCTGCAAATTTTGCTGAGAATGGAGCTACCATGGCCCAAGCTGCAACCCGAGCTTTTGCCGACGAACGCCGCGCCGCCATCATGGAAATGCTCGAGCACAATGCTTCGGTGCAGGTGGCAGAAATCGCCCAGACCTTTGGCGTGTCCTCCGTCACGGCCCGCGCCGACCTGGACGCCCTCGCCGAGGCTGGCAAACTGCGCCGCACGCATGGCGGTGCCGTGTCGCTCCACAAGCGCCTGACCGTCTCCACGCAGGACCGCCGCATCAACGTCAACGTTGCCGCAAAGCAGGCGATCGCCCAAAGTGCCATTGAGCTCGTCAGCGACGGAGACACGCTGCTCGTCGACTCGGGCACCACGGCGCTCGAATTTGTCCGCCTGCTCGACCAACGCGACGGCATCACCGTCATCACGGTGGACATTACAATCGCCGATTACATCGACGAGAGCATGCCCTCGGTCGACGTCGTCATGCTGGGCGGCGCGCTGCGCAAAGGTCACCGTTATCTGTACGGTCCACTCACCATGCAGGCGCTGCAGATGGTCCACGCCGACCTCGCCATCATGTGCCCCGGCGCCTTTGTTCCAGGCTGCGGCTTTACGACCGACTTTCCGCAGATGGCCGAAACCAAAACGGCCATGATCGCCGCGGCCCGTCAAAGTGTCGCCCTCATGGACGCGAGCAAGGTCAACGGACGCGGCATGTACCGCTTCGCCGAACTGACCGATGTCGACACCATCGTGATGGACCGTGACCCCGATGGCTCCGTCGCGACCTCAATCGCCGAGACTACCGACACCGACGCCCCAACCCTCATCATCGCCACCGCCTAAAAACAAAAACCACCACAAAGGGGACAGGCACCTTTGTGGTGGTTTTGGTCGGCACGGCAGCCCGCTCCGTCAGTTTGTCTCAATCTGTAACAAATAGACCACTAAAAGCCGGTTAACTGTTACAGATTGAGACAACGAAGAACATGGAACAGTCCTTCGCAGAGGTGACCCTCTAGCAAAGCGTCGCTACATATCGACCGAAGCCCGGCAGCGCAAACTCGAAACGCCCCTGTAAGGGTTCTTCAATCACCCCTGCCTCAATCAGACGTTTCTTGTATGTCGAAATCGAACCGGAGCTCTTCTTAAGCCTCGCAGTCAATTCTTGTCTGGTCGTCGTACCCACAGGATTCATTGCGCGAAGGAAATCCAAGTCCCCCTGCGAAAGCTCCGCCGCAGTCGAAGCAAAAACGCGCGATTCGAGCTCCTCTTGCGCAAGCTTTGCGCCGCGTTCGACATCTTCAAGGGAAACCTCGGACGCTTGGCGCGAAGCGTTCCACGCCCGATATCCCACCAACTGGAACATAAATGGAAAACCATCGATTGCCTCGGCAGCACGGTCAACCGCCTCATCAGAAATCGTTTTGCCGCCATCTTCAATCGTCAGCCGGAACGCTTCCTTTACCTCAGTCGGCGAAATAGATCCCAGCGAATGTTGGGCCGCACGGCGAAGAAACGATGTCGATTTACCTGTCAGCAATGCCAACACGCGAAACGGCAGCCCAGCCATGAGCAAAGCCACCTTTTTGTTCTCACTCACAAAATGCTGGTAAGTGGTAACGAGCTCCGTCATTTGCGCAAACGATGCATCAACTTCGTCAACGGCGATAAGTACCCCGGTGTCAGTCGCTTCAAGTTGAGCAAACAGAGCGTTCATCTTAGTACGCCAGTTGGCGCCCTCATACTCAATATCGACGTTTTCCCAGCTCATACTTCCTATGGAGGCAATCCCAACACTGTTCACACGCCTAGAAGCGGGCTTTTCAATCAGATGGACGGCCGATTCGTTGAGGCGCTGCAGAATGTCCTCGAGCATTCCGTCCGAAGCCGTCACATTCGCCGTAATCCAGCCTTCTTGCTGGGCGCGGTATGACAGATATGCCAAAAGTGCCGTTTTGCCTGTCCCGCGCGCGCCGTAGAAAATCGAGCATAGGTTGGGGTCGGAATCGGCGCTTTCAAACGCCAGCACCATATCATCAATGATTTGCTCACGGCCGGCCATGTATGCCGGTACACGTCCGAACATCGGCGTGAACGGATTTGCTTGCTTGTACGCTGTCGCCGCCGCCATAAGGCCTCCCTTGAACTCACGTAATTCCATTATGCCCTACAGCCCTTGATTAGTTTGAGCATCTTTGATTTTCTTGAGCATCTTTGAGTTTTTTGAGCATGCTTGAGTTCTTTGAGCAAACGTTCAACAGCCGTGCCGACCGTCCTCTTCGACCAAAAACAAAAACCACCACAAAGGGGACAGGCACCTTTGTGGTGGTTTTGACGGTAGAAGCGAGCGTGTCGTTACTTGGACAGCTCGTCGGCGAGGGCTTCGATCTGGGCGCGCGATGCGTCGTTGAGCGAACCCAGAACAGTCACCTTGTTCTGCGCCAGGGTGATGTCCTTCATGCCCTCGAGCTCCTTGGTCATAACCTTGGCGGCCGCGGGTGCCCAAGAGCCGGCCTCGACAAGCGCCACGGTACGGTTCTGGTAGGCATGCTCGGCGAGCGTGTGGATGAAGGTGCTCATGAACGGGAAGATCTCGCCCTGGTAGGTAATGGAAGCAAGCACCAGACGGTCGTAGCGGAACGCGTCCTCAACGGCCTCGGCCATATCGTCGCGAGCCAGGTCAAAGACGGAAACCTTCTGGCCGCGAGCCTCGAGCGCCGCGGCGAGCTCCTCAACGGCTGCCTTCAGATGACCGTAGACGCTCGCGTAGGCAATCGTGATGCCCTCGTCCTCAGGCTGGTAGCTCGACCAGGTGTTGTAGGTGTTGAGGTAATAACCCAGGTTCTCGGTCAGCACGGGACCGTGGAGCGGGCAGATGATCTGGATGTCCAGATCGGCAGCCTTCTTGAGCACGGCCTGCACGAACTTGCCGAACTTGCCGACGATACCAAAGTAGTAACGACGCGCCTCGCAGGCCCAGCCTTCCGGGTCCTCGATGTCATTGGCGCCGAACTTGCCAAAGCCGTCAGCGCTGAAGAGCACCTTGTCAGTGGCCTCGTAGGAGAAGAGTACCTCGGGCCAGTGCACGTTGGGGGCGCCGACAAACGTCAGGCTGTGGCCGCCCAGGTCGAGCACATCGCCCTCTTTGACGACCATCTTGCGCTCGGGGTAATCGGTGCCAAAGTAGTTGACCATCATGCGGAAGGCGCCCATGCTGGCCACGATCTGGGCCTGGGGATAGCGCTCCATAAAAGCGGCGATGCCAGCGGAGTGATCGGGCTCCATGTGGTGAACGACCAGGTAATCGGGCGTACGGCCGTCGAGCACGGCCTCGATGTTGCCGAGCCACTCGTCAACAAAACCGCCGTCAACCGAATCGGCGACAGCGATCTTCTCGCCCAAGATAACGTAGCTGTTGTATGCCATACCGTTCTCGGACACATCGTACTGGCCCTCGAACAGGTCAATGTCGTGATCGTCAACGCCAACGTAGCGGATATCCTTGGTGATCTCCATCAGGCAAAGCCTCCTAGATAGACAAAAGAACCCGTCTATCATAGCACTCGGCTGCATCCCAACAGCTATCTGCCGGCATCCTTACCGCTTGTTATCCAAACGCAGCAACGCGCCGTTGACCTGCGCAAACTACGCGCGCGGAGCCGCTGTGGTATGTCGAACGATGAGCTGGCCGGGGATACGGATGGCGACGGTCTTGCCCGGCACCCCCTCCTTAGGGACCGCATGCTCAAACACCTCGCGTCCGCGCTGATGCAGATCGAATCGCACGGTCGTGAGCTCGTTGTGTGCGACAAAATCGTCGAGCGAATCGTCGACGCCCACCACACTCACGTCCTCGGGCACGCGCAGGCCACTATCGCGCAGCGCGGCGATGGCGCCGTTTGCCATCTGGTCGTTTGCCGCATAGATCGCCGTCATGGCGCGGTCGTGTTCTGCCAGATACCTGCCGGCCTCGTAGCCGCTGTTGGCAGACCAGTCGCCCTCGAGCGGCTCTGCCGGCTCGATATGCCTGCGCTCGAGCGCGTCTTGCCAACCGGCGCGGCGGAACTGCTCGTCCACCGAGAAGGACGGGCCGCCGATATAGCGAATCTGTTCGTGACCAAGCTCAAACAGGTGATCCATAAGCAGCAGCGAGCAGCCGTAATGGTCGGAGTCGACCGTGGTCACGCGCGGATGCGCATACATGGTGACGATAACCGTGCCGATTCCCGGCAGCGGATCAAACGTCTCAAAGTCGGGCGCCATGCGGCTCATGCCGATGATGATGCCATCGACCGGCAGGGCCGCCATGCGACGCGTGGCTTCGGCAAGCGAAAACTCCTCGGTCTTGGACATCTCGACTAGCGTGATGGCACAGCCGTGCTCGCGAGCGGCGCTGGCGATGCCGTCGATCATTGAGAGGTTGCCAAACTTGGTGACATCGTTGATGCACAGGCCGACCGAATGGTAACGGCCATCGCGCAGCGAGCGACCGGCATAACTCGGACGAAAGCCGAGCTCTTGCATCGCGGCCTGCACGCGCTGGCGCGTCTGCTCGTTAACGTTGGGCAAGCCGTTGGCGACGCGCGAAACCGTCTGCTGCGAAACGCCAGCAGCACGGGCGACGTCAGCCATGGAGACCGGACGCGTACCTGTATCGTTGGACGGGCGCCTTGCCACTGGATCACCTTCACCCTTGCGAGATCTGAATAGCGTGCATGCCGGCCCCGTGCAGAAATGAGCCCGCGCGGAGGGCCGCTATCGTCGGACGCATGTTAACGTACTCTACTTTTTCTATCTGCACCTCTTCTGCTTTATAAGTCCATACGGCAGTACCGTTCACGGCTGTATTTCTACCGATTACCAGATTCTCAAAAAGTGACAAGCGATGTGTTATGAGTACGTTAACATAGCCCGTAACGTGCGGTATCGTGAACACTTGGTTCATGCCGCTTCAAGTTGTTAACGTACTCATAACGACGCAAAACTCACCCGTGCGCACCAAGGAAAGGACCCCCATGACCACCCCCGACGAAAAGACATTCGCCACGCTCACCAAGCTGTTTGAGGAGGAGTTTGGCCCCATCGGCGACCGCCAGGTGCTCTATGTGCACGCGCCCGGCCGCTCCGAGATCAGCGGCAACCACACCGACCACGAGGGCGGCCACGTCATCGCCGGCTCGCTCGATGTCGCCGTCGACGGCATTGCCGTGGCAACCGACACCGACAAGGTCCGTGTTGCCGACGAGGGCTACCCCACGTTTGAGATCACGCTCGACACGCTAGATGTTCAGGAGTCCGAGAAGGGCACGTCCGCGAGCCTCGTTCGCGGCATGGCCCATGAAGTTGCAGCCCTGGGCGTTGAGCCCCACGGCTTCGACTTCGCCTTCACCTGCTCCGTCCCCTCGGGCGGCGGCCTTTCGAGCTCCGCTGCCGTCGAGGCAGCATACGGCCGCGCCATGGAGACGCTCTGGGGCGCACCCGCCATTGAGCCCGTCGCACTCGCTCAGATGAGCCAGCGCACCGAGAACAACTACTACGGCAAGCCCTGCGGCCTGATGGACCAGGCTGCCGTGTGTCTGGGCGGCCTTGCCTACATGGACTTTGAGGACCAGGCTCAGCCTAAAACTCAGAAGCTCGAGCTCAACTTTGAGGATCACGGCTATGCGCTCGTGCTCGTTAAGGTTGGCGCCGACCACGTGGCCGCCACCGACGACTACGCCGCCGTTCCGCGCGAGATGCAGGACGTCGCCGCCGAGTTTGGCAAGGCACGTCTGTGCGAGGTTGACGTTGCCGACTTTGACGCCAAGCTCCCCGAGCTGCGCGCCAAGCTGGGCGACCGCGCCTGCCTGCGCGCCGTTCACTACTGGTACGAGAACGGCCTGGTCGACAAGCGCTGGGCAGCTCTTAACGCCGGCGACATCGACCAGTTCCTGGTCCTGACGCGCGAGTCCGGCGCCAGCTCCGCCATGTACCTGCAGAATGTCGTTGCCAAGCTGGGCTCCGAGCAGCCCTCCATGTATGCCCTGGCGCTGGCCGAGCACGTACTCGACGGCCGCGGCGCCGTCCGCATCCACGGCGGTGGCTTTGGCGGCACTATTCAGGCCTTCGTGCCGCTCGATCTGGTCGATACCTTCATTACCAAGATGAACGGCTGGCTGGGCGAGGGCTCTGCCCGTCACTACGCTATCTCCGATAAGGGGGCTTACGCGGCATGGCTGTAATGACCGACGTGCGCGAGGCTGCGCAGAACCTGATCGAGTACGCCATCCACCGATCCATGATCGGGCAGGACGACCGCATCTGGGCCTACAACACCATTCTTGAGTGCATTGGCGCCACGGGTCCCGCGCTTGACATGACCTGGGCGCTGCAGACCGAGAAGATTTCGCTTCTGCACCCCGACACGCTCCCCGGCTTTGATCTTGAGGGCACGCTCGCCACGCTTTCCGAGGCCGCCGTCGCCAACGGCGCTGCCGAGGACACGGCGTCGGGCCGCGACCGCATCGCCATGCGCATCATGGGTGTGCTTATGCCGAGGCCTTCGGTTGTAAACGAGGAGTTCAACGGACGCATGGGCGTCAACGAGCCCCGCGCCGCGACCGACTGGTTCTACGGTCTGTGCTGCGACGCCGGCTATGTGCGCCGTGCCGCCATCGCGCGCAACATCAAATGGAGCACCCCAACCAACTGGGGCGATCTTGAGATTACCATCAACCTGTCCAAGCCCGAGAAGGACCCACGCGACATTGCCGCAGCCGGTGCCGCCAAGAACACGGGCGAGAAGTATCCCGCCTGCCAGCTCTGCATCGAAAACGAGGGCTATCCCGGACGCTCCGCCGCAGCCGACGGCGGCGCTCACCCCGCTCGCCAGAACCTGCGCGTTATCCCGATCCAGCTCGACGGCGAGCGCTGGGGCTTCCAGTACAGCCCGTACGCGTACTTTAACGAGCATTGCATTGCCATGAGCTCCGAGCATCGTCCGATGCACGTCGATCGCAAGGGTCTCTCCTGCCTGCTCGACTTTGTGGACCTGTTCCCGCACTACTTTATCGGCTCCAACGCCGACCTGCCCATCGTGGGCGGCTCAATCCTGTCGCACGACCACTTCCAGGGTGGCGCGCACGAGTTCCCCATGATGCACGCCGCCGAGGTCTCGCAGTTTAGCGTGCCCGGTTTTGACCAGGTCAGCGGTACCGTGCTGCAGTGGCCGCTCTCGGTGCTGCGTCTGCGCTCGCACGACCGCGCTCAGCTGCTCGGCGCTGCCGAGAAGATTATCCTCGCCTGGCGCGAGTGGACCGATGAATCGGTGGGCGTCATCGCGCACACAGCCGATGGCGTGGCGCACAACACCGTGACGCCCGTCATCCGCCGCGTCGACTCCCGCGGCAATGCCGGCGGCGAAATCTACGAGGCCTACCTGGCGCTTCGCTGCAACATCACGACCGACGAGCATCCGCTGGGCGTGTTTCACCCGCATGCCGAGTATCACCACATTAAGAAGGAGAACATCGGCCTGATCGAGGTCATGGGCCTGGCGATTTTGCCGCCGCGCTTGGTTCCCGAGCTCGGCGCTGTCCGCGAGCACCTGCTGGCGGCCAAGGCCGATGCCAGCTACGACCTTGCCAGCGCGCTCGAGGGCGACGACCTTTGCCGCAGCCACGCCGCGTGGGCCGAGGACGTCTACGCCCGCCGCGCCGACGAGCTTACGGCGGACAACGCCATCGATATCCTGCACGAGGAGGTCGGCGTGGTGTTTGGCCACGTACTCGACAACGCCGGCGTCTTTAAATGGGACGAAGCCGGCCGCGCCGCCCAGCAGCGCTTTATCGACTCGCTATAGCATACGGGTTCGAGCCTCATCAGCGGCCACGACATAACCGCCCACACGACAACGGCGTCCGCCGGCAACATCGCCGACGGACGCCGTTTTTGATGCAAGGATAGCTAATTTGCACCAAAACAAGGAGTGTCCCAAACTGCCGGCAGAAAAGGATCGTCCCTAGGTGTCGACCTAAACCACCACATTATTCGATGGAAAAACGTGGTTGTCTCCCACATTATTCGATGGAAAAACGTGGTTCACTCCCACATTTTTCGATGGAAGGACCAAAACAGTCTTATACTAACCATGGTCGTTAGGAGGCAGTATGCAGCGACAGCTAATGGACGAACTCATCGCTTGGAAATCTAGGGCAAACCGCAAGCCCCTCCTGCTTAAGGGGGCCCGCCAGACGGGAAAAACCTGGCTTCTCAACGAATTCGCAGGCCAGCAGTATCAAAACGTCATCCGTTTTGACTTTATGCTCGAACCGGGCGCACGTTCGCTGTTCGACGGAAGCCTTGACCCCAAACGCATCATCTCCCAGATAGAGCTCCTGCGCGGCCAGACCATAACGCCGACAGACACACTCATCATCTTCGACGAAATCCAAGAGGCACCGCGTGGCATCACCTCGCTCAAATACTTCAACGAGCTGGCGCCGGAATACCATATCGTGGCAGCCGGCTCCTATATGGGACTCGCACTCCGACGCGAAAACGAGTCGTTCCCCGTCGGCAAAATCGACCAGCTCACCATGCGCCCCATGGGGTTTGTCGAGTTCGTTCGTGCCGTCGATGGCGATCCGCTCGCAGATGCCATCCTTGCCGCAGACATGGACCTGCTGGCAAACGTTTCCGAAAAGCTCGAGCGCTTGCTCAAGGAATACCTCGTTGTCGGTGGCATGCCAGAGGTTGTCTCCGCTTTCGCCGCCTCCCACGATTTCATCGAGGCCCGCAGGCTTCAGCAGCAAATCATCGAAGCTTACGAATCCGATTTTGGCAAGCATGCGCCAGCCCGCATCGTCGAGCGCATGAGGCTGGTTTGGAAATCCCTTCCCGGCCAGCTCGCAAAGGAAAACAAGAAGTTCGTCTACGGCGCGCTTCGTCCCGGGGCGCGCGCACGCGATTTTGAGGAAAGCCTCCAGTGGCTCATGGACTATGGAATCGTTCATAAGGTACCACGCGTTTCCGCCCTAAGAGCACCGCTCACAAGCTACGAGGATCTCTCGGGCTTCAAGCTGTTCTGCATCGACACCGGCATCCTCGGAGCACTCTCCGGTCTCTCGCCGGCCATTGTTCTGAACGGGCCCGCTGTTTTTACGGAGTTCAAAGGCTCGCTGACCGAGCAATACGTCGCACAGGAGCTTTTGCTCCAAGGCAAAACTCCCGCGTATTGGTCATCCTCCTCCGGCAATGCAGAGACTGACTTTGCCATCGACCATGCGGGGACCGTGCTTCCGCTCGAGGTCAAGGCGGCAGAGAATCTCAAAGCAAAGAGTCTGAGGATTGCCTGCGAGAAGTTCAAGCTCGAGCGCTGCGTGAGAACATCGTTAGCGGCATATAGAGACGAGGGCACGCTCGTCAACATTCCGCTCTGGGAGATTGGGCAAATCGACAAGCTGGCATAGGCGCTGTGGAGGGGGTGCCCCGTAAGGAGTGTCCCAAACTGCCGGCAGAAAAGGAACGTCCCCATCTGCCGCATTACGTCGATGTTTTAGCAACGACAGCGAAAACCCGCCAGAGCGAGCAAGGTGCCTTGAAACGAAAGGCAGATTGCCGCTCTGGCGGGCTTGCAGCGTCGAGCCGTTACGCGGTTTGGTAAAACCGCGTAACTCTACAGCTCCGTTACTTCAACGCTGTTGTAGACCTCGTCCCAGCGGTCCATGACCAGGTGGCCAGTCTTGGGATCCATGGCGTTGAGCTTGCCGCAGGTATTGGCAGTCTTAAGCACTGTGACATCATCGGCACCGGCAGCAATGGCGTGTGCAAAGCCGGCGATCGTCGAGTCGCCGGAACCCGTCGCGTTGACAGCGGCAATCGCGGGCGTCTTGGCGCGGAACGCGCGGCCCTCGTGGAAGCCCACCGAGCCGGCGGCACCCATCGAGACGACAACCCAGGGGATACCGGCAAAGCGGCCATCGGCGGCAAGCGCCTCGCGCAGCGCGTCGACGTCGTCGGTGGTAAAGGACGTGCCCAGCAGGCCGTTGATCTCGGTCAGGTTGGGCTTCACGAGCTCGGGCTTGGCGTCGGACTCCAGCGCGGCCTCCAGCGATGCGCCCGAAGTGTCGAGCAGCACCTTGGCGCCCGCCTCCTCGGCGATCTTCACGAGCTCGGCATAGTAGCCGGCATCGACGCCACGCGGCAGCGAGCCTGAAAGCGTCACAACGTCCGCCTTCGCTGCAAGCTCGGCGAACTTGGCAGTAAAGGCCTCGAGCTCGGCAGGCGCAATCTGCGGGCCGCTCTCCAGCAGCTCGGTCTGATTGCCCTCGTGCAGAATATTCAGGCAAATGCGCGTCTCACCGGCGATGGGCACAAAGTCGTTCTTGACGCCGTCGACATCCATAAGCTCGGCCATATAGGCACCCATGTGGCCGCCAAGCAGACCGGTTGCGAGCACGTCGTCGCCCAGCTGCAGCAGCACGCGACTCACGTTGAGGCCCTTGCCGCCAGCGGTCTTTTCGGGCGTCACGCGGTTCACGTCGTCGATGATCAGCTTGTCGAGTTGATAGCGCGTATCGATCGACGGGTTCATGGTAACGGTCAGAATCATGTTGAACTCCTGTTCCGGGGCGGCATAACCCGCCCCAAACATACGATAACTCGTTAAAGGATCTCGATCTCAAAACCGCGGGTGACGGTCTCCCCCGGCTTGGCAACCAGGCAGCCACGCTTGTGCTCCAGAACATCGTCCTCGTCGGAGCAGGTGGACAGGCCGCCCCACGGTTCCACGGCCACAAAGTCGCCCTCGGGCTTGCTCCACACAATCAGGTATGGCATATCGGGGAACGTCAAGCGCACGCCCTTGTCCTCGGTTTTCTTGGTCAGCGTAACCACGCGGCTCTCGAGCACGTCAAAGATGGTCTCCGCGAAGTCGAAAAGTTCGTGGGTCAGCGGCAGGTCGTGGCCGATCATCGGGTTTTTGCTGCGATGCTCGACATCAATCAGGCCCGTCGAGGGAACGGCAGTACAGAGCTCGGCGGCCTCACGCTGATCAAAACGAAGTTCATAGTCGTCATAGGACTCGCCCTCGTCGAGCGGGCACTTAAAGCCGGGGTGGCCACCCACAAAGAATGGCATATCCTCGGTTCCCTCGTTGGTCACCTCATACGACACGGCCACCTTTGCCGCATCGATCGTGTAGCGCGCGACGATCTTAAACGGATACGGATACTGCTCGAGCAGCTCGGCGTGGTCGGCAGAGCTTAGGCTCAGCGCAACCATGTTGTCGCCCTGCTCCTCGAGCTTCCACTCCTGCTTGCGGGCGAAACCATGACGCGCGAGGTTGATCTCGTGGCCGCCCATGGTCATCGCGCGGCCGTTACGAAGGCCGCCGCAGATGGGGAAGCAAATGGGTGCCTGACCCGACCAGACCGAAGGATCGCCCTGCCACAGGTACTCGCGACCGTTGGCTTTAATCGAAGTGAACGATCCGCCAGCCGTGCTCAGTGCCACGCGAATAGAACCGTTATCAAGAACAAACTCCATAGGAGCCTTCCCTTTCTTACGACAGCCCGCCAAGTCAATAGGCTGATAGAAATCCGGCCCGCGCCCCCTCACAGAAACGCGAGCCGTCAACGGACTAGTTAATTACGCCGGATACCCGCTAATCATGGTATTCGCCGCGGTCCCACTTCTCGAGGAACTCATCGAAGAAGTGCGGGTCGGCCTGGGCCTCGGCGTCGGCCTTGTTGCAGGCGTCGATCTTGGCGATCAGGGCGTCGTGCTCGGGAGTCTGCTCGTAGGGCTCCTCCAGGAAGGCGAGCATAATGTCGGCCATCAGGAACTCGCCGGTGATCTTGCCGCCAAAGCCCACGATGTTGGCGTTGAGCTCGCGACGGGCATACAGGGCCGAGGTCATGTCGCGGACCAGGGCGCAACGGGCGCCGGGGACCTTGTTGACAGCGTTGGTGATGCCAATGCCGGTGCCGCACAGAGCCACACCAAAGTCGGCCTTGCCGCTGGCAACGGCCTCGCCCACGGCCTTACCGTAGATGGGATAGTGCGTACGGCTGTGGCTGTAGGTGCCGCAGTCGAGCACCTGGTAGCCGGCCTGCTCCAGGCGGTCGGCCAGATAGATCTTCTCGTCCGTAACGATATGGTCGCAACCGATTGCAATGGTCTTCTTCATCAGAACGTCCTTTCGTCTGAATTCACAAGTTGAGATAGAAGTTCGAGTTCTCGGTGGCTCTCGTTAGGCCATCTTGTTGAGCATGTCGACACGGATCTGGTGACGGCCGCCGGCGTACTGGGCGCGCAGGAACTCGCGGGCGATCTTCTTGGCGACCTCGGTGCCCACAACGCCCGGGCCCATGGTGACCATGCGCGAGCCGTTGTGCTCACGGGTCATGTAGGCGGAACGCTCGTCGGAAATGTTGGCGACGACCATGCCCTTGATCTTGACGGCGGCCATATAGGAGCCGACGCCGTACTTATCGAATGCGAAGCCCTGGGAATCCTTGTGCTCCAGCAGGTCCTTGGCAACGGCGGTCGCGGAATCGACAAAGTCCGCGGCAGGGGTCTCGGAATAGTCGACGACCTCGTGACCGTCGGCGATGAGCATCTCCTTGATGGACTCCTTCATCGACATACCGTCGGCATCGGAAGCGATTACAACCCTCATGACATCCTCCTTGAGAGATACGCAGGTGCGTAGTTTCTGTTTGGAAGTGTTGAATCGCGTTCAGGTCCGGGCATCTGAATGTGCGGTTCTTCACTGTTCATGTTTATTTGAACACATTCGAACATCGAGTGCAACCATTATTTGTTTAACTTTGTTCTTTTTTGAACAAATACCGTTCACGGTTGATTGCCGACCGTTTGAGCCCGGCACAGACGTAGCGACCATGTGTTCAACAAACAAAAGGGCGGCCGAGAACGTGTCTCGGCCGCCCTTCTTACGGTTGATCTTCCAAAGATCGCTTTGCCGTTTACTCAGTCTGTCCACTCTTCTTGGCATGTTTGGACGGAGCGCTCAAGAAACGACCCGTCAGATAGTTCGCGGGACCGGAGACATCGATCCCCAGCAACACGTGTCCTAGCCATAGGAACGCCACGAGCACCAGTAGAGGAATCACACACGAGGTCACGATCATCACAATGACGCCTTCGATGAGGTCGGTCACCTGCTGCACGATCTCGTCGGTCATCTGCTTGGCACCGCTGGTTACCGACGTGACCAGGCTCGAGGCCCCGTCAGTCAACTGTTCGAGCACGTTTTTGGACTCCGTGGCCTCGGATTTTTTCTTGTTCGATTTTGAGCTGGTCTCGCCTGGCTTGTCCGTGGTATCGGTCTTTTCCGCAGCGTCCGCCGCCTTTTGCTCAGCTTGCTCAATACTTACGCGATATGTCTCGTCAACCTTTTGCGATACCCATACGCTCGCGGGTACAAGCGCCATGCCGATCACGGCAACCACCAGCACGCGCGTCGCCACACGGCGCAGGACAGCGCTCGTGCTCCAGCGCCCGTGAATGCCGAGCGACACCGCAAAGAGCACCAACGCAAACGGGATTAAGATGCCCAGACCAACCGACCACAAAATAGTCAGCAGATATTTCTCGAGGTAGAGCACGGCCAGCACGATACCAAGGTTGCCTGAAAGCTGTGCGAGCTGCTCGGCGACCGGCGTTCCCGTATCACCAGGCAGCGCGGTAATGCCCGCAGACAGCGCCACGCACGACGTCGTGAGCGCCAACACGTTGCCTTTCTTTTGATCGATGACCTCGATGGTGGAGTCCCAAGTTTTGGTATCGGCGAAATGCGGACGAGCTACAAAGCCCGACAGCAGCGCCAACACCACGAGCGCAACGATGAACCCGATCTGCAACTTTTTGTTTGCACACACGACATCGGACAGGCTGGGTTGCAGCTCCGTCACGGTCGTATGCTCGGTTATTTGGACAGGGCGCCCATGAGCCATCTCATGCGCGTCCTTCTTTTGAATCGATCCGTTGTCCGGCATTTGGATACCTCCTCAGTCCGGCCTGTATTGCGGATGGAAGTATACCCACGAAGCAAAATATCCAACAGCGCCGAATAAGTTGCGGTGAAATAGGGACTGTTTTTGCTGTTAGAAGGCCCATTCAGTCCCTATTTCACCGCAACTTGGAGGAGAACAGAAAAAGCCCTGTCGCGAGTTTGCGGCAGGGCTTTTGGAAGGGGACTTGGTTGTGAGAGCTCGTTAGGCGAGCTTAGCCTCGAGTGCGGCGATGCGCTTGTAGGCATCGATGGTAAAGCGAGTCTGCTTCTCCAGGATCATGGTGGTCATGAGAGTATCCTGAGCATGGGCCATGATGAAGGTCATCTCCATCTCGCCGCCGCCGGCCTCCTGCGAAAGCAGCTTGGTCTGCGTGTCGTGGGCACCGATGAGCGCATCGCTGGCATCCTTGTGCAGCTGCTCGGCCTTCTCAAAATCACCCTCGCGAGCAGCATCGAGCGCAGCAAGCAGATCGGTCTGGGCGTCGCCCGCGTATGCGACAATCTCGAATCCAACCATCGAGATTTCTTCTTTGGTTGCCATATTGCGTTCCTTTCACATATGAACCAATGGAGAGCATCGCGTCCGGGCATACGCGCTGCGTTGTGTATGACAGAGACAGTAACATTCAAACAAAAAAGAACAATCCAAAACGCAATTTCAAGCTATGAACGGTCGATTTTCACCCGTGAACGGTTTTTAAACCATTTCGAACAATATCAAACACAATTAATGGCGACCCAAACAGATCCGCACCCTAGCGCAGACCGCGTACCGTATCGCCCTCGACGAGCACACCGGGGATCAGCATGTGCTCCACGCCGGCCACGACGTCCTCGGCGCCGGCAATCTTGTCGACCGCCCACATGCCAACGCGCTTGTTATCAAAGCGCACCGTAGTCAGGCGGCGATCGGGCACGATATCGCCCAGGCTATCGTCAACGCCCACCACGCTCACGTCCTCGGGCACGCGCTTTCCGCGCGACTCGAGCCCGCGAATGCAGCCATAGGCCATAGCATCGTTCGAAGCATAGATAGCCGTACAGCTCGAATCGTCCGCCAACGCCTGCCCGGCGGCATATCCGCTCTGCGCCGTCCAGTCACCGCGGATAAGCCGCGGCGGCTCAACGCCATGCGCGCGCAGGGTCTCGCGCCAGCCCTCCTCGCGCTGCATGCCCGAAAGCGAGCGCTCGGGGCACGAGATAAAGTGCACCGTCTTGTGCCCTTGCTCCAGCAGGTACTCGACCACTTGGCGCGAGCAATCGAACTGGTCGTTATCGACCGTCGAGCACAGCGGGTGCTCCAGCATGGTAACGAGCACCGTCTGCATGCCGGGCAGCGGCTCAAAGGTGCCAAAGTCTGCCGGCATACGGTTCATGATCACAACCATGCCGTCCACCGGCAGCGCACTCATGCGCGACGACGCACTCTCGAGGGTATAGGGATGTCCATCTACTTTAGTAAGGGTGATGGCATAGCCGTGCTTGTCAGCCGCAGCGGCAAAGCCCTCCATGCGGTCGAGGTTTCCGGTGCCGGTGATATTGAACATGGCGACGCCGACGGTCTTGAACTTGCCGCGGCGCAGCGACCGGCCGGCAAAGTTGGGTCGATATCCGAGCTCGCGCATGGCGGCGCGCACGCGCTCCTTGGTCTCGGGACGTACGCTGGGCGAATCGTGCACAGTGCGCGAGACCGTCTGCTCCGAGACGCCCGCAAGACGTGCCACGTCCTTAACGGATACCGATTTTTTAACAGCGGCCATAGGTCGATCTTTCTATGTCAACGATGCCATCGCGGGCATCCCAACAGGCAAAATGAACGTCTCCAAGTATATCTAACGCCTCCCCCGCCATACGCTCACCACCCAAAACCTACCGTTCACCGACAATCCTGCGTCCCCGAACGACTTTTGTCGCCCAAATGTTAACGTTGCCATTGTGCAAACACAGAGCCACCGGGCGGCTCAAACGTTTATGCGCAAGGAATCGACGGTCCACAGGCACAGGGGCCACCGGTTCGCGTCTTTTTTTGTGTCACAAAATGGCAACGTCAACATTTTGGCAAACAAGGTCCAAACGTTACCATCGTTGCTAACCCACCGACTCTTAGGAGCTATGCATGGAGCAACTCATCGCCACCATCGAAAAGGGCCAGCCCCTTTTCAACGCGATCGCCCGCAACAAGTACCTCAAGGCGATCCGCGACGGCTTTATCTCCGTCATCCCCATCATCATCTTCTCGTCCATCTTCTGCCTGGTGGCCTCGGTCCCCAACATCTGGGGTTTCTATTGGCCCGACGACATCAACAACGCTCTGTGGAAGTGCTACAACTACTCCATGGGCATCCTGGCCATCGCCTGCGCCGCCACCACGGCCAAGCACTTCGCCGACGCTCAGAACCGCGATCTGCCCAAGAATAACCAGATCAACTTCATCTCCTGCATGTGCGCGGCCATCATCGGCTTCCTGCTGCTTTCGAGCGACACGATCTCCACGGATGCCGCCAGCGGCTTCAACACCACCTACCTTGGCTCCAAGGGCCTGCTGACCGCCTTCATCGCTGCGTTTGTGACTGGCATCATCTACAAGTTCTTCATTAAGCGCAACATCACCGTCAAGATGCCCGAGCAGGTTCCGCCTAACATCTCGCAGACCTTTAAGGACATCATCCCCTTCTCCGTCTGCATCACCGTCTTTTGGGTCTTTGACATCGTCTTCCGCTCTGCCTTTGGCTTCTGCTTTGCCCAGGGCGTCATCCAGGTGTTCCAGCCCCTGTTCACCGCCGCCGACGGCTACATCGGCCTCGCTGTGATCTACGGCGCCATGAGCCTCTTCTGGTTCGTCGGTGTCCACGGCCCCTCGATCGTCGAGCCTGCCATCGCCGCCGCCCTCGTTGCCAACATGACCGACAACCTGGCTGCTTACCAGGCCGGCCAGCACGCCTCCGCCGTCCTGACGCAGGGCGCCCAGTACTTCGTCGTCTGCATGGGCGGCACCGGCGCCACGCTCGTCCTCGTCTTTATGTTCTGCTTCCTGGCTAAGTCCCAGGAGATGCGCGCCGTCGGCAAGGCCTCCATCGTCCCGGTGTGCTTCGCCGTCAACGAGCCGCTGCTGTTCGCCGCACCTATCGTGCTCAACCCCGTATTCTTCGTCCCGTTTGTCTTTGCCCCGATCGCTAACATCTGGATCCTCAAGATCTTTATCGACTTCTTGGGCATGAACGGCTTTATGTACACCCTGCCTTGGACCGTCCCCGGCCCCATCGGCACCATCATGGGCCTGGGCTTCCAGCCGCTCGCCTTTGTGATGCTCGCCATCATCCTGGTCGTCGACTTCCTTCTGTACTACCCGTTCTTCCGTGCCTATGACGCCCAGAAGTGCGCCGAGGAGGCCGAGATCTCCCAGGAGGAGCTCGCCGCCAAGAACGCCGAGAAGGCTGCCAAGCTCAACGACGCCTTCCAGGGCAAGGCCGATGCCAAGAGCGTTGCCGACGGCGCCGCTGCTGAGGCCGTGAAGACCGATGCCCCCGCCGCTGCAGCCCCCGCTGCCGAAGCCACGGCTGCCAGCGACCTCAACGGCAAGCGCGTGCTCGTGCTCTGCCAGGGCGGCGGCACCTCAGGCCTACTCGCCAACGCGCTGGCCAAGGCTGCCAAGGAGCGCGGCATCGATCTGGAGACCGCTGCCGAGGCCTATGGCAACCACGTCGACATGCTCCCCGACTTTGACCTGGTCGTCCTGGCCCCGCAGGCCGCCAGCTACCTGGCCGACCTGCAGAAAGACTGCGAGCGTGTGGGCAACAAGTGCGTCGCCTGCCGCGGTAAGCAGTACATCGAGCTCTCCCAGAACGGTGACAAGTCTCTCGCCTTCGTCTCCGAGCAGCTCTCCCTTTAGTCCGCTGTTCTAACGAACAGCGGCCGGCTCGACGCTGCGCGGCGCCCAGCCGGCCAGATTGCCGCTCAACTTCGGCGGCGCGACCACAAGGTCAGCGCCGCCTTGTTTCGGGGCAATCTGACTCGCCTGGACGCCGCTCGCTGACTTTGACCCGCTCTGCACCATTGCCATCGCTCAAATGATTGGATCCTTCATCATGTCCGTTAACCCCGCCAGCGTCACCAACCCGCCCGCGCAGTTTCCCGAGGACTTTGTCTTTGGCGGCGCCACCGCAGCCTACCAGGTAGAGGGCGAGACCCGCACTCACGGTAAGGGCAAGGTTGCCTGGGACGACTTCCTGGAGGCCCAGGGCCGTTTCTCCCCCGATCCCGCTTCAGACTTCTACAACCAGTACCCCGTCGACCTGGAGCTGTGCGAGGAGTTTGGCATCAACGGCATTCGCCTCTCCATCGCCTGGAGCCGCATCTTCCCCAACGGCACCGGCGAAATCAACCCCGAGGGTGTCCAGTTCTACCACGATCTCTTCGCCGAGTGCCACAAGCACCACGTTGAGCCGTTTGTCACGCTGCATCACTTCGATACGCCGCTGCCCCTCTTCGAGAAGGGCGACTTCCTCAACCGCGAGACCATCGACGCCTTTGTGGACTTTGCCACCTTCTGCTTTAAGGAGTACGCCGACCAGGTAACCTACTGGTTCACCTTTAACGAGATCTGGGCCGATGCCTCCAACACCTACATCGAGGGCACCTTCCCTGGCGGCGTCAAAGCTCATCTGGCCGAGGCCTTCCAGTGCGAGCACAACATGATGCTCGCCCACGCCAAGGCAGTACTGGCCTTCCACAACGGCGGCTTTAAGGGCAAGATCGGCGTCATCCAGTCGCTGGAGTTTAAGTACCCGCTCAACGAAAACGACCCCGCCGACATCAAGGCCGCCAACAACGAGCACGTGCTGCAAAACCAGTTCTTGCTCGACGCCACCTTCCGCGGCGACTACGCGCCCGATACCCTCGAGTGCGCCAACCGCCTGGCTGCCGTCTCGGGCGGCACCATCGAAATCCTGGACGAGGACCTCGAGATTATGCGCGAGGC
The DNA here is from genome assembly GCA_958415665.1 of uncultured Collinsella sp. GTDB lineage: Bacteria > Actinomycetota > Coriobacteriia > Coriobacteriales > Coriobacteriaceae > Collinsella. The sequence continues at coordinate 58,934 of CATYZK010000001.1, read as the reverse complement.
AGCGCTCTACAACGACTACTTGGGTGTTAACAACTACCAGTGCCGCTTCCTCAAGGCTTACGACGGCGAGAACGACCTGCACCACAACGGTACGGGCGAGAAGGGCACCGGTCGCTGGCGCGTCAAGGGCATTGGCGAGCATGTGAACAAGCCCGGCATCCCCACCACCGACTGGGACTGGATCATCTATCCCGAAGGCTTGTTCGACCTGCTTGTCTACATTAAGCAGCGCTACCCCAACTACAAGCAGATCTTCATCACCGAAAACGGCATGGGTTACAAGGACCCCTACAAGGACGGCTTTGTGGACGACCAGCCGCGCATCGACTACATCGAGCAGCACCTACGTTGGCTGCTCAAGGCCATGGAGGTGGGCGTCAACGTGGGCGGCTACTTCCTGTGGAGCCTGCAGGATCAGTTCTCCTGGACCAATGGCTACAACAAGCGTTACGGCTTCTTCTACGTTGACTTTGAAACCCAGAAGCGCACGCCCAAGGCAAGCGCCTACTGGTACAAGCACGTGGCGCAGACCCGTCGTCTGGACTAGTGGCTGGCGGGGTTGCCCGCGCACATAACCTGCCCCCATTTCTCAGCCGGGGGTGGCACGTCACACGGCGCGCCACCCCCGGTCTTTTTGTTTTTTGGGCTGGTCGCGAGCCGTTTGTCTCGATCTGTAACATCTAGCCGATTTTTTTGGTCCTACCTGTTACCGATCGAGACGAACAGGCCGAGCACGCCTACGCCCGCAGGTCTTTTACGCTGGAACGTTCGACCAACACGCCCGAGACGAGCGTACGGCTTCTGGAGCTCGGGGCTTCCAGGCCTGCGACGACCTCATTAAGCGCACGGATGCCCAGCTCGCGGTGGCGAAACTTTACCGACGTCAGAATCGAGTTGGGAATGGTCTTGTAGAGCTCATCGTCGAAGCCGATCACGGACACGTCGTCGGGCACACTGAGCCCTTTGTCGCGTAGAGCCATCATCACGCCGTTTGCCATGCAGTCGTTAGCAGCGAGGACCGCCGTGCAATCGGGTTTATCGGCAAGCACAAGGCCCGCGGCATAGCCACTATCCGCATTCCAATCGCCTTGCAGAGGCTCGGGCGGCTCAATGCCACACGCCTCGAGTGCCGCTCGCCAACCTTTCATGCGGCTCTGGCTCGACAGTGACTCTTTTTTACCAGAAACGAAGTACACGTTCTTGTGCCCGCGATTTAAGAAGTACTCGCACGCCATACGCGCGCCGCCCTCTTGGTCGTCACTGACGGTGGAGCAGGTAGGATGTTCCATCGGTGTGATAATCACCGTCTTGAGGTCTTTCGGCGCCTCAAAGGTATCAAAGTCATCGACCATCTGACGCAGGTTGAAAATCATTCCGTCGACGGGAAGTTGCGACATCCTACGCGCCGCTTCGGCAAGGGTCATCTTCTCCCCAGCCCGCTTTTTGATCATCGTGAGCGCAAAGCCGCGTTCTTCGGCGGCATCGGCGATACCGTCGATCATGTCCACGGCGCCGCCCGACAAGTGGAACATCACCACGCCGATGCACCCGTAACGGCCCAACTTGAGTGAACGCGCGGCAAAGTTCGCCCGGAACCCAAGCTCCTCCATGGCCGCATGGACCCTATCGCGCGTCGACTCTCGTACGCTATCGGGCTCGTTGATTACGCGCGACACCGTCTTGAGAGAAACACCCGCGGCAACTGCCACATCATTCATTGAGACATTTTTCTTGTCCATCGTTGCCACTACTTCTCCAGTCGGTTTTGAATCGCTTGTTTTTTGCGTTCTAGCATACACTACCTGCCCGACTGACAAATCAGCCGTTTATCGGACAATATCGACCGTTCACCTGTAAATCCTTGTTGCTCTTCCAAAAATGTCTTACGTTGTCATTAACGAAATGACAACGTTGTCATTTCGCAATGCCTTCCTTAAGCAGGAAGGTTTCCGGGCAGTCCTGACCATCCATCGACGACCAGTTCCATCCACATGCATCGCGCATCGAGCAGCAAAGGAGCTCTATGGACGCCATCGTAAAGATGCTCGAAAAGCATCAGCCGTTCTTTGAGAAGATCTCGAGGAACATCTACCTCCAGGCCATTAAGGACGGATTCCTTGGGTGCATGCCCATCGTCCTCACCTCTTCGATCTTTCTGTTGATCGCCACCCTTCCTGGCGTAGTCGGCATCACGCTGCCCCAGCCGCTCATCGACTGGTGCAATAAGCTGTACAACTTCACCATGGGCGTCATGGGCATTATGGTTGCCGGCACCACTGCCAAGAACTTCACGGCATCCATGAACCGTCGCATGCCCGCCGGCAAAGTGCTCAACGACGGCTCCACCATGGTTGCCGCCCAGTGCAGCATGCTTCTGCTCGCTGTTACGCAGTTCACCACCAAGTTCAACGGCTCCGAGCTTTCGGTCTTCGACTGCACCAGCATGGGTACGCGCGGTCTGTTCTCGGCCTATATCGCCGCGTTCATTACCGTGTGGGTCTATAAGTTCTGCGTCTCGCGCGATCTGACCATTAAGCTGCCCAAGGAGGTCCCGGGCGCCATCGCTCAGAACTTCCGCGACATTATCCCCTTTGGCGGCGCCGTCATCATCTGCGGCATCATCGATGTCGTCGTTCGCAACCTCATGGGCGTTCCGTTCTCCGAGCTGCTTATCAAACTGCTCTCCCCGCTCTTTACCGCTGCAGAAACCTATCCTGGCCTTATCCTTATCCAGGCTGCCACCGCGTTCTTCTGGTTCATCGGCGTCCACGGTCCCTCGATCGTCCAGCCGGGCATCGACCCCATCCGTCTTGCCAACCAGGCCGAGAACCTGCAGGTTCTGCTGGCCGGCGGCCACCCCGCCCACTCCCTCACCTTTAACATGTCGCTCGTGGGCGAGTTCGGCGGCACCGGCGCCACGTTCATCGTGCCGCTTCTGCTGATTCTCTTTATGAAGTCCAAGCAGCTCAAAGCCGTCGGTAAGGCCTCGATTGTCCCCGTCGCCTTCGCCGTTAACGAGCCGCTGCTCTTTGGCGCACCGATGATCCTCAACCCCTACATGCTCATCCCCTTTGTTGCCGCCGGCTGCGTCAACGTGAGCGTTGCCAAGTTCTTTATCGACAATGTGGGCATGAACGGCTTCTCCTTCGTGGTGCCTTGGGCTACCCCCGCCCCCATCGGTATCTTCATTACCACGAACTTCCAGCTTATTGCCCTGGTATTTGTCGCAATCATCATCTTGCTGGACGCCGTCATCTATCTGCCGTTCTTGAAGGCATACGATAAGCTGCTCTGCGACCAGGAAGCCGAGCGCGCCGCCGAGCTGGGTCTCGAGTCCGATGGTGCTGCCACCATCGCTGCCAGCACCCCTGCGCCCGCTGTCGAGCAGGCTACCGCTTCCGTCGAGACGACCGTCGCCGCCGCCGACAGCAAGCCCGTCGCCGATCAGCCCGAGCCCGCTGCCGATGCATCCGCCAAGAAGGATGTCGATGGCCTGAAGGTCCTCGTCCTGTGCGCCGGCGCCGGCACCTCTGCCATGCTCGCCAACGCCATCAAGGAAGGTGCCGCACAGACCGGAGAGAACATCGCTTCCTCCGCAGGCGCCTATGGCCAGCACACTGCCATCATGGATCAGTACGACGTTATCGTGCTTGCCCCGCAGGTTCGTAGCTACTACAACGACATGAAGGCCGACACCGATCGTCTGGGCATTAAGCTGCTCGCCCCGCGCGGCAAGGAATATATCGACCTTACTCGCGACCCCGCTGGCGCCATCAAGTGGCTCCGCGAGAACCTCGACTAGTTCCTCCCTCTGTAGGTGCCCGGATCCCCAGTTCGGGCACCTCTCCCTATTCGTATCCCACAGAAAGGATGTCTCATGACCAACCCCATGCAGTTCCCCGACGGCTTTGTGTTTGGCGGCGCCACCGCCGCTTATCAGGTTGAGGGCGAGACGCGCACGCACGGCAAGGGCAAAGTGCCCTGGGACGATTTCCTGGCTGCTCAGGGTCGCTTCTCCCCCGACCCCGCAAGCGATTTCTACAACAAATACCCGGTCGATATCGACCTGTGCCAGCGCTTCGGCATCAACGGTATCCGCGTCTCCATCGCTTGGAGCCGCATCTTCCCCAACGGCACTGGCGAGATTAACCCCGAAGGCGTCGCCTTCTATCACGAGCTCTTTGCCACCTGCAACAAAGCTGGCGTTATCCCCTATGTCACGCTCGATCACTTCGATACGCCCGAGGCCTTCTACCAGGACGGCGGCGAGGGATTCCTGACGCGCACGACCATCGACGCCTTTGTCGAGTACGCCAAGTTCTGCTTTGCCGAGTTCACCGAGGTCAAGCACTGGTTTACCTTTAACGAGATTCCCGCAACCGCCGAGGGCAGCTTTATCGTCGGCAACTGGCCGCACGGCGAGAAGTACCGCCTGGACAAGGCCTTCCAGCTCATGCACAACATGATGGTGGCCCACGCCAAGGCTGTCGTCGCCTTCCATGAGGGCGGCTTTGAGGGCGAGATCGGCATTGTCCAGAACCTGGAGCCCAAGTATCCCCTCGACCCCAACAGCGCTGCCGACTGCGAGGCGGCCCGCATGGCCGACGTCATCAACAACCGCTGGGTACTCGACGCCACCTTCCGCGGCCACTATGCAGCCGACACCATGGAGGCTGCGACCAAGCTGGCCCATATCGCCGGCGGCGAGCTCGACGTCCGCGACGAGGACATCGCCGCGCTGACCGCCGCGCTCCCCTACAACGATTGCCTGGGCGTCAACACCTACAAGTGCCAGTTCCTGCGTGCCGCCGAGGGCGAAAACGACATCAACCACAACGGTACCGGCGACAAGGGCTCCTCGCGCTGGTTCCTCAAGGGCGTTGGTGAGGCATGCGTGCGCGAAGGCGTACCCACCACCGATTGGGACTGGATTATCTATCCCGAGGGCCTGTACGATCTGCTGCTCCGCATTAAGAACGATTACCCCAACTACAAGAAGATCTACATCACCGAGAACGGCATGGGCTATAAGGACGACTTCGAGGACGGCTTTATCGACGACGCCCCTCGCATCGACTACATGCGCCAGCATCTCGCGTGGATCCTCAAGGCGATTGACGGCGGCGTGAACGTCGACGGCTACTTTGTGTGGTCGCTGCAGGACCAGTTCTCCTGGACCAACGGCTATAACAAGCGCTACGGCCTGTTCTACATCGACTTTGAGACCCAGAAGCGCTATCCCAAGGCGAGCGCGTACTGGTACAAGAACGTCGCGGAGACCGGCCTGCTCATGGCCTAATTTCCGCCGCATACCCCCTGTCGGCCGCATGTGAATCCCTCCACGGGTTCGCATGCGGCCTTTTTTGTTTTTAGCTCGGCCCGCGCCACACGTTTATCTCAATCTGTAACAGATAGCCGAGTTTTTTAGTCCTAACTGTTACAGAATGAGACAAACGGATAACCCGAGCCGCAAGATCTCAATCCATAACATCTAGACCGGTTTTTGCTGTCCAGTTGTTACAGATCAAGACAAACCTGAGAACGATTCCACCAACATCTCAATCTGTAACACGTAGCCGAGTTTCTCGTTCCTACCTGTTACAGATTGAGACAATAAGACGGTGAAACCAAGGCCTTCCAAGCAGCTACGACGCGCACTTCTATCCTTGGTTTCGGTATCACGAACAAGCTTTCGGTATCATTTCATGGTATTATGATACCGAAAGTATGTTCGTGATACCGAAAGGAACCTCATGCGCCAGTTCGATTACGCCACAGTTCCAGCGGAACTCGAAGCAACTCCAATCACCAACCTCCTTCTCTCGATACGAGAACATAAAGGCAGGCAGCTTGTTCTGAGTCAAGTTAAACCCGAGCTTCTATCGTCCCTTATGGAGGAGGCCAAGATCCAAAGCACCCAATCCTCCAACGGACTTGAGGGAATTGTTACCACCCAAAAAAGACTCAAAGCGATCATGGCGTATTCCGCCAAGCCAAACTCCCGCGCAGAGGAAGAAATCGCCGGATACCGAGATGTGCTTTCGCTTATTCACGAGCAACATGACTCCATTCCCGTTACACCGTCGGTCATTCTGCAACTGCATCGTGACCTTATGGCACACACGGCAATCTCGTATGGGGGCCGTTGGAAAGACAGCGATAACGAAATCGTCTCTATCGACGATCAAGGTAATCGATTTGTGCGCTTTAGGCCCCCTTCGGCCCTAGCAACCCCGGGGCTTATCGAAGAAGCCTGTCAATCCCTCAACGATGCTTTATCTCGCCAAGTCTGCGACCCCCTCCTTATATCATTCCGCTTCATCTTCGATTTTGTCAGCATTCATCCCTTCAACGATGGCAATGGCAGGATGAGCCGACTCCTCACAACGCTGTTGCTCGAAAAGACCGGATACGACGTTGCGCGTTACATCAGCATCGAACGACTCATAGAAGACAACAAGGCGCTTTATTACGACGCCCTCGCCGCGAGCTCCGCTGGATGGGATGAAAATCAAAACATCGAGGCACCCTTTATCCGCTTCATGCTTGGAACCACCCTGGCCGCCTACCGACAACTCGAGCAGCGCACCTTGATAGACTCCAGCACGCGCCCTATATCGAAGCAAGCACGTATCGCCGCTCTATTCCAGCAGAGACCTGGTGTCATAAAGAAATCCGACATTCAGTCCAACTGTCCCGATATCAGCGAGGTGACCGTAAAACGGACCCTCAGCCAGCTTGTTGGTTGCGGTGCAATCGAAAAAACAGGAGCAGGTCGTTCAACGGGTTACATAATCAAAGACGACCACGCTCTGGAATTATTCATGCAATCCACAACACCCGATGGCGAGCGCGCAATTACAAAAGAATCCCCAAAGGATAAGCTCCTTGAGCGCATGAACCGAGCCGAGGACGAAAGCAGCGAGGGGCTCTACGAAGACTACGATTCATTCTCAAGGGACATCAGGGCAAAATACGGAATCTAGTCATTTCTCGGAACAACCTCGTTCTTGCTATCTGCCCACATTTGCGCGTCATGGTGAAGCGGTTATCCTCGCGCCGGCAGGGGGCAGAAGTATCGCCTGTTGCGCTAGTTAGCAAATGACCTGCGTGTGCTCCTCGATGGCGGTGCGGTCCTCGGCGGTGATGCTCGGCTCGCACACTACGGCGTCCAGGCTGTCCAAGCGGCAGAAGGTGTAAAAATCGCGCTTGCCGATTTTGCTGGAGTCGGCGATCAGGTAACGCGAATCGGCCTTGCTAAAGGCGAGCTGCTGGATGCGGCCCTCATCCATATTGGACGTGGACACGTCGCCGTCCAGGATGCCGTTGGCACCGATAAAGGCCGCGTCGATCCCCAGCGCGCGCAGGGTGTCCTCGGCCGTGGGGCCCACAAACGCCCCCGTACGACGGCGATACATGCCGCCCACCAGGCACAGGTCGCAGTCCTCGCGCGCCTCGAGCAGGTTAAAGACCGAAAGCGAGTTGGTCACGATGCGCAGGCGGCACGCCGGCAGCATCGAGGCCATCTGCTCCACCGTGGTGCCCGTGCCCAAGAAGATGGTCGAACCCTCCTCGATGAGTTCCACGGCACGGCGCGCGATCTGCAGCTTTTCCTCGGCGTGCTTGGTGCGCTTTTCGCTGTGCGAGTACTCGTGACGCAGCATGGCATGGGGGCGTCCCTGCGCGCTGCGGGCGCCACCGTGCACGCGCTCAATCTCACCCAGGCTCGCGAGTTCCTCCAGGTCGCGGCGGATCGTCATGTCCGAGACGCCCAGCGCATCCGAGATCTCCTTAACCGAGACCGTACCCTGCTCCTCGAGCAGCTGACGAACCCTATCCTGTCGCTCTGCCTTAATCACGATGAATCCTCGCTGTTCCACGCTCGCGTCAATTCAAACAGTAATGAACAAATTGTATCAGACTCGCGCGGACCAAAAATGAACGCTTCAACTGCGCCTTCATTACTTTTTTTAAGAAAAATACCCCCTGCTTTAGTGGGGTGTAGTGATAATCTCGCCTGTTCGCGCTAAAGTTTGTCGGAAATACCTCGATGTTAGGAACCAAATGATCACTTCCGAGCTTTTCGGCACCGCGCCGTGCGGTACCCCCGTTCATCGTTACACCCTCAACGGGCCCGAGATCTGCGTTCGCATTATGGACTATGGCGCCACCGTGCTGGGTATCGATGTGCCCGACATCCCCGGCAACGTGCGCGATGTGGTGCTGGGCTTCGATAAGCTCGAGGATTACTTTGACAACCCCGCCTGCTTTGGCGCGACCATCGGCCCCGTGGCAAACCGCACCGCGGGCGCCACGATCACCATCGACGGCACGGACTGGCATATGCCGGCCAACGAGGGCGTCAACAACCTGCACAGCGATCTTGAGCACGGCCTGCACAAGCGCGTGTGGGATGCTGAGCTCGACGAGGTCCACAACGCCGTGCGCATGACCACCTCGCTTGAGGACGGCGAGCTGGGTCTCCCCGGCAACCGCACCTTTACGGCCGTGTTCACCGTGACGCGCACCGGCGTCTTTCGCATCGAGTATGGCTGCGAGAGCGACCGCGCCACCTACGTGGCCATGACCAACCACACGTACTTTAACCTTGCCGGTCATAACGCCGGCATGGACTGTGAGCACTTCTTTGTCGCTAACGCTGCCCACTACCTGCCCATTAACGAGCAAAGCATCCCCACCGGCGAGATTGCTCCGGTCGAGGGAACACCGTTTGACTTTCGCGAGCTGCGCCCCGTCGCTCCCGGCATGGAGGCCGACGACCCGCAGATCAAGCAGGCACGCGGCTACGATCACTGCCTGTGCATCGATGGCTATCAGTACGGCCGTAATCTGCGCCGTGCGATGCACGTCGAGGAGATGTGGACCGGCCGCGAGCTGGACTACTACACCACCGCCCCGGGCGTGCAGCTCTACACCGGCAACTGGCTGGGCGACGAGCACGCCAAGGACGATGCCAACTATGGCTGGGGCGCCGGCTTTGCCCTCGAGGCAGAGATGTACCCCGACACGCCGCACCAGCCGCTGTTCCCGCAGGGCATTGTGGGCCCGGGTCACCCCTACAGCAATGTGATCGAATACCACTTTATGAGGCACTAAGCCCACAACGCAACATATCGCACAGCAGCGCCCGCCGGCACCGCCGACGGGCGCTTTTTCATCTTTTAGGCTCATTTTCGCTGTGACTGTATGGATGACATATCAAAACTATGCCCATTTACTACGTTTAGCCCGGGATGCTCGACCATGCACCGGTTTTTGTTAAATTCGCGAGCCGTCTACCTGCGGTTTTGTTTTTCTCAAATTCGACATGCTCGGCGATAGCCGATCAAACGTAGTAAATGGGCATAGTTTTTGACAGGCGGCATCGCACGCGTCCCTCGCAAGGGCAAAATGATCCGTTTTCCTCCGTCCCCAAGGATCAGTTGAACAGATTGCCGATGGGGTCGGGGGCGGAACTGGGGAGGTAGCGGATTTCTAGCTCTATGCCGAGTTCTTGTAACTCTTTGAGGGCGGCGACGTCCGTATCGTTTACAGCGACTGCGGACGTTACGGGACGCTTGCCCTCCCCTGCTTGCATGTGACCGATGCTGATCTTGATGATGGGCACGCCGCCCTTAGCCAGCGCCAGTGCGTCCGCAGGCGACGCTACCATGATCAGGATCCATTGGCGCGGCGTCGCGGTATGGATAACGTCAATCGTCCTTTGCACCGAGAAAAACCGCGTCCACACGCCATCGGGCGCCGCCACCCTCATAGGTGCCCACTTGCGCGAATCCGCCGCAATCCCGTCGTTGACGATCAGGACAAGGTTGGAGCCTACGGCCTCATTCCACTGCTCAATGTCTTGTGCATAGATAAAGCGGTCGTCAATTCGTGTAAGAAGAATCTTGGGTTGAGCCATCGCTACCCCATTCTGCTTGAGACCCGTAAGGGCAAGACATCACGTCTTGAATATTAGTGCATTTAAAGTGAGAAAAGCCGTCAGAACACTTGCGCGGATTTGCGATGTCCCGTATCATAGACAGCCGTTGACGCCTCAGTTGCGTCACCATATGGCCGCCAGCGTAGCTCAGTTGGTAGAGCACCGCTCTCGTAAAGCGGGGGTCACCGGTTCGAGCCCGGTCGCTGGCTCCATTGCACAAGATAGCCGCCTTCGGGCGGCTTTTTTGTTGCCGATTTCTCGCACGCCCGTCAATCCAAGCGCAACGTCACCGGCAACCCCCTACTCAAACAAAATAGCCCCGCCGACCGCGGTCTCCCAAACGGGAAACCACAGTCAACGGGGCTCATGCGCGACCCCCTCAAGGAAATCGCGCCAACACACAGCTCAATCGAGCGGCGCGCTACTCCTCCCAGTAGGCGTCGGCAAGCAGCTTAAAGCAGATCTTCTTGACCGGCTGCGCGCCGTCGCCCGGGAACTCGAGCGTGGGCATGTGAGGCTCGCCGGCAACGAACAGCGCAAACTTGTCGTCGGCCAGATCGCCGGCGATCGAGGCGTCGGAATCGACCAAGTCGTAGTCGTCCTTCTCGTCGAACTCCTGGACCAGCGTCAGGCTGCCCGTGGCGACCTTAAAGGCCTCGCGACCCTCGACGTCGATCTGCAGGTCGTGATAGCGCTGATGCGTCTCGTAGTGAGCGTCGGCCTCGGGACGCGTCGTGGGAGCCATGACGTTCGCAAAGACCTTGTCGCCCAGAATCGGATGGCTGCCGACCTCGAGCTCCGCCGGATCGTTCTCCTCGAGCCAATCGATCAGCACATCGAGGCCCTTGAGCATGCCGCGGTATTCCTCGATATCGCCCAGTGCACCGTAAATCATCTAAATCCCCTCTCGGATCGTCACTTTGGCAGCTACTCGGTAAACGCGTTACCAACGCTGTTGCCGCCCACATACGTCTCGACCAGGGTAAGGTCGGGATTGAACACGACAAAGTCGGCGTTGCGCCCCGGCATAATGCTACCGCACTTGTCGTCGACGTGAGCAGAGCGTGCCGGAACCTCGGTTGCCATGCGAATGGCGATATCGGCGCTGGCGAGACCCCAGTCGACGATGTTCTTGACACCCTGCGCGAGCGTGAGCACCGAGCCGGCGATGGCGGAGCCGTCGGCGAGCCAGCACAAGTTGTCCTTCATGACGACATCCATGCCGCCACTGGTGTACTTGCCCTCGGGCATGCCGCCGCAGCCCAGGCAGTCAGTGATGAGCACCGTGTGCTGCCAGCCCTTGGCCTGCAGCAGCGCCTTGATGGCGGCAGGGTTCACATGCTTGCCGTCGCAGATGATCTCGGCATACGTGTTGGGCGTGGTCATGGCAGCACCCACGACGCCGGGCTCGCGGTGATGCAGGCCGCGCTGGCCATTGTAGGTGTGCGTGAAGCAGCTGGCGCCGGCGTTAATAGCTGCGGCGCACTCGTCATAGGTAGCGTCGGAGTGGCCAATGCAGGTCACCACACCCTTAGCGTTCAGGGCGGCTGCGTAGGCGGCAGCACCGTCACGCTCAGCAGCCATAGCGCTCTTGACGATGCGACCGCCGGCGGCCTCCTGCCACTCGTCAAAGACTTCCTCGGACGGGTCAATCAAAAAGGCGGGATTCTGAGCGCCCACGTGTTTCATGGTAAAGAACGGGCCCTCCAGGTAGATGCCCTGGATGCGGGCACCGCAAAACTCGGGGCCGCGCTCCTCGTCAGCCTGGGCGATGGTAGCGCAGGCGTCCTTAATCTGCTCCACGCCATCGGTAAAGGTCGTGGGCAGCCAACTGGTGGTACCGCGACGGGCGAGCTCGGTCGAGCTGATGTTGATGCCCTCGGCATCGTTATCGGTCGTGGCGTGGTTATAGAAGCCGTGGATATGGGTGTCCACCATGCCCGGAGCAATCCACGTGCCCGTGTAGTCCTTGATCTCGCAAGTGGGCTCATCGGCCTGCCAAGCGCCAAAGACGCCGTCTTCGACCATAAGGTAGCCACCCAGCTGCGGCCCTGCCGGCAAAAAGAACTTGTCGGCCTTGATAGCATACGTGCTCATCTAAGCTCCCGTACTCGCAGTGCGTTTTAGGGCGGGTCAAAAACCACTGCATTGTTCATTTGAGCGATTGTTCGTTGTTTCCTATCGCTCCGCGCATTTTGCACCCGTCTCAAAATGCACCGAGCGGTTTATACCCAATAACGCTAGACAGCGCGGTTGTGGTAGACCTTGTACTTAAACTGGTCGGCACGCGCAACCGAGCGCGTATATTCAATGACCTCGTTGTTCATGTCGTAGGTGGTGCGAATCAAATCCAGGACCGGCGCACCCTCGGCAATCTCGAGCAGACGAGCATCGGAATGGCGAGCGATGCTCGCATAGAACTCTTCCTCGGCCAGGCGAACCTTCTCGTGATAATCCTGCTCGATCATGTCGTACAGTGATTTGTTCTCAATCATGGGGCGCTTGAGCGCAAAGAACTTGCGGCTCGGCAGATACGTGCACTCAATCATGAGCGGCACGTTATCGGCGATACGCAGGCGCTTGATCTTGTACAGCCGTTCACCCAGGCGCGCGTTCATCTCAACCGCGATGTTCTTGTCGGCCTCGACCTCGGTAAACTCAAGAATCGTCGTCTTGGGCACGCGACCGATGGCTTTCATCTGCTCCGTAAAGCTGTAGGTTTGCGTGAGGTTTGCCGTTTGCAGCGAGCGATCGCACACCATGGTTCCGCGACCACGTTGACGAACCACGAGACCCAAACGCTCAAGCTCCTGCAGAGCAAGACGAACCGTCGTGCGCGAAAGCCCGTAGCGTTCCGACAGATCACGCTCGGACGGCAGATAATCGCCAGGGCGAAGTTCGTGATCGATCCTATCGGTCAGCAAATCGACGAGCTGATCGTACAAAGGCTGTTTGCGTGCTCCCATTGCCATGATGAAACCTGCCGGATAAATGACTCGAAATTGGTTGTAACCAGACACCACGTACTATAACAGCTAATAATTGATAACAGCAGGTCAACCCGTATATTTCAAGAATGTTTGACCGCGCCAAATCGACAGCCACCAATACCAATTCCACTGCTGATTTTTGCATCGTGGTAGTAAAAAAGGGCCGCCCCCGCGGAGCGGGACGACCCTTTGCAAGACACAAAGTCCTAGAGGCTTAGAGAAGCTTCTTGAGCTCCTCGGCAACAGCCTGGACCTGCGTGCCGATGATGACCTGGGTAGCACCCTTGTCCATCTTCATGACACCCAGAGCGCCAGCCTTCTTGCAGGCAGCCTCATCGACCAGAGCGGAATCGCCGAGCTCGAAGCGCAGGCGAGTAGCGCAGCAGTCAACGGTCTTGACGTTCTCCTTGCCACCGACGGCAGCGAGAACAGCGGCAGCCAGAGCAGCGAACTTATCGTTGCCAGCAGCGGCGGGAGCGGAGGTCTCCTCGACATCCTCGTCCTCGCGACCAGGGGTCATGAGGTTGAACTTGGTGATGGCGAAGCGGAACACGAGGTAGAAGACCAGGAAGGCAGCGATGCCCAGCGGGATGATCATCCAGGTGTTGGCGGCAGCCGGGAGGCTAGCGGAGAACAGGAGGTCGGTAGCACCAGCGGAGAAGCAGAAGCCAGCACGGAAACCGACATAGTAGGTGATGATGGTGAAGATGCCGTACAGGGCAGCGTACACGACGTAGAGCGGGAAGCACAGGAACATGAAGCCGAACTCGAAGGGCTCGGTGACGCCGCAGACGAAGGCGCAGATAGCAGCGGAGACAACCAGGCCGATAGCAGCCTTCTTGTTCTTAGCGGTCTGAACCATAGCCAGGGCGGCGCCCGGGATACCGAACATCATGCAGGGGAAGAAGCCGGACATGTACATACCGAGGCTCCACTTGACGTCAGCAGAGGTCTCGCCAGCCCAGAAGTGGGTCAGGTCGCCCAGGCCGATGGTGTCGAACCAGAACACGTTGTTCAGAGCGTGGTGCAGACCGGTCGGGATGAGCAGACGGTTGAGGAAGGCATAGATGCCAGCGCCGATGCCGCCCATAGCAGCGATACCCTCGCCGAGAGCAACGAGTGCACCGAAGATGAGGGGCCAAGCGAAGAGCAGGACGACGGAGACCACGATGCAGATGACGGCGGTCATGATGGCAACGCAGCGCTTGCCGGAGAAGAAGGCCAGCCAGTCGGGAAGACGGGTGTCCTTGAACTTGTTGTAGCAAGTGCCACCGATGATGGCGGACAGGATGCCGATGAAGGAGTTACCAGCGATCTTGGAGAACGCGATGCCCTCGGTCGTGGCAAGCCAAGCGGTCTGAGCATCGGCGTCCATACCACGAATGGTGCCAACAACAGCGGGGTTCAGGAGCTGCTGGATCATCAGGAAGGCGACGAGGCCAGCGAGGCCAGCGGTGCCATCGTGATCGTCGGCAAGGCCGACAGCGGCGCCGACTGCGAACAGCCAGGCCATGTTATCGATAAGAGCGCCGCCTGCCTTGATGAGCAGGAAGCCGGCGGTATAGGCAAAACCGGTGTGTCACCGGCAGCACCCATGACTGCGGGAGCGAGCAGGTAGCCCACGCCCATAAGAATACCTGCGACGGGAAGCGCCGCGACGGGAAGCATCAGCGCTTTGCCGAGCTTCTGGAGGTACTTCATCATATGGTATCTCCTCCAACCTTTCTTTCGTTGTTCACCAACGAGTTCCATGTCCGCGCCTTCTGCATACCGACTTCTCCGCTTGCCGGCATTTAAGCGCAAACTTAGTCAACCCAGTCCCTTTTCTCGGGTTGCTGGTATGTACCGTAGCACACACCTCATTCAAATGTCCACCACATTTCGTTCAAATTACTTTTCCGTTGCCAAACGGTTATTTTTTGCCCGTAAACGGTAGTTTACGCAGGTAGACGTGCTGCGTTTCTTTCATTACCAAACTAATTCTTAGCAATTTCCATTCGATTTCATCTCAAAATTGGTTACTACCAGATGAACAGTGGTACCACATTGTTACTACCAGTTTGGCAGAAATCGTTTTCACTTTATATGAATAAAGTGTCCCAAAATTTGCATACAACCACCCCCTCTCATCGCCCTCCCCACAGTGCAAAAAGCCCGCTAGAACGATGTCCGTTCTAGCGGGCTCATCAGATTTTTTGGCTACGCGCTCGGCGGCTCGGGCAGCCCTTACGCAAACAGGCCGTAGATGCTGATGTTGGCCTTGGCGTAGAGACCGTTAGCATACTCGGTCCACTTGGAGCTGGCGCTCGAAGCCTGCGAAGAGTACTGCTGGTAGGCGGTGTAATAGGCGGTCATGGCCTGCTTATAGGTTGCGCTATCGGCCGTAAAGGCATCGTCGGCAAAGGCCTTGGCATAGGTGCTGTCGGCGTTCTTCCAGGTGCCCTTTGAGCTATCCCACTCATCGCCGGCAAGGTTGATGATGTAGTCGGCGTAGTCCTTGCTCGCGGTCTCCTCGTTGCCGTCAGCAGGCTCGGTCGGGGCGGTTGGCATGCTTGCGGAGCTATCGCCCACCTTCTTCTTATAAAGCTTCTGCAGCGTCGCAGACTGGCGGACGATCTGCTTGGCCTGGTCCTTGGACACACCGTACTGCGTGGCCATGGTCTTGTAGTCGGAGGTGCCGATGGAATCCTCGGCGTACTGCTTCATTTCCTTGGAAGAAACGGTAATGCCCTCGTCCTCGGCAGCGTCCAGCAGAATCTGGTTGCGCACGTAGGACAGGATAACGTCGGCAGACGGAGCGGTGTAGTTGCCATCGCTATCCTTGACAGTGTCGAGGCTGTACTGGCTCTCGATGGCCTCGCGCGCGGTGATATCGCTCTTCTTGCCGTTGTAGCTATAGCTTGCCACGGTCGAATCGAGCTGGTCCTCAGTGAGGGTCGCCGAGCCGACACCCTTGCCGCCAAAACCACCGTTGCCGATAAAGAAGCCGACCACGGCAGCGATCACGATGGCGACCACAAAGGCGGCAATCATCGTCTTCTTGTGCTTGGATGCGCGGTCGTCCGCGTCGGAGTCGTCGTCCTCGTCCTGCTCCTCAGGCATAAGGTTCTCGTCGGCGGCGTCCGCGGCGATCTTTGCCTCCAGGCGAGCATCCTCCTCCTCGGCGGTCGTGCCAGCGGCGATATGTTCGGCAGACGTGCCGGCGACCAGGTCGATCTTCTCGTCCTCGTCACCGTCGGGGCCTTCGCCGCGCTCGATGATCTGGATGCCGTCGATCTCGTCCTTCTCGTCCTTCTTTTGAATCAGACCCATATCAATTACTCCTTGTTAGGAAACATAGTCCCCAATAGAATACGCCCGACGAGGCGCCGGGCGTATTGATTCTTAGGTTATACGCAAACACTTAAGTACTATTTAGGCGTTTGCAGCGTGCATACCTTAGGCCAGGTGCGCGATAACGGCATCGGCAAAGGCCTGCGTGCCCACAGCGCCCTCAACGGAGCCGGTCTGGGCACGACGCACGTCACCGGTAACCTGCTCGCCCTCGTCGAGCGTGGCAGATACGGCGGCACGAATGCGATTGGCAGCATCGTTCTCGCCCAGGTGATCGAGCATCATCGCAGCAGAGAGGATCTCGGCCGTGGGGTTGGCGATATCCTGGCCCGCGATATCGGGCGCGGAGCCGTGCGTTGCCTCGAAGATGGCGCAGTCGGCACCGATGTTGGAACCCGGAGCCATACCCAGGCCACCAACCAGGCCGGCGCACAGGTCGCTCACGATATCGCCGTACAGGTTGGGCAGCACCAGGACATCGAAGTCGTTGGGGTTCTGGACCAGGCCCATGCAGGTGGCGTCGACGATCTTGTCGTTGAACTCGATATCGGGATAGTTGGCGGCCACCTCGCGCGCCACGCGCAGGAACAGGCCGTCGGTCGCCTTCATGATGTTGGCCTTGTGCACGGCCGTCACCTTTTTGCGGCCGCAGCGGCGGGCATACTCAAAGGCATACTCCACAATGCGGCGGCTCTTGGCGATAGAGATCGGCTTGATCGAAATCGCGGAATCGGCGGCGAAGGTCTTTTGGCCCGAGCGCTCGACAAGCTGCGAGAGCTCCTCGACCTCGGCAGCGCCCTCATCGAACTCGATGCCGGCGTAGAGGTCCTCGGTGTTCTCGCGCACGATGACCAGGTCGACATCGCGGAAACGCGAGCCGTCACCCGGCTGCGACAGACAGGGGCGCACGCAGGCGTACAGGTCGAAATGCTTGCGCAGGGCGACGTTAACGCTGCGGAAGCCCGTGCCGACCGGCGTGGTGATGGGGCCCTTGATGGCAACCTTGGTCTCGGCGACCGCATCGAGGACGTGCTGGGGCAACGGCGTGCCAAACTCGTCCATAACGCCGGCACCGGCCTCCTGGACGTTCCAGTTAATCTGGACACCGGTGGCCTCGACCACGCGGCGCATGGCCTGCGTAATCTCGGGACCGATACCGTCACCGGGAATCAGGACTACATCGTGCGCCATAATCTGTTACTCCTCGTCTTCGGCGTCGTCAGATTTTTTAACGCTAGCACGCTTCTTCTTTTTGGAGAGATCCAGGCCAAAACGTTTAACAAGCATTTCGCAAATCTCGCTCGAACGGGCCTTGAGATAGCTGCCCTTACCGTTCTCGGCATCGAACTTAAGGCGCAGCGCAAGCTTCTCGGCAACCTCGGCGTCGATCTCGCCCTGGCAAAACTCGTACAGGCAACCGAGCATGTCGCGATACTCAAGGTCGCCGTGGTAGCACTGGATGGCCTCGTCCAGGATGGGCCAAGCCTCGCGCGAACGCTCGACACTCGTGGCACCCCACACGCACAGCAGGCGGAAGGCGGCATAGCGCAGCGTGGAGGAGATCTCGTCGAACAGTGCGGTCTCGGCGCCCTCAAAGGCATCGCCCAGCTGCTCAGGGCAGGTGGTGGCGAGCGCCGTCAGGGCATCGAGGGCCTCCCAGCGGGTCTGCGCCTCGGGGCGGTCGAGTGCCTCGATCAACGCGGGCACGCAGGGCACGACGCGCTGCGGATCGCGCTCGGCAAGCAGGTGCAGCACGCGGGCGGCAAACTGGCGGATGCGGCGCGTGGGGCAGCCGAGCTCCTGGACCAGGCGATCGACGGCGTTCTCGTTCTCCTCTGCCAGCTGGAGCTGTGCCAGTTCCTCGTCGGTGAGCTGTTCGTCTTTGTTTTCTGCCATAGTTACCTCTTCTTACTATTTCTTAGTGTGCTTGCCAGCACCCTTGCTGTCATCGGTGACCGAGATGAGCTGTCGGTCGGCCGCGCCATTGCGACGTGCGCGGCGGCGCTCCTCGGCGTCGCCCGCGTCGGCGGCGGCGCGATGAGCCTTGTTGACGTTAAAGACCTCGTCGTGCTTGCGCCACGGACCGACGGACTCGCCAAAGCTCATCTTAAGGCCGGCGATAAAGCCGCCGAGCCAGCCGATCGGCGCAAACTGCACCAGCGGGAACAGCGAGAACACCCAGGTCAGCAGGACGACTGCCGCCGCACCCGCAAAGTTGGCAATCCAGTAGTCGCGCTTGGTGATCACGCGCTTTTCGCAGGCCCACTGGCCGCACAAAAAGCCAATGTAGATCGCAAAGAGAAAGAGCACCAGCGCAAGCACCACGAACGTCCAGCTCATGGGCGCTACTCCCCGTGATGGTGGCCGCAGCAGCACTCGTGGCCGTCGTCATGACCGTGTCCGCCGCAGCACTCGTGGTCCTCGCCGTGGTGATGGCCACAACCGCACTCATGGTCCTCGCCGTGCTCACCGCAACCGCAGCCTTCCTCGTGAGCACCATGCTCCTCGGGACGATACTGCGACCAGTCCAGACCGGCAGCGATGGCGTCGGCCTCCTCCTTGTAGAGGACCGTGATGGCCTGGGTGCCCAGCTTGGCGCCACCGATGGCGTCGAGCATGTCGTAGAGCGTGAAGGCAACGTCGGCTCCGGGCAGCGCGAGCTCGCGGTCGTCGGCGTATGCAAGGGCCAGGCGCAGGTCCTTAATGAAATGCTCGACCATAAAGCCGGGCTTGTAGTCGCCGTCGAGCGCCTTGGGGGCCAAGCTCTCCATGGCGCCGGACTTGCCGGTGCCGCCCAGGATCATCTGACGGGTCTTCTCCAGATCAAGGCCGCTCAGCTCGGCAAACGCCAGCGCATCGGCCATACCGACCATGCAGGCGCCCAGCGACACCTGGTTGGCGAGCTTGGCAGCCTGGCCCTTGCCGGCACCATCGAAGCAGCAGATATTTGCCGCAAAGGTGGAAAGGATATCGCGGACCGGAGCGATGTCGTTTTCGGTAGCGCCAACGATAGCCGTGAGCGTGCCGGCGATAGCACCCGACTCGCCGCCGGTGACGGGGCAGTCAAACGCCATGCGGCCGGAAACCTGGGCGGCCTCGGCAATGTCACGGGCGAGCTCGGGGGAGCTCGTGGTGAGGTCGATCAGCACCGCGCCCGGCTTGGTGCACGCGAGTAGGCCGTCGCCCGCCAGGTAGAGCTCCTCGACCTCGGAGGGATAGCCCACCATGGTAAAGACGACATCGGCGTTCGCCACGGCATCGGCCGGCGTATCGGCCCAAACGGCACCGCGCTCGATAAGCGCGGCGGCCTTGGACTTGGTACGGTTGTTGACCGTGACGGGATAGCCGGCATCCAGGATGTGGCCGGCGATGGGGGCACCCATGATTCCGGTGCCGATGAATGCGACGGAGAGCTTGTTTGCCATGAAACCTTTCCTTTTGGGTTGGGTGTTGTTACCAGGTTGAATACTCGGTGCCAGCGTTTGGGCTGTGAGTTGGGATCGATTACGGCCGCGTTACTTGCCTACTGACCGCGCACGCGGCGGGCGATGCGGTCGGAAAGCGACGCCTTGTCGGCGCGGTTCTTGCCCCAAAACGCGCAAGCCACCATGCCGGGGCCCACATGCGAGCCGATGGTGGGGCCCACGGAACTGCGGATGATGGTGACGTCGGCGCAGCCTTCCTCCTTGCGGATGGCGGCCTCGAGCCAGTCGCCGTCCTTTTCGGCATCGGCCGTCATAATGGCGATGGGCATGGTGCGATCGGGCACATAGTTCTCGCGGAACGACTTGAGAATGGACTTGAGCGCCTTCTTGCGACCGCGGTTGACGCCGATCAGCGACAGCGAGCCGGCCAGGTCGTAGGACAGCTCGGGTTTGACGTCGAGCTTTGCCGTGAGCTGTGCCGCCGCGGGCGGAATGCGGCCGCCGGCAGCCAGCGCGTCAAAGCTCTCGAGCGTAAAGTAACCGTGGACATAGGTCTTGGCCTCGTTTGCCCAGTCGACCAGCTGCTTGGCGGTCAGTCCCGCCGAACGCTGGCGCACGGCCTCAAGCGCCAAGAGCTCGCCGGTCGCACAGGGCAGAGCGTTGTCGACCACGTACAGCTCAAAGTTGGGATACTCGGCGCGCACGGCGTCCGCCGCCTGGCACGCGGAGTTGTAGCTCGACGACAGCGCCGAGGTAAAGCACAGGTAGACCGTGGGCGTACCCTCTTTGGCGCACTCGGTAAAGAACTCGATATAGCGACCGAGCGACACAGCCGAGGTGGACACGCGGGCACCGGCGCGCATGCGGTCGTAGAACTCCTTGGGTGTGATGCTCGACCAGATGTCATCCGTGCGCTCCTCGCCATCGATAATGAAGGGGAAACCCAAGATATCGACATCGAGGTTCGCGGCGACCTCGGGGCTAAAGTCGCAGCAGGTATCGACGACGATGCGGCAACGGTCCGAATGACCGGCGGATGCGGCCTTGTCCATCAAAGCGACTCCTTACGTAAAAAGGCGGCCACCCGCATGGGATGGCCGCCAACCGTTAACTCATGCAAGTTAACGTATTTTACTCGTCAAGTGTTTCGATGCGGGGCTTGATGATGCCATATCCACCATTCTTACGGTGATACACCACATTGATGAGACCGGTCGTCGCGTTCTCGAACACGTAGAAGTCGTGACCGAGCAGATCGGTCTGCACCAGCGCCTGCTCCTCAGTCATCGGGGTGACATCGATGACCTTCTCGCGGACGAGCAGGTCGTCGTCCTCCTCGGGCAGCAGCAGGTCGGCCAGATCCTCGACACGCTCGACCGGTGCAACATCCGCTGCGCTGGCACCACCCTGGCGGTTGTCCACGACCTTGGTCTTGAACTTGCGCAGCTGGCGGGTGACCTTATCGGCGGAGAGGTCGATGGCGGCGTACATATCTGCACCATGCTCGGCAACGCGAATCACCGAACCGCGGGCGCGAACCGTAACCTCGACGATTGCCGGGTTGGGGTTCGAGGGGTTCTTCTCATAGCGAAGTACAACGTCGACCGTCATGGGCTCGATATCGAAAACCTTGAGCGCCTCGCCGATCTTCTCATCCACATGCGCACGCAGAGCATCGGTTACCGTCGTCTTGCGTCCAGAAACCTTGATATCCATACGTGGCTCCAATCTGCCTCGGGGACTTACTGTACTGGCTATGTACCCATTGCCGTGCATTTAATCACGCGGATTCCCAAAGACCCGAATAACGATTGCTTGATACCGCATACCGAAGTCTCGCACTTTTCTGTGGCAAAGTGCGCTATAGGAGGGAGCCGGCGACTTTGTATTTGGTCCCGAAAATTGGCTTTGACCTGCTGGTTTTATAGAGATGAAAAAGCCGGGCTCCCCTATTGGGGAAGCCCGGCAGTGCGTGTTGAAACCGTGAAGAGACGTCTCTCCTAGCGCATAGGAGACGCCACCCCTAGCAATAACTAACTATTAAGCTTGTTAATGTCGTCGTCGGTGATGGTGTCTTCCTGGCTGGACGATTTGTCTTCGGAGGATGCGGTCTCATTGTTGGAATCGGAGGACTCGCTGCCGGAGGATGCGGAGCCAGACGACTGAAGGTTGACACCAGATACTGTCTTAGTGGTGAGGTCGTAGGGCATCGTGCCATACCAGACGCAGTGGACTGCCTCGAGCGTACCGTCGACCGTGATGCCGTCGAGGGCATCGCTCACGGCACGACACAGTTCGTCATTGGACGAGGCGCCCGCAACACCAAGCGTCGAGGGCGCCTCGAGCGCACCGACATAGGAGATCTCGCTCATCAGGCGTGCAAGGTAGCCGCCGGCCGTGGAGTCGCAGATCACATAGTCGACTTCGCCGGACTCGAGCGCCTCAAAGCACTCGTTGATGTTGGGGTAGGTCTTTTGGTTGGCGGTGATGCTCTGCTTAGCAAGCGCCTCCTGCGAGGCCGAGGACATCTGGACACCCAGAGTAGACGTGTTAAGGGTATCGGTGGAAACGTTTAGCGACCCACCATCGCTGGTTCTACCGAACACGGAAGCGGCATCGTACAGGCAGGTGCCAAGCGAATTGATGTCGCCGTCCGTGGAATTAATCTCGCCGATAAAGATATCAGCCTTCTTGTCGCCGAGCGCGGAATCGGCCGAGGAAGCATCGACGAAGGCGACCTTGAGGCCCATGCGGCTTGCGAGGGCGCGGGCGGCATCGACCGCATAGCCCGTGAGGTTGCCGTCGGTATCCTGCATGGCCTGCGGCGCATCGGAGGTATCGAGGGCGACCGTCAGGGTACCGGGAGTGACCAGGGCATCATCCGACACCGTGGGCGTGACGGTCTCGCGCTCGATCTGGTCAATCGTGGGCGTCGTGAACGTAGACAGCGGGTTGAACGCGCATCCGCTCAGGCCCAAAACGGCGATGACCGCTGCGGTCCCAGCACCTAACCGAGCCGCGTGCATCAAGCTGCCCCTCACCATGTCCACTACCCTGCCTTCTGTGTCGTATACGATCCGTGCGTTGCGCGGAATATCAGATTGTTCCCACCAGCTGACCTGGTATTTGACCCCACACTTGCGCACCGGGGTGTTTGCTCGGGAGGCCGCAGCCACCTTCACGACTGGCCCGCTCGCCCGCGAGGCGGTATTGCCCCAAAGAAAGTAGAACGGACGGTGCGGCTTACATCTAGGACGCGCCATGATCGCGCCGCGCGCACGCGGTCGCTTACGTGGATCCCTTTGACCGCGTCTGTCTTGGACTAGGACGGGCATTTCGTCCGTCCGCAACCACAGCCTGGTAGGAACGTAGCGCATTATAGCTAAGTTCAAGCTAAAGTTTAAGGTTAGGGGCGTCATTCGCACCGTGAGCACAGATTTCGCAGGTCGGAGCGGACCATTCATGCCCCCTTGAAGCTCGTCGCTCCCCTGCGGGGAGCTCCGAAGCACCCGTCCCCGGGTGCCGTGTGCAAAAAACATCAAATATGAGTACTGTTACCAATTTAGTGGCAGCGTATTTTCACCTTGCAAGCCTTTTTTGAGCTCCGCACAGCCTACTTGGCGCCAAGATACTCCACATTTGTTTATTATCTTTCCATTATTTGACCGTTCCCAGTTCGATAAACAGTGATTTTGCTGCTACTAATCTAGTAGCAGTACTCATATTTGCCATATTTTGGCCAGGGCATATGATTAACCCCCTAATTTCGACGTGAATTAGACCGGCTTAAGCCCAAAACACGCCCGCAGCGTGTTAAGCAATGCCTCTTGCTTCTTCCTGCGGGTATCGACACGATTCCGGTACCGCTTTCGCATACGCTGGTGGATGCGCCATGCGAGCGCTTCCATCGCTTCCATGTCGCAGAGCATTTCGTTGTTGACCGTCGCGACCTCGATTCCCATAGTAATCAAGCCCGTGTTGCGCTTTTCATCATGGATACGTCCCCTCCGAGAGGAATGGCCCAGCTCACCGTTATATTCCAGGTCAAACCGGGCCGCTTCTTGATACGCATCGCAAACTGCGTGGGGCATCCCCGAGATTGCCTGCGCACGGTCATCGAACTCGATCTTGTAGTCGGTCTTAAAAGGTCCGCAGGCAAACCCGCCATAGGAAAACGGAAGCGAAAACAGAGCGAGCATGATGCACTCCATGGGCGAGAGCAGGTTTTCTGACAGGTAGGGACACAGACGCAGCAGCTGTTTGGCCACATTCCCCTTGCATGCCGCAAGGTAATCTGCCAGACGATCGGGCATCAGCACCGGCTCAACCTCAAAGTAGCCCACGTCTGCTGGCTGGTCCTTGTCCTTTGCAAGTTTATTCGTAACAGGCGAGGTGTAGGGAGGCAGATACTTCCCGCGATCGCTCAGTGAAATCTTAGAGCACAGCTCCTGGGCCAGGGCAAACGCCTGGATGCAGCCGACCTCGCGCGCAACGGCAACACAAAGGGCCTCGGGAGATAGGCTGTACACCCCCGGTTCCACCTCTAGAATCGAGCCGGCGGGTAACCCGGAACACACGGACCAGCCCACGCCAAGAATGCGGCGCCGATGCGCCGCAGATCCCACCAGCAAGAACAGATCTTCTTGCACCTCGCCGCTCTTGGCTCCAATTCGCACCAAGTCAGGAAGATAGATATCCTCGGTCGAGGGCGACGACGTGCGCAGCACACGGCGCTCTTCATCGGGATTAAGGTCCTTCCAGCTGATATAGCCCATCTGCCGGCGCTCGGCGCGCATCATGCGCAGCGCTGAAGCGCCTGTTAGGATTACGGAAGCCGCTAGCTGTTCGCCTGTCGGCTCGTTGCGCCGCTCAATCTTCACTGCCACAAAACCACCCCTACCAAACACGTGCGATAGCAAGGCCATCGACTGCCGCAGCGCCGGCACGCTTGAGCTCCGCCGAGGCTGCTGCCATCGTCGCGCCCGTGGTGATAACGTCATCGATAAGCAGTAGGCGGCGGCCACGCACGTCCTCAACCGTCTCGTACATGCCTTGGGCACGCTCGCGACGCTCCTCACGACCGAGTTCGCGCTGGTCACCATGACCGTATTTAACAAGGGCATCGAGTAGCGGTACACCCGACAGCTCGCAAAATGGATGCGCAATGGCCTCCATATGATCAAAGCCGCGCCGCCGAAACGCTGCCGCCGTCGCAGGCACAAACACCACTGCGTCGGCAGCGGACAACACGCCGCCATAGCGATCGGGAGCTGCGACCTGGGCATGCAGGGCGGTGTCGTATAGCAGCTCTGCCAGATACGGAGCCAGACGGCGCTCGCCCGCGTCTTTGTACGCTTTAATGATGCGCGGCAGCGGATGTGTGTAAACGGCACATGCCAGGCACCGGTCGAGTGCATCGGCCATTGCCGAGGACGCACCCTCGACCGAGCACTCGGTGCACAGCAAATCCCCAAACGGGGCGCCGCATCGGGTGCAGCTATGACGTGGGTCGATGAGCGTGAGCGCGGCCAGGCAGTCTTGGCAAATAAGCGCACCGGCGCGCTCGCAGCCGGCACATCGTGTTGGCGACAATGCCTCGAGCGCCTCGCATGCCGCCCGCTCGGCAAACGGTAGCAATTCGTCCGCAAACGGTAGGGCGCCGACGCTTTGTAGGCAACCCAACACATTCAAATGTCTCTTCACGACACAACCCTCCCTATGCAAAGGCAGAGGGAGGGTTGTTGATTCAGCGCTATGATACCCCGATGCGCTCGGGGCAAGGCAGGTTAAATCCGCTCGCGGGCGCTATTCGCCGGCAGGCGGTTGCGGTGCGGACGAGCCCAGGGTCGAGCCCTCGCCACCATCCTGGCGCGGCTTACGGGAGCGGCGACGGCGACGGCGCTTCTGGCCCTGGTCGGCAGAGCCCTCGCCACCGCGATCCTCACGCGGCTCGTGCTCGTCGCGGGCGGCGCCGCGCGCGGCCTTGGCAGCCGCACCTCCGCCGTCACCGGGACGACGACGCGTGACCTTGACCTCGCCATCCGAAACCTGATCGGCCACGGAAGGCACCGAAGGCTTCTGCTGCGTGCCCGAGGAATGGCGACGGCGCGGACGCGGCGTGCGTTCCTCATCACCACGCGGCTTGCCGCCCTTGTCGGCAGGTGCGTCGGAACCCGAGCCGCCCTTGGGAGCGGCACCGGCCTCGCGAGCGGCTGCGGCGCGGAAAGCGTCCTCGCGCTCCTCGCTCGACAGATGACGGCGACGACGGCGCGTGGGGTTCATGCCACCGCCGCGGTTTTGCTGCTGGGGCTGCTGAGCCTCGCACTCGCGTGAGGCATTCTTGCCTGCAGCCGCGGTCTCGCCGGCATCGCCCGAGCCCGCACGCTTGCGACGACGGCGGCCACCGGCGGCCTCCTCGGCCTCGGGCACCTCGGCCTTACCGCGACCCTTACCGCGGCCACGGCCCTCGCCCTGACTCTGAGCAGCGCGGGCATCGGCATCTGCATCGCGACGACGGCGCTTGGGCATCGACGTGCCGGCCAGACGGTCGGCACTCGACAGGCCATCGCCCACGTCGACGCCGTTCTCGCGGTCGAGCTCCATAAGCGCCAGGCGCATCTCGGGCGACTCGATGCGCTCGAGCACATCGCGCGTCACGCAATCGGGGCGGCAGTTGCAGCCCTGCTCGGCGGCTTTCTTCTTACAGCCCTCGGAGCAGGTCATGTCGGCCAGGTTGACCTTAAAGACCTTGCCGTTCTCCAGGCGCAGCACCAGCTGCTCGCGCGGGGTGTCGTATTCCTGGATACGCGCCTTGCCGAGCGGCGTATCGATGAGCGTCTTCTTTTTGGGCGCGCGGCTCTTAAAGTCCTTGTACGCCTCGAACTCGTAGCGCAGGCAGCACATCAGGCGGCCACACACGCCGCTGATCTTGGACGAGTTGAGCGGCAGGTCCTGCTCTTTTGCCATGCGGATCGAAACCGGCTCAAACTGTCCGCCAAAGCGCGTGCAGCAGAGCTCCTGGCCGCACTGGGCATAGCCGCCCACCAAGCGGGTCTCGTCGCGCACACCGATCTGGCGCATGTCGACGCGAATGTGCAGCGTCGAGGACAGGTCCTTGACGAGCTGGCGAAAATCGACGCGCTCCTCGGCCGCAAAGTAGAACACGGCCTTCTCGCCGCCAAACAGGTACTCGACGCCGACCGGCTTCATCTCGAGGTCGAGCTCCTTGACCAGGCGACGAAAGTCGACCATAGCCTCGTCGCCCTGGATGGCCAGGTCGTCGGCAAGCTGCAGGTCGATGTCACTCGCCACGCGCAGCACGGGCTTGAGCGGCTGGCCGATCTCGTCCTGCGGCACCTCGAAGGGATCGGCCGTAACCAAGCCGATCTCGGTTCCGCGCTCGGTGGAGCAAATGGCATAATCGGCCTCGAGGATATCCAGGTCCTGCGGGTCAAACCACAGGTCGCGCGAGGCGTAGGTAAACTTAACGGGTACGACTAACGGCATTTCAGTGCCTTCCTGATATCGAACAGCATGACCTCGATGGCCAGCTGGGGAGTAACGTTTCTGGCGATGTTGCGCTCAGCGGTGGTAACCGCCTCGAGCGCCCGGGTGGCACCCGCAACATTCGTCGCGGCGGCAAGCCGCCCGATCGTGTCGCGCACGTCTTCGTTCACCACGTCGGCTGCCTCGTCCTGAAGCGTCAGCAGCACGTCGCGCATGAGCGTCCGCGCGCTCGCCAGCGCTTCCATGATACCCGAACGCTCGCGCGCGTTGAGTTCGCGCTTGTTGCGGTCCTCAAGCTGCTTCAATGCTCCACGCGACAGGTAGTCGGCGTTTTGCTCGAGTACCTTTTCCTGCGTGGACTTGACCTCGGCGAGCGGCGCCTTGACGGCGACGATGAACGACTTGGCGCGACTGAGCACGTCGGCCTCGTCGGCGGCAATGAGTGAGTCGATGGCACGGACCATCTGACGGCGGGCGTCCTGGCGCTCGGCGCTCTTAAGAAACTCGATGCCGCGTGTGGGGCTTCCCGCCACGGCAACCGCCATGCGGCAACGCGCAAGGTCCTGACCGGTGGCGCGGCTCACGGCCTGCGCGGCGACGGCGGGCGATACCAGCCGAAACGGCACGCACTGGCAACGACTCACGATAGTGGGCAGCATCACGTCGGCCGAGGTGCCCAGCAAGATAAACATAACGCCCTCGGGCGGCTCCTCGAGCGTTTTGAGCAGTGCGTTGGCGGTGTTGGCACGCAGTTGCTCGGCACGGTCGATGATGTAGACCTTGGCCTTGGCGCGGATGGGTGCCAGCGGCACGTCATCGAGCAGCTCGCGGGTCTGGGCGATGAGGTAACCCGTGGCGCTCTCGGGCGTGTAATAGTGCACGTCGGGATGCGTATGCCGAGCAACGCGCACGCAGCTGTCGCATGCGCCGCAGCCGTCCTGCTCGCACAGGAAGGCTTGGGCGAGCGCCCACGCGGCGTCGAGCTTGCCCGCGCCGGGCGCACCCAAAAACAGGTAGGCGTGCGATGCGCGACCGCTAGCGACGGCATTGGTCAAAAAGTCGCGCACGCGCTCTTGGGTGTCGAGCTTGGCCAGCAGGCTTGCCTGAGCGGGGGCCATGTTACTCGGCCTCCTGGGCAAGCGCGGCGGCGACGGCTTCCTGCGGAATGTCGAGACCGTACGCGCGAACCTGCTCGACCGTCTGCGCGAAGACGTCTTCGACGGTCGCGGTGGCGTCGATGAGCTTTACGCGGTCTGGCTCCTCGGCAGCAATTGCGCAAAACCCCTCGTAGACACGCTCCTGGAATGCCATACCCTTAGCCTCCATGCGATCTGCCGCGCCACGGGCTGCCATGCGCAGCGCCGCCTGCTCGGGCGTGATGTGGTAGACGAGCGTGAGCGCCGGGTGCGTTCCCGCGACGGCCAGGCTGTTGGCATCGCGCACCATCTGGCGATCGAGGCCATCGGCAAATGCCTGGTAGCAGGTCGTGGAATCGTAGAAGCGATCGCACAGGACCACCTTGCCGGCCGCAAGGGCGGGGGCTATGACCTCGTGCACCAACTGGGCGCGCGCCGCCTCGTAGAGCAGCAACTCGCAGGTGTCCCCCATCGCCGCGTTGGCGGGGTCGAGCAGCAGGGCGCGAATCTTTTCGCTGATGGCAGTGCCACCCGGCTCGCGCAGAGTTACGACCTGATAGCCAGCGAGGTCGAGCGCACGGGCAAGCAGGCGCGCCTGCGTGGACTTGCCGGCACCGTCGACGCCCTCGAGCGTGATAAAGCTATGTTGAGCAGGCTCAAAAGCCATGGGCGCAGCCCCTTCCTACAAGGCGCGTAAATGCAGATATATCAACCAAGCCATGATACCCCAGTGCTCGGCACGTCCCCAATGGCTAAAGGCGCCTTTCCAAAGTTGCGGTGAAATAGGGACTGATTGAAGCTCTGAGACCGCCAAACAGTCCCTATTTCACCGCAACTTAGGAGGGGAAGTTTTAGGCCGCGGGTATAATCGTCGTATTGCATTGAAATGTGGCGAAAGGAGTGGCAATGTCTCGGTATTGCGCCTCGTGCGGCAAGCTTCTTGCGGATAATGCCAAGTTCTGCACCTCGTGCGGTGCACCCGTTGAGCAAACAGCCGCGAGCGATGGCCAGCCCGCTTTTGAGCAGACCGGCTCCCTCGACACGCCTCAAACCAAGGCGGACGACCCTCTCGCCTATCGCCCCGACCCCGCTGCCAGCCCCACGACGGTCGAAACGACACAGCGCATGCCCGTCGCGGGCGGCTCGCCCCAACAGCAGCCGGCTCCTGCATACGCGCCCGCTTCGCCACAGACCCCAGCTCCCAGAAAGAGCGGCACCGGTCCGCTTATCGCCGTTATCGTTGTGCTGGTGGCGATCATCATCGCCCTGGTCATCTTCTTTGTGATCAAACCGTTCGACAACGCCGCCACGCAGACGACTGCCGAGGTAACCAAGCTGCACCACGATGACGATGCCTATGACCTTAAGCCCCTCGGCGATCCCAACAGCCTGTACGACGATGATGACGATGACGACGAGGATGGCGGCGAAGCAACGCTCTCCGAGCAGAACCTCTACCGCCGACTGAGCGAATACTACGACCTGCTCGAAGATCTCGACAGCCAGGTCCGTGGCTGCGCGCAGAACTTCAACGGCAACTATCTGGAAGAGGATCGAACCACCCGTCAAAATCTCGCCGACGTCGCCGAGCGCACGGAGGACACCATCGAGCAGTATTACGACATCGTCGAGGACCTGGACGTCCCGACGAGCTCCAAGAACTACAGCTCCTGGAAGGACATCATCGCCCTGTACGACGACCTGGATCACCGCATTGACGCAATCTGTGATGCCTGGGAGATCAGCCTGAAATACGCCAAGCCTGCGGACCACAAGAATGAGATCGTGGCGCCGCTGTCGCGCGACAACGTGGCGGGAACCAATGACAATAAGTACCGCCTAGACTTTGAGGAGCGCTATCCCGGCGCCAAGCCTGTCGAGGTGAACTAGCGCTTTGTCGTTCCCGAGCCGGCAGTTAGGGACGTTCCTAAACTGCCGGCAGAAAAGGAACGTCCCTAACTGCCGGTCAAAAAAGCGAGCGAGGATCATGGGACCCTCGCTCGCTTTTGTTTTGGGCATTGTTTCGACTGCGCCGTTACTTGTCGGCGGCTGCTTTCTTGGCAGTCGACTTCTTCGCGGTCGTCTTCTTGGCGGCAGTGGCTTTCTTAGCCGTCGTCTTCTTGGCCGCCGTCGTCTTCTTTGCCGTGCTCGCCTTGGTTGTGGTCTTGCGGCCGCGGGCGGGCTTTTTCTCCTTGGTCGGGCAGTCCATGTTGACGCAGATACGCCACGGACCGCGCGCCGTGTTGACCACCACGATGGGGGCGCCGCACTCGGGACAGGTCTCGCCCGTCGCCTCGAGCTTGCCACGCGCCGGCAGCGGATAGCTCACGCCGCAGTCATCGTAGTTGGTGCAGCGGATAAAGCGCTTGCCGCTCTTCTCGCTCTTGTGCGCGATCAGGTCGCCATGGCGTCCGGCCTCGGCACACACCTTGCACTCGCCCACTTTAAGGTCGGGCTCGTAGTTGGTGGGACACGTCGGGTTCACGCAGATCTCGAAAGCCTTCTGGCGGAACGGCTGACACTTAATGCGCGGCGCGCCGCACTCGGGGCACACGGCCGCCTCGCCCTCGAGCGGGCTTACCTTGACGCCGCTCGGCACCGGATAGGTCACGTCGCAGTCGGGCCAGCCCATGCAGCCAATGAAGCTGCCACGGGTCTTGGCGCTCGTCTTCATAACCAGGTCCTTGCCGCACTTGGGGCAGGCGCCCACGCGCGCATCAGCCGTGACGGCGTCGCTGATGGCGTCGCCCAGCTCCTGCGTATGCTTGAGCAGCTCGTCGAGCACGCCAGCCAGCAGCGCACGCGAGTGCGTCACGACATGCTCTTCGGTGTCCTCGCCGCGCTCGACGTGAGTCATGTCGCCGTCGAGCTCGCTGGTCATATCGGGGCTCGTGATGCGCGGGGCAAACTGTGTCAGCGCGTCGATGATGGCGATGCCCAGCTGGCTCGGCTCCACGGGATCGTTTTTGAGGTAACGCACGGCGTACAGGCGCTCGATGATGCTCGCGCGCGTGGACTTGGTGCCCAGGCCGCGCTTTTCCATCTCCTGCACAAGCTTACCCTGGCTGTAGCGCGCGGGCGGCTCGGTCTGCTTGGCCTCGAGCTTAATGTCGAACACGTCGACCGTGTCGCCCTGCTCCAGCGGCGGCATCTGCTCGTCGCGCTTGAGTCCGTACGGATACGCCTCGCGGAAACCCGGAGTCACGAGCACGTCGCCCGAAGCCACGAACGGCTCGCCGTTCACATCGAGCTCGAGCTTGGTGTTCTCAATGGTCGCGGGCCCCATGAGCGTTGCCAGGAAGCGGCGGGCGATGAGGTCGTAGAGCTTGCGCTGACCGCCGTCGAGCGTGGACGGATCGCCCTCGCCCGTGGGATAGATAGGCGGGTGATCGGTGGTCTCGACCTTGCCGCGCGTGGGCTTCATGGGACCGGCGAGCACCTTTTTGCACACGGGCGCCAGCGCCGGGTTGATCTTTGCCAGGTCGCTTACAACGGCACCCAGATCGAGCGTCGCAGGGTACACGGTGTTGTCGACACGCGGATAGCTGATGAGACCGGCCATGTAGAGGGACTCGGCGATGCGCATCGTACGCGCAGGTGAGATGCCCTCGGCCGCGGCGGCGGCCTGCAGCGAGGTCGTCGCAAACGGCGTGGGCGGCTGCTGCTTGCGGGAGCGCTTGGTCACCGCGGCGACGGTTGCCGTCTTGGCGCCGTCGACGTGACCATACGCCGTCTCGGCAGCATCCTTGTCGGTAAAACGTGCCGTCTTGTGGGCAATCTTAAAGCGATCGTCCTCGGCAGCGCCCTGCGCGGCACCCATGCCGCGAATCTGCCAATAGTCCTCGGGCACAAACGCCATGCGCTCGCGCTCGCGCTCGACCACCAGGGCGAGCGTCGGCGTCTGCACGCGGCCGGCGGAGCGCACGTTGCCAAAGCCACCGAACTTGGCGAGCGTCAGGTAGCGCGTGAGCACCGCGCCCCAAATGAGGTCGATGTGCTGGCGGCTCTCGCCGGCGTCGGCCAGGTTCTGGTCGAGCGAGACGAGGTTATCGAAGGCCTGCGTGATTTCGGCCTTGGTAAACGAAGAATACTGGGCGCGGGCAACCGGCAGATCCGGCGCCACCTCACGCACCTTGTTGAGGGCGTCCGAGCCGATCAGCTCGCCCTCGCGATCGAAGTCCGTGGCGATGATGACGCTGTCGGATTTCTTGGCCAGGTTCTTGAGCGAACGAATGAGCTCCTTCTCGGCCGGCAGTTTAATGACGGGCGCCCAGGTAAGATACGGCAGGCTCTCGAGCTTCCAGCCCTTGATGGAGATGCCGTCGGCAAGGAACGGCTTGCGTTTGGTGTCGTAGGGCGGACGAGCCAGGCCATCGGGCATGTCGGCCGGCAGCATCTCGCCGTCCTCGGTCACCGAATACCAGCCCAGCTTTTTATCGAACAGCACGCTGTCGCAAAAATCGGGCGCCAGGATGTGACCGGCAAGACCGATCGTCACGCACTCCTCGCCCTTCCACTCAAAACGGTAGATGGCGGTGTTGTACACCTTGTCCTTTTTGGGCTTGCCCGTGGACAGACGCTCGGCGATCTGACGCGCGGCGTCGTTTTTCTCGGCGATGATGAGCTTCAAAAGAGGCTCCTATCTCGTGTCTTTGCGGCTACGCCCGCCCGTATGGCGGCCGACTTACGCCCTTGCTTGCTCGATCTGCCCGATGAGCCAATCGCACCAGGCATCCATGCCCTCGCCCTTGCGTGCGCTCACGGCAAACCGCGGCGCCTGCGGATTGAGGTCATCGAGTGTCTTAGTATACCTATCCATGTCAAAATCGAAAGCCGGAGCCACGTCGACCTTGTTGAGCAGCTGCGCGCCGGCGTGTTGGAAGATGCCCGGGTACTTGATGGGCTTGTCGTCGCCCTCGGGCACCGAGAGAATCATGATGGACAGGTTCTCGCCCAGGTCAAAGTCGACCGGGCAGACCAGGTTACCCACGTTTTCGATAAAGATGACGTCGATGTTCTCCAGACCCACAGCCTGGTCGAAGGCATCGACGGCCTCCATGATCATGTTGCCCTCGAGGTGGCACAGGCCGCCCGTGTTGATCTGGATGGCGGGCATGCCGGCTTCCTTCATGGTGATGGCGTCGACATCCGAGGCGATATCGCCCTCGATGACGGCGCAGCGCAGGCCGGCTTTGTCACGCAGGCGCTCGTTGGTGCCCAGAATCGTGGTGGTCTTGCCCGAGCCGGGGCTCGACAGCACGTTGATCACGTAGGTGTTCGTCTGCTCAAAACGCTTGCGCAGCTGATCTGCCAGGCGCTCGTTGCGCGACAGAATCGGCGATGCAATATCAATCGTTTTCTCGGCCATACTTAGCGCTCCTTACTTTGGCCCCTTTATACCCCATCACCAGATGGCTAGCGGGCTAATTGTCGGGGGTTTCGATTTCGATACTTGCGATATCGAGCTCGCGGCCGTGCAGTAGGCGCACGTTGGCACCACCACACTGGGGACAGCGACAGTGGAAGCGATCGTGGTCGAAAACCTCACCGCAGTCCAGACACTCGCTTTGTGGATGGACCTCCTCCACGGCAAGCTCGCAGCCTCGCGTGAGCGGGTCCTCGTCGCGAAATGTCTCCCACGCAAAGTCGAGCGCCTCGCGCACGACCTCGGTCATATCCCCGATACGCAGCGTTACCAAAACGGCGCGCGAGGCCCCCGCCCCACGCGCCGCGCGAATCACTGTATCGAGTATGCCGTTGACAATGCCAACCTCGTGCATACCGATTTACTCCTCGTCGTCCTCGTCGTCCGAGAACAGGTCCAGACGGCTCACGAACAGGCCCTCCTTGCCCTCGCGCGCGGTGATGACCACGCGGGCGACGGCAAGCGAGATCTCGTAGAGCGAGAGCAGGGCGCCGTACATAAGGCCCAGGGTGACGGGCGAGCCGTCAGGCGTGATCACGGCCGAGGCCACGAGCAGGCCCACGTACACATAGCGCCAAGCGCTGCGAAAGGCGGCGTAGGACACGATGTGGAAAACGGACAGGTAAAAGATGATGAGCGGAAGCTCGAACGCCACGCCAAAGCCGATCATAAAGAGCAGCTCCATATTGACGTAGTTCTCCAGGTCGGGCAGCGCCGTAGCGACAGCCGAGGTCTCGCCGATGAGCCACTCAAAGCCCGCCGGAATGATGATGAAGTAGCAGAAGATGGCACCCAGGAAGAACAGCACCGTCGAGGCGAGCACCGTGGGCACAACCCACTTGCGCTCGTTGGGGCGCAGTGCCGGCAGGAAAAATGCCA
Source organism: uncultured Collinsella sp. (assembly GCA_958415665.1). Lineage (GTDB taxonomy): Bacteria > Actinomycetota > Coriobacteriia > Coriobacteriales > Coriobacteriaceae > Collinsella. Next base: position 24,297 of record CATYZK010000001.1, on the reverse strand, counting down.
GGATCTGCCAGATGATCATGGGCGTGCACATGACCACGGCCATCTTGATGGCCAGCGAGAAGCGCAGGCCAAAGCCGCCGAGCGTGGTGGTGATGTAGAACTTACCGTCCGGCACAAAGGAGCGGATGGGGTCTTCCAAGATGTCGAGCACCACGGGCGTGGCGAAATACAGCACGATGGCTGCGGCAAATACCGACACGACCACGATGGTCAGACGGCGACGGAGCTCTCCCAGGTGATCGAAGAGCGGCATGCGCGCAGGTCCGATAGGCATTACTCATCGCCTCCCTTCGAGGCGTCGGCGGCAGCGGTGTCGTCCTCGGCCTCGAGCTCGCGAGCGAGCTGGTCGACGACGGCCTTGCGCTTGCGGGGACGACGGGCGTAGAGGTCAGCCGTCGTGGGCCCTGCCGGCTCGGGCTCGGGTTCCGGCTCTGCGGCGGGGGCAGCGACAGACTCAGCCTCAGTGGACTCGGCTTCAGGCTCCTCGGCAGCATTCTCGCCCTCAGCAGCACCCTCGCTTGCGGCCTTCTCGGCAGCAAGACGGGCGCGACGCTCGGCAAAGGTCTCCTTCTTGGCGGGTACTGCCGTCTCGGCAGCGTCCTCGTCCGCATCGGAATCGTCGTCGGTCGCAGCAGCCTTCTTGGGCTTGACCGGGGCCGACGCGGCCTCGCTTACTGGATCGATAATCTCGGACTGAACAACGGCCGTCATCTTTTCCTGCGTCTCGCGGAACTGACGGATGGCACGGCCGATCGTGCGGCCCATCTGCGGGAGCTTATCCGGGCCAAACAGCAAAAAGCCGAAGACCACGATGATCGCGAGCTCACCCTCTCCAATACCAAACACACATACCTCCAAGGCTCGATGTGAGTCGAGCCCGCACCGCGCCATTCGGCCGGAACTCGTCTATTCATTCGGTCAAGTATAGCGCCCGGACGCCAAAACGTCCGAGCGCATCACAAACATATGCCAAACGGCACGGCCCTTTTGGGGCGAAATCTTATGCCGCGGTGATCGAAATCTCCTGGTCGACGCCCAGCAGCTGAACCACGCGCATCACCGGGGACTGCACGTTGACGCAGCTAAAACGCTTGCCGTGATCGGCCGCGTGGTGTGCAGCGCCCACGAGCACGCCAATGCCCGTCGAGTCGATGTAGCTCACCTGGGCAAAATCGAGTTCAACGGCCTCGGTGGGCTGCTCGAGCGCCAGGTCGATGGCGTTGCGCAGGCTGTCGGCGTTAGAGATATCGATCTCGCCGGTCACCTTAATGGTGTAGAGCTCCGGCGTGGGGTTGGTAGAAATACCCAAATCCATGTATACGCTCCTTTGTGTATTGAAAGTGCGGACAGTGCGTAGTCGCGCGTGCTAGGCGCGCTCGGCACGTGCCAGCTCGGCAGCAACGAGTTTGACGGCCAGCACCAGCACGTCGAGCGCGGCCTCCAGATCCTCGACCGTGGGATAGCTCGGCGCGATGCGGATGTTGGTGTCGCGCGGGTCCTTGCCGTAGGGCCAGGTAGCACCGGCCGGCGTGAGCTTAACGCCCAGCTCGGCGCAGAGCGCGGCGACCTTTTGGGCCGAGCCCTCGGGACCATCGAAGCTCACGAAGTAACCGCCGCGGGGGTGCGTCCAAGTGGCACAGCCCGTGTCGCCCAGGCCCTCGGTGAGCTTGCGCTCGACGGCCTCAAAGCGCGGGCGCAAAAACTCGGCATGCTTTTTCATGTGTTCCTTGACCGCCTCGATGGTGGGGAGGAAGCGCACGTGACGCAGCTGGTTGAGCTTGTCGGCGCTGATGAGGCCGGCCTTCAGGCGCTTGGAGAACTCCGCGATAACCGCGGGGCTCGCACCGATAAAGCCGATGCCGGCGCCCGGGAAGGTGATCTTGGACGTCGAGGCAAAGGCCACCACGCGATCCTCGGTGCCCGCCGCGCGAGCGAGGTCAAAGATGTTTGCGAGCTCGTCGGTCTCGTCGTACAGGTCGTGCACGCAGTAGGCGTTGTCCCAGAAGATGCGAAAATCGGGCGCGGCCGTGGGCATCTCGACCAGGCGACGCACGGTGTCCTCGCTAAAGGTGATGCCCGTGGGGTTGGAATACTTGGGCACGCACCAGATGCCCTTGATGGAGTCGTCGGCAGCAACCAGGCGCTCGACCTCGTCCATGTCGGGGCCGTTGTCGGTCATCGCAACGGGGACATTCTCGATACCCAGATCGGCGGTGATGCCAAAGTGGCGGTCGTAGCCGGGAACGGGGCACAGGAACTTGACCTTCTTGCCGTCGTGCGCGGCCTCGTAGGCGTCCCAGGGCTCGCTACCGCACGAGCCACAGCGCCAGAACATGCCGGCGATATCGTGCTCGATCAAAAGGCTCGACGAACCCAGCACGAGCGTCTGCTCGGCGGGGCAGCCCAGGAACTCCCCTGCCAACTTGCGTGCCGAGGGAATGCCCTCAAAGCAGCCGTAGTTGGAGCAGTCGACGTTGCCGTCGTGCAGATCGGCGTCGGCGTTGAGGATATCGAGCATGGGGCGCGAGATGTCCACCTGGGAGGGCGACGGCTTGCCGCGGGCCATGTCGAGCGCCAGGCCCTTGGCCTTGACCTCGGCGACCTCGGCTTTGAGCGCCTCGATGGCGGCATCGAGTTCGGTGGTTTCCATCTTCTGGTAGATCGTCTGCATGGGTGCGACCTTTCGCGAAGCGGTACGTTGCAGTTCGTCTAAGTATAGACCGCCACCGCCGCAACGTTATGAAGCCGTGATAGATTAAGTCCATCGCAATGAATTACGAATCGCCGCGCATGCCGGCGTGGGGCGCCCAAGGAGGCACTATGGAGTACGGATCGTTTCAGGCCGAGGAATTCGGCGACCTGCAGCGCCTGGTCGACGGACTGTTTTACGACCGCCACGCCATCGACCGCCTGGATCTGATCGTACAGGCCGAAATCTTGGATCTGGCGCCCGATCTCATGGAAATCGTCAACCTGCTGCCGCCCGGCTATTACGACCGCCAGTCACTTTGCGACCAGCTCAACTCGGCCCTTGCCGCCCACGGCTGGGGCGCCGTCTACGGAACGGTGGAATAGGCCTAGTCATTGGGGCCCGTGTGCAAAAAAGGGCAAATATGAGTACTGTTACCTTTTTAGTAGCAGCGATTCAGGCCCCAAATCGGCATTTTTGCACCTGAATTTCCTTTCCGAGCAGCAGCTATCGCCAAATTCGAGTCATGCGATTACTCGTTAACGTACAGATTGCATGATTATGTCCATTATTTTTCGCACGTAAAATGAAACGCCGTTTGTGACAGTACTCACAAACGGCGTTTTTTGCACACGAGGGCATCCGGGGCATGTCCGGCCCCTGTTTTTGCGCTCTTACTCGTCCTTGGGCGCGGGGTGTTTGCAGACCACGCTCATGTAGATCATGCCGATTACGGCAGCGGTGACCGAACCGGCGAGGATGGCGGCCTTGGCAGCCAGGACCTCGAACTGGGCCGTCGGGAAGGCAAGGCCGCTGATGAGAATCGACATGGTAAAGCCGATGCCGCCCAGAATGCCCACGCCGGCAATCATGTGCCAGTTGACATTGCGCGGCAGCTCGCAGGCCTTAAGCTTAACCAGGGCAAACGTCATACCAAAGATGCCGATCGGTTTGCCCAACAGCATGCCAAAGTACACGCCGAGCGTCACCGGGTCGGTGAGCAGCGTGCTCATGTCCACGCCCACCAGGCGAACCTGTGCGTTCACGAACGCAAAGATCGGCAAGATCACAAAGTTGACCGGCGTGGAGATCAGACGCTCCATGCGGATGAGAGGCGGGGTCACGCGGTGCATGACGCGCTCGACCTTGGTGGTCGAGACGGTAAAGTCATGCTGGCCCAGGATGTGCGCCTCGTCGTCGTAGCGGTCATCGAGCAGCGGCAGACACTCGCCCAACCAATCGGTGAGGCTATCGAGCTTGACGCCGCACTTGGCCGGGATGGTAAAGGCCAAGATGACGCCGGCAAGCGTAGCGTGCACGCCGCTCTTGAACATGCAGAACCACAGCAGCAGGCCCAGCACCGAGTACGGGGCAAGGCGGTAATGCTGCGTCTTGTTGAGCCACACGAGTGCGCAGGTCACAAGTGCGGCGGCGCCCAACCAAAACGGATTGGGGCTCTGACCGTAGAAAATGGCGATGGCGGCGATGGAAATCAAGTCGTCGGCAATAGCGAGCGTCGAGAAGAACACGCGCACGCCGTTGGGAACGCGATTGCCCAAAAGCGACAGCACGCCCAGCGCAAAGGCAATATCGGTTGCCATGGGAATGGCCCAACCGTTGCGGGCACCGGCATGGTTAAAGATCAGGTAGATGCAGGCGGGAACGACGACGCCGCCCACGGCCGCCAACATGGGAAGCATGGCCTGACGCGGATTCTTGAGCTCGCCGACCGTCATCTCGTACTTAAGCTCAATGCCCACCAACAAAAAGAAAATCGCCATGAGGAAGTCGTTGACGAAAAGCTCAACGGTGAGACCAGCCGTAAGGTTGCCCAGGCCCACATACAGCGGGGTCTCCAAAAAGTGATGGATGGCCTCGTAGGCATCGGTGTTGGCGCAGATAACGGCGGCGATAGCGGCGAAGACCATGACGGCGGCGGAAATCGTGCCGTTCTCGGCGATGCGCTCCCAGATGTCGTGACGTTCAAAGCGCTTGCGTTCACGAACGTTGAACAGCTGCTCGGGTGCTGCCATGGGCGGCTCCTTTCACGGGAAAGCTCCCGTCTTAAAAAAGCACGGCCCGCCCAAGTGGCGGCGCCGCGCTCTAACGTATTACGCTTGCATCTAGCCTACCCTGCACGACAAGCACGCAGGCGTGGCCGAAAAGCGGAACCACAGGTTGAACATTATTTGCTCAACGGCACGGGCACACCTGTCCGAGAGACGACGCGGCGCCGTGCATAAAAAACGACCGGAGCGCGGGGCGTCCGCGATCCGGTCGTGGCGTTTGGTCAACTAAACCTAGCAGGCGGCCATGATGGGGGCAGCGACCTGCTTCTTACGGGAGAGGACGCCCGGCATCCAGACGCCGTCGTGCTCGTCGGCAATGCCCAGGCCCTTCTGAGCAGCCTCGGTCTCGCCCTCGAGCAGGACCTGCGAGCCCTCCTCCATGATGTCGGTGATGCACAGGACAATGCCGTCGGCACCCTTCTCGGCGGCGTAGGCGCGCATGGCCTCGCGAATCTCGTCGATCATGCCGAGTGCACGGGTCTTGTCGACGGTCTCGTACTGGCCGATGAGCAGCTTCTTGCCAGCGGGCTCGAACATCTTGATGTCGTTGCCGACCATCTCGGCTGCAGTGAAGGAGCCGGACGGACGGGTGAGGAAGACCTCCATGCCAAACTTGACCGGGTCGACGCCCACCTGCTCGCCGAGCTTGGCGGCGACGGCGCGGTCGACATCGGTGGTGGTGGGGCTCTTGAGCATGAGCGTATCGGTCATCATGGCCGAGAGCAGCAGCTTAGCCTGGACGTCGGAAAGCTCAACGCCGAGCACGCCGGCGAGCTTGGTGACGATGGTGCAGCTGGAGCCCCAGGGCAGGCAGATGTAGTGCAGCGGGCCGGCGGTCTCGAAGTCGCCGATGCGGTGATGATCGACAACGCCAAAGACCGTGGCGTCCTTAAGACCGGCGACGGACTGGGCAGACTCGTTGTGGTCGGTGAGAACGACGAGCTGACCGGCCTCGACGGACTCGATCACGCGGGGCTCGGCAATGCCGGCGTCGGCAAGCAGCTTGGCGGACTCTGCCGGAAGCTGACCAAGGGCGCAGGCCTCGTAGGTGTTGCCGGCATACTCAACCTGGTTGAGCAGCTGGGACAGGACGACGGCGCTCATGATGGCGTCGTTATCGGGGTTCTGGTGACCAAAGACAAGAACGTTTGCCATGGATATCCTCCACTTGATATGTGTACTTGGACGTAGCTATGGTAGCACGCCGATGCCGAGCCTTCGCAGACGGAAGGGCTACGGCATATTATGGGGCAGGCATGGAGGCCAAGGCTGTCCCTTTTGCACCATGTTGGTGCAAAGTAACCTGGCCCCCTTGCACCAGCTATTTACCGGCGGCGCGCAGGGCTACGTAGGCGGCACCGATGATGCCGGCGTCGTTGCCGAGCGAAGCGACCTTAATGGGCGTCTCGCGCGAGGCGGAGAGCGCGTACTGCTTAAAGTGCTCGCGAACGGCGTCGAGGTAGACATCGGCCGAAGCGGAAGCGCCGCCACCAATCAGGAACATCTCGGGATCGACCACGTTGGCAATAAGCGCCAGGGCACGGCCGAGATAGTCGGCCATGGTATCGGCAGCTGCCAGCGCGAGCTTGTCGCCCTCGCGGCAGGCCTGGAACACGTCCTTGGAATCGGAGGGGCCGGTGAGCTCGATGGGGTCGACGCCCGCCTTCTTGCACTCGGCAAGGTAGTTACTCACCACGCCGGTGGCGCTGGAATACTGCTCCAGATGGCCATGGCCGCCACAGCCGCAGGTGCGCTCCTCGGCCGGGTTCAGAAACATGTGGCCAATCTCGCCGCCGGCGCCCACAACGCCCGACACCACGTCGCCGTTGACGATGACGCCGCCGCCCACGCCGGTACCGATGGTGACCATCACCACGTTCTGCACGCCCTTGGCGGAACCGAGCCAAGCCTCACCCATGGCAGCGGCGTTGGCATCGTTCTCGTACTTCACGACCGCGTCGGGGCAGTGCTTCTGAATGGCGACTCTTAGCTCGGGCAGGTTAATAGCAATGTTGGCCTTGACCTTGGCATCGCCCGATGCCGGGATGGGACACGGAACGGCCAGACCAATGCCCGCCACAAAGGCGCGCGGAATCTGGGCCTTGGCGACCACCTGGTCGATAGCCTCGGTCACCGCGGCAAAGCCCGCGGCGTCAACGATGGGAGGCGTGGGCACGCTGGCCTTGGCCAGCAGGTTGCCGTCCTCGTCGAACAGGCCCTCCTTAACCGAAGTGCCGCCGACGTCAATGCCGATGTAATACTGCTTAGGTTCCATGGGAGCCCGCCTTTCTCGTTTAAACATTGCCTGTATGGTACCGCTCCCAAGGCAAAAACCTGCCAAAAAGGGACAGGTTTGTTTTGGCAGGTTTTATCTGTGAAAACGCAGGGCATGGAATTTGGTTCGTTGGGCGGTAAAACGGCTCAACCCCATCCTCGAGTCGATCAATTTGCTCAATACCACATTATTCGAATGCATATTCATTTAGAGCGCTCTAGTTTTTAAAGAGAAGCGTTTTTTAATTAAACCTTTCTCGAACTTCTCAAAAACGCAATAGGGATGCTTAGGTGTTGACTATACTTTCTTTTGTACTCAATCAAGCCGGAAAGGAGGTTCCATGATTCCCAAATACGAGGCGATAGCTGCAGATATCCGTCGAAGCATCGAGGACGGCGCCCTTAAGCCGGGCGATAAGTTGCCCACCGTCGTTGAGTTCTGTGAGCTCTATAGCGTTTCCAAAATCACCGTCAAACGAGCGATTGAGCAGATCACCGAGGAAGGCCTTATTACCAGCCGGCGCGGATCGGGCACCTACGTCAAGGACACGGCGGGGCTTCCCGGCCAGGTGTTTTTCCAAGGCAAGAACGACCGTGCCCAAGGCTTTTCGTACGAGCATCGCGGGGAGAAAGTGACCTCGGTGGTCTACGATTTCTCGATCGTCAATCCGCCGGCAGAGGTTGCGACCCAGCTGGGAATGGCCGAAGACGACTTTGCCTATCACATCGTACGCGTGCGCCAGGTCGACGAGAAGCCCATCGTTATCGAGTACACCTACATGCCTCTCGAGCTGATACCGGGCCTTAAAAAGAAGGACCTATACGGATCGGTCTATAGCTTTATCCGCGAGCAATGCGGGCTGAAGATTTCGAGCTTCCACCGCACCATCCGCGCCGTGGCGGCAACCGAGGAAGAAGCCGAGCGCTTGAACACCAAGCCCGGCTCTCCCCTGCTCGAGCTCAACCAGATTGGCTTTTTGGACAGCGGCGCCGCGTTTGAGTACTCAATCTCACGCAACGTCGGCGACCGTTTTGAGCTGCACAACGTGACGTTGGCTTAAGTTTGTAATCCGGCGGGCGCTTGCTTTGAGCCGTTTTCGGCGCCCGCACAACCTGATGGGGGTATGCACATGTCCGATTTGATTAAGCTCACGCCGATTTTCCACGAGAAGATTTGGGGCGGCCGCCAGCTGGAGACCGTCTTTGGTTACGACATTCCCGAGGGGCCCATCGGTGAGTGCTGGGCCATCTCGGCACACCCCAACGGCGACTGCCAGATTGCGGAAGGCCCGTACGCCGGCCATACGCTGTCCTGGCTGTGGGCCGAGCACCGCGAGCTCTTTGGCAACTGCGAGGGCAAGGAATTTCCGCTGCTCATTAAGATTCTGGACGCCAAGGACGACCTTTCGATCCAGATCCATCCCAACGATGAGTACGCCGCCGAACACGAGAACGGCAGCCTGGGCAAGACCGAGTGCTGGTACGTGCTGGATTGCGAGCCCGGCGCCACGATTATCGTCGGCCAGCGCGCGCACGACCGCGCCGAGGCCGCGCAAATGATCGAAGACGGCCGCTGGGACGAGATGCTCAACGTCTTACCGATCCACAAGGGCGACTTTTTCCAGATCGACTCCGGCACCGTGCATGCCATCAAGACCGGCACGCTGATTCTGGAGACGCAGCAGTCGAGCGATGTGACGTATCGCCTGTACGACTACGACCGCCCGGGCACCGACGGCAAGCTGCGCCCGCTGCACATTGAGCAGAGCCTGGACTGCATCAACTTTAACGCGCAGGCCCCGACCGACGGCACCGTGACCGCACCCGAGGTCGATGGCGTGACCGAGCTCGAGTCCAACCCCTGCTACACCGTCGACCGCGTACGCGTCGACGGCAGCAAGACCCTCGACCAGCGCTGGCCCTTCATGTGCCTGTCGGTCATCGACGGCAAAGGCACCGTCTGTGGTGACCCCGTCCACAAGGGAAGCCACCTGTTAGCACCCAGTACCGTCAGCTCCATTGACCTCAAAGGCAAGATGGAACTGATCGTCTCGCACCTCTAGGTCGCACCAACAACCAAAACGAAACAAGGGGCTCCCCCGTTCATCAACGGAGGAGCCCCTTGCCATGTCTAAGTATTCAGCCCACCCGGCTCTCCAGATCAAAAAGCGAACGAGTAGAGCGACGTTCGCAAGCAACGTTACCTGAGGACCTGGGTGGGCGTATAGGGCAACATCGATCGCGAGTTCCGCACGAGCCGGAGAGCACTTAATGTGCTCTCCGTGCGAGCAGGACTGCCCGAGCAGGCGATGTTGCCCTATACGTCCGCCCAGGTCCGCCGGGATCACGACAGCTTGACGATCGGCGCAAAACCCTTCATAAGCTTTTTGGTCTGGCCGGTCTTCTCGAATTGGACCTCGATCATGTCTCCGACGACCGAGATCACGGTACCCGTGCCAAAGGTCTTGTGGCTCACGGTATCGCCCGCGGCAAAGTCCTGCGATGCGCTGGCGCGATCGACCTTGCGCTCCACCGTCGGCGACACCTTGGACGACGGCTTTTTAGCTCGCGGCGCGCCCGAACCAAAGGTCGAGGCAACACGGCCGGCGTCGGGCGAAACCCCGCGATGGCGCTCGGTGTCATAGGTGCTGCCACCAAAGAAATCGTCGAAGCTCGATCCGCCGCGCGAACCGGAACCGCCGGTCGAGCGCGTATGCGAACCGAACACCTTGCCGCCATACATATCCGAGCCCATGCCCGAGCCAAAGGTGCCGTGACGGTCGCCGCGCTTCTCCCAGCCCGTGCCCTCAAAACCGGCAGAACCGATACCGCTAAACTCGATATCCTCAAACGGAATCTCGTTGAGGAAGCGAGAGCGCGGGTTGGCAGAGGTCGAGCCGTAGGTGCGACGCGTGGCCGCATAGGTCAGGAACAGGCGCTTACGGGCACGCGTGATGGCAACGTAGGCCAGGCGACGCTCCTCCTCGAGCTTGCCCGGGTCATCGCTGCCGCCAAAGTCGTGCACGTGCGGGAAGATACCCTCCTCCATGCCGGCCACGAACACCGCCGGGAACTCCAGGCCCTTGGCGGAGTGGATGGTCATCATGGTGATGGCATGCGTCTCGCCGGCCAGGGAATCCAAGTCGGAGCGCAGGGCCAGCCACTCCATGAGTGCCGGCAGCGCCTTACAGGTGAGCGGACCGTAGGTGCGCTCGATCTCGTCGGCATGCACGGCACCCGCCGGTAGCTCTGTTGGCACGGCATACGCGTTGCCCGCGATGGCGGCGGCCAGGGCATCCTGCGGCGAGAGCGCCGGGGCGGCTAGGCTATCGAGCGGATTGGAGCCCGCGGCGTCACGAGCGCCGACAAGTGCCTCAAACGAGGATGCCGGAGCGGACGGTCCCGGCTCGGGCGCGGGCGCACTCACCACGACGGGCTCGGACTCGGCGCCGGCAGGCACGTCGGCAACACCGGCCGCGCGCAGCTCTTCCAAGCTCTCGAGCGTACCCTCGATATCCTCGTGCGTCTCCTCAAATTCGGCGGCGACGCCCAGGAATTCCTGGATGTTCTCGGCGCGGCTCTCGGACTCCATGGTGCCCTCGGCGCGAAACGCCTGCAGCAGGCCCGTCTTGTCGACAATCATCTCGACGACATCCTTGAGCTCGCCGTCCATGCGTCGGCCCTCGCGCACCAGCGACACAAAGCTCGACAGGCCATTGCGCACCTTGGCACTAAACATGCCCGTCTCGGCTGTTGCGATCTCGCAGGCCTGGAAGAACGAGCAGCGGTTGTCGCGCGCCAGCTGCTCGATCTTTTGGATCGAGGTGGAGCCGATGCCGCGGCGCGGCGTGTTGATGACGCGCTTGACGCTCATCTCGTCGGCCGGGTTCACGATCATCTTGAGGTAGGCCATGACGTCGCGGATCTCGGCGCGGTCGAAGAATCGCGTGCCGCCGACGATCTTGTAGGGCACGCCCGCGCGCAGGAACATATCTTCGAGGATACGCGACTGGGCGTTGGTGCGGTAGAACACGGCGATATCGTCGTAGCTCGTGCCCTTGGAGTGCAGCTTCTCGATCTCACCGGCAATCCAGCGGCCCTCGTCGCGCTCGTCGCTCGCCTGGAAGGCCTGGATCTTCTCGCCATCGCCTTCGGCCGTAAACAGGCGCTTGTCCTTGCGCTGCGAGTTGTGGCGCACCACGGCATTGGCGGCGCTCAGGATGTGACCCGTGGAACGATAGTTCTGCTCCAGCTTGACGGTCTTGCAGTTTTTAAAGTCCTTCTCAAAGTCCAGGATGTTGGTGATGTCGGCGCCGCGCCAGCTGTAAATGGACTGGTCATCGTCGCCCACGACCATGAGATTTTGGTACTTGGCGGCCAGCAGGTTGGCGATCTCGTACTGGACGTGGTTGGTGTCCTGATACTCGTCGACGCTAATGTAGCGGAAGCGCTCCTGGTACTTGTCGAGCACCTCGGGGCGGGTGCGCAGCAGCTCGAGCGCGCGCACGAGCAGGTCGTCAAAGTCCATCGCATTGGCGGCACGCAGGCGGCGCTCCAGCTCTAGGTAGACCTGCGCGGCCTTTTTGTCGTTGGGGCTATCGGCGCTCTTGAGCATGTCCTCGGGGCCGATCATGGCGTTTTTAGCAGAGCTGATCTTGCTGCGGATCATGTTGATGGGAAACTGCTTTTGCTCAATGCCGAGCGCCTGCATAATGTCGCGCACCATGCGCTTTGAGTCATCGTCATCGTAGATGGTGAACTGGCCGGTGTAGCCCAGCAGGTCGGCGTCCTCGCGCAGCATGCGCACGCACATGGCATGGAAGGTGCACACCCACATGCCACGGGTGCCGCTTGGGATGAGTGCCGCCAGACGCTCGCGCATCTCGGCCGCAGCCTTGTTGGTAAACGTGATGGCAAGAACCTGCCAAGGCTTAACACCCAGGTCGCCGAGCATATGTGCGATGCGGAAGGTCAAGACGCGGGTCTTGCCCGAGCCGGCGCCGGCGAGCACCAGCAACGGGCCCTCGGTGGACAGGACCGCCTCGCGCTGGGCGGGGTTAAGGCTATCGATATCGACGAGCGGCTTGGCGGGCTTGGGCGCCGGCGCGGGAGCGTCGTAGATGTCGAGCGGAACGAGCTCGGGCTCCGGCGCAGCGGAGGCGGTGTATGCATCGAGCGGCACGGGTTCCGGCGCGGGCGGCACGGGCACCGCGGCGTTCTTTTCCCAGGGCAAGGGCTGGGTCATGGGCGACTCCTCATCTAACGGACGGCGCGTCTGCGGGCAGCGCCATAGTTTGAGCCGTACCAGTATACCGAGCCGCGCGGACACCGACGCAAATCACACCACGACTCCGTGCGCCACCGTCAGGCCCGCCCCATCGCCCAAAAAAGAGGGCGGCATAGACCTTTTGGTCATGCCGCCCTCGTTGAATGACAAGTTGTCGCTCTGGACGCCGTGCAGCGTCAACCAAGTTACAGGCCGAGCATGGGCTCCAGAACGAAGAAGTATGCGAGCACTACGATGCCCAGGATGATGCGGTAGACGCCGAAGCACTTGAAGTCGTGACGGCGGACAAAGCCCATGAGCCACTTGATGGCGATGAGCGAAACCACAAAGGCCACAACGCAGCCCACGCCCAAGATGGCGATCTCGTTGATGCCGAAAGTACCACCCTTAATAAAGTACTTGACCAGCTTGAGCGCACTTGCGCCAAACATAACGGGAATAGCCAGGAAGAATGTGAACTTAGACGCCACCGAGCGCGTGCAGCCCAAAAGCAGGCCACCGATGATGGTAGAACCGGAGCGAGACGTACCAGGCACCAGCGAAAGCACCTGGAAGCAGCCGATACCCAGCGCAGTCTTCCAGCTCAGGTCCTCGAGCGTGGCGATGGAGCCAAAGTCCAGATTCTCGTCATCGTCCTCATCCTCAGCGGTAGCCGCGGCGGACGCCGCAAAGTGCGCACCGGCGGGACGTCCACCCGACACCACAGCACGCGAACCAAACGAACCGGCAACGGCCATTTCCTCGCGCTTGCTCGCGCGCCAGTTCTCGATCACGATAAACAGCACGCCGTACACAATGAGCGCCAGCGCCACGACGGGAGCATTGTAGAAATGCTCCTCCATCCAATCGTTGAGCGGCAGACCGATCGCCGCGGCGGGAATACAGCCGAGCACAATCTTGCCCCACAGCACCCACGTGTCGCGACGGCCTTCCTTGCCCTTGCTCGGCGAGAACGGATTGAGCTCATGGAAGAACAGCACGCAGACGGCCAGAATGGCGCCAAGCTGAATCACAACCAGGAACATATTCCAGAACGTCTCGCTCACGTTCATCTTGACGAACTCGTCCACCAAGATCATGTGACCCGTCGACGAGACGGGCAGCCATTCGGTGATGCCCTCGACCAGGCCCATGAAGGCAGATTTTAGAAGCTCGATAATATCCAAAGGGACCCCCTCGTTAGACACCCGCCGGTAGATGTTCTGCGGACGATGCGGGCGATGTCCCATTATCAACCGTTGGCGGTGCGACCGCGCCTACCCTTACCAAAAAACTCGCCCGTTCACAGAATTGCGAGCGGTCAAACCGAAATCCTTGGGTATAACTGCAACAAGATAAAGTGTCCGGCGGCCAACGCGCCCGCGCACGCCCGACGCACGAGCCCCGCGCCCGTGCGATAGACCAAGGAGGAAACCATGAACGAGGGCTACACCAAGGTATTTGTTTCACTCGACGGTACTGAGCAGCAGGATTTTGTGCTCGCACGCGCCATCAAGGTCGCCGCGAACAACGGCGCTAAGCTGATCATCGGCCACGTCATCGACTCCACCGCGCTCGAGAGCGCCGGTTCCTATCCGGTCGACCTGGTCAACGGCCTGGAGGAGGCCTTTAACAACTCCATCGCCAAGCAGCTCGAGGAGGCCAAGGCCAATCCCGACATTCCCGAGGTCGAGGTCATGATTCGCACCGGTCGCATTCGCGAGACGCTCAAGGACGAGATGCTCGACGTGGTCAAGCCCGATCTGGTGCTCTGCGGCGCTCGCGGCCTGTCCTCAATTAAGTACGCGCTACTGGGCTCGATTTCGACGTTCCTGCTGCGCAATACGGACTGCGACATTTTGGTCGTGAAGTAGGTTCCTTCCCGTCGGCGCAAGGCCTGCGGGGTTATCACGCCGACGTCCTCGCCGCTTCGCGGCTGCGGGATGTCGGCTTTGATAACCCCTCCCGGCCTTGCGCCTTCGTCACCATACTTCAGCGAGTTGGCTGATAAAAAAGATGGCGTGCCGCCCCGGTTGGGGCGGCACGTTTTTTGGGTGGGGCGGCACGTTTTGTTTGGGCGAACGTCTGCCGTGTGCGTTACTCGAAATATTGGAACTTATTCGTTGAGAAGGCGAAGGTTACGGTGAAGCCTTTGCCGGGCTCCGAGGCTGCGGTGGCATCGATGCCCATCTTGGAGCATAGGCGCGCTACCAGGTAGAGGCCGATGCCCGTTGCACGCTTGGTGGTTCGGCCGTTGTCGCCGGTAAAACCCTTCTCGAACACGCGGGGCAGGTCGGCCGCGCTCACGCCGCAGCCGTTGTCCGCGACCGTGAGCTCAATGCGCTCACTCGCCAGGCCCTCGTCCAGCAACGCGCCCGAAAACGTGATCTTCGCACCATCCTCGCGCGCGTATTTAATGCTGTTCTGGATGAGCTGGCCCAGGATAAACTCGAGCCACTTCTCGTCGGTAAAGACCTCGAAGTCGAGGTTTTCGCACACCGGCGCCACATGCGCCGCGATGAGCTCGCGCGCGTTGGCCTTAATTGCACCCGTCACCAGGGTCTTGAGATCCCAGCGGCGAATCAGGTAGTCGCGCTCCACCACTTCCGAGCGCGCATAGTAGAGCGCTTGATCGATATAGCGCTCCACGCGGGCAAGCTCGCGACCGAGGTCATCCACGCGCGACAAGTCATCCGCGCTGCCGTCCAGGTTTTCCAGAATCAGATGAGCCGCCGCCAGGGGCAGTTTGGCCTCGTGGACCCAACTCTCGATATAGTCGCGATAGTCGTCGGTCTGACGACGGCCTTCCGCCACCTCATCGCAAGCCGCCTTACCCACGCGGCGCAAGACCTCGTACTCGAGCTCGCCCTCGGCATAGGTCGGGCACTGCACCATCTCCTGCACCCAAGCGGGGCTTTCCAGCTCCTCGGCCGCGCGCTCCAGCTGATGCAAAAATCGACGACGGCGCGCGTACTCGATCACAATGCCGAGCATGCCAAAGATAAAGGACACGCCGACCGCCACGATCACAATGGAAACGGGCGCCCCGGCGACCGTCAGCACAAAGCAGCTCAACAGCACGCCGCACGTCCACACGGCGACGGGGAGCAGTGCGTCTTTGAAGAACTTGGCGAACGACATGGCCGGCCCCTAAACCGAATAGCCCTGGCCGCGGTGCGTGGTCAGATACCCCTTGATGCCGATTTTTTCGAGCGTGGTGCGCAGGCGGTTGATGTTGACGGTGAGCGTGTTGTCGTCCACGAAGGCATCGGAGTCCCACAGGTCCTGCATGATGGCCGAGCGCGAAACGATCTTGCCCGCGCGGCTCAGAAGCAGCGAGAGAATGCGCAGCTCGTTTTTGGTGAGCTCGGTGCTGTCGCCGGTTGCGGTGTTGGTGACCGCGGAGCGGGCGAGGTCGAGCTCCAGCCCCTTGTGGACAAGCGTGCTGCGCTCGCCGGCCGCCGCGGTGCGACGCAGCAGGGCGTTGATGCGCGCCACGAGCACGCGGGCGCTATAGGGCTTGGGGACAAAGTCGTCCGCACCGAGCGTCATGGCCATGACCTCGTCAGTCTCGGTCGTACGCGACGTGAGGACGATGATGGGAACCTCGGATTCGCGGCGGACTTCGTGGCAGATATGCTGGCCATCCTTGATGGGAAGCGTGAGGTCGAGCAGCACCAGATCGGGTGCGGCGGCAAGGATGTCGCGCGAGACGTGCTCGAACGATTCGCAGGCCTCGACCTCAAACCCGGCACGGGCCAGAATGTCGGCGAGCTCGCGACGGATGGGTTCGTCGTCCTCAACGATATAGATCAGCGCCATGGATGCCGCTCCCCTCTCGGTTGTCTTGCCACCATTATGGCCGCGAAACTGCAGATGTGCGCCGCGCACGGCGCCAAGGCGACAGAACTGTTCGCGAACGGGGCGTTTTGTCCGCCTCGCACTCGCGACGGGCACGGCGACCAAAATGATTATTTAATCCCCATTACAGTTTGAGTCGTCCGAAAGGGCGGCTCTTTTCCGTTGCATGGCTATACGATTGAGCCGTACCGGTGGTCGCTGGCCGACCGCCCCGGACGGCCGTCAGCCCCTGCCCCGTAGAGGGCCCGGGACGTGTTGCCGCCGGGGCGGGAGGTGCCGCGGGGAACGACTGAATAGAGATGTGCCGGGCCCGGACCGGGCCACGGCCGGGTAATGTGGGTGTTCGCCTCCGCGGCTTACGGCCGGCTCAAGGGAGAGGATACACCATGCCTGCTGAAGAGATGCCCGTGGCCTACCTTGGGATCGACGTCGGGAAGAGCTCGCACAGCGCGTGCGCGCTCGATGTGGGAGGGCGCGTCGCCTTCAGGGCCGAGCTGGCCAACAGGCCCGACGACATCGACCGGCTGCTCGAGCGTGCCGGCTCCGGCGCGCTGGTCGTCGTCGACCAGAAGCGAAACATCGGCGCGCTGGTCCTCGCGCGCGCCCATGTGCACGGGAACCCCTGCGCCTACCTGCCCGGATATGCCGAGAAGCAGGCCCGCGGGATGTTCCCCGGCATCGCTAAGACCGACGCCATCGACGCCGAGGTAATCGCGCGCACCGCGCTCGGCGTGCCCCGCGCCCTCAGGCCGGCGCCCGAGGAGCCCGAGGGGACCGCCTCGCTGCGGATCCTGTCGTCACAGCGCGAGTTCGCGTCGTCCGCCAGGACCCGCGCGAAGAACAGGCTCCGCGCGACCCTGCTCGAGGCCGATCCCGCGCTCGAGGGCGCGGTCGACCCGTCTAGCCGATGGCAGGTGTCGATGCTGGCCAAGTTCGGCGGGGCCGCCGGGTGCTCCGCCGCCGGCTGGCGCAGGTTCTCGAGCGCCGCCAGGCGCGCGGGCGCCCCCGTGGCGGGGGCCAGGAGGCTCTGGGAGGCGCTGCTGGCCTCGTCGCGCTCGGGAAGGCGCCTGCCGGCCGGCGAGGACGTCGCGGTCCGGATACTCGCCCGGGAGATAGCCTCCCTCGACGCTGACATCGAGGAGCTCGACTCGCTCGTGGCCGACTCGCTGGCGGGCGACGAGGTCTACGAGTGCCTCCTCACGGTGCCCGGGATCGGCCCCAAGACCGCCGCGGCGCTGGTGACGTCGATCGACATATCCGCGTTCAGGGGACACGACGAGCTCGCGAGTTACTGCGGCGTGGCGCCGCGCGACAGGCGCTCCGGGAGCAGCATCAGGTCGACGTCGCCGCAGCACGGCGGGAACAGGCAGCTCAAGAACCTGCTCATATTCAGCTGCAACTCCCTCATCGGCACGGACAACAGGTTCGGGAGGTACTACGAGGAGTGCAGGGCGAGGGGGATGAGGCACAGCAAGGCGCTGAAGGCGGTCGCGAGGAAGAGGCTCAAGGTCATCTACGCGATCATGCGCGACGCCGTCCCGTACGCGGCCTAGCGGGCGGCGAGGTCAACCGAAGAGGAAGCGGGGGCGCAAGGCGCCCGGATGCGTCGTGCCGAAATGTCGCGAAGCGCGCGGTTGACAAAACTATAGAGACACGTCCCAGAATAATCATTTAGCGGCGGGCACGGAGCTTTTCGTAGCCGTCGGCGAAGAAGGCGACCGTGGCGGCGTCTGCCTCGGCGGCGTCGGCGTCGTTGGCGGGGACCACGCCATGCTCGTCGCTCACCAGGAACAGCGCGCCCTTGAGCTGCGCGGGAATATCCACGCGTGCGACCGGGATGCCCTTGGTCTGGGCCAGCTGCTCAATGAGCGTCGCCGTGCCGCACAGGCACTCGTCCTCCGGCGCCACAAAGGCCAGTTCACCGTCGTTGACGGCAGCGAGCAGCTCGGGCGCCACGCCGGTCTCGTCGGCCTCGGAGCGGGCCTCGGCAGAGCGGGCACGCAGCGCCTTGGCTGACGTATCGGCGAGCGGCTCGTACTCCCCCACTGTCATGGCGGCGTTGCCGTTGATGTCGATCACCAGCATGAGCACGCCATCGTGCGCGGTATAGTCGCCCTCGGCTAGCGACCACTCAACGTGCTGCTTGGCCCAGCTGAGCATGTTATGGGTAAGTGGCTCGCCCTGCACCAGACGCTCGGACAGCGCGCGGATGTGACGGTTGAGCATGGGCACCTTTTTGTTGGACATGCGCCAACGGCAGACAAGCGCGGGCTTGTCGAGCGTAAACTTCTCGACCGCCTCCTGATTGGCGCAAAAGTCCTCGTACGCACGCTGATCCTCGGCATTGCCAAACAGCTCGGCATCATCAATCTGGGGCATGGTTGTACCTTTCGTGTTAGTCATTCCGTCCTCTTATACCAAAAAGACGGCCCTCCAAACGGAGCGACCGTCTTTTGCAGAGATTATTTTGACGATATGGCCAGGCGACCGATCAACTTAATGGGATAGAACAACATCCCATTAAGGGTTTTCCAAGTGCCCGAGATTGCCCCGAAAGAGGAGCGCCGCGTACTAAATGTACGCAAGCGACGGTTTGAGGGGCAAGGTCGGGTGCTTGGGAAAGCCCTAGTGCCTAAAATGCCTGGCACCTGTGAAGACCATTGCGATGCCATGCTCGTTGCAGGCCTGGATGCTCTCGTCATCGCGCTTGGAGCCGCCGGGCTGAATGATGCAGGTCACGCCGTGCGCGGCAAGCACGTCAACGTTGTCGCGGAACGGGAAGAACGCGTCGCTTGCGCAGGCAAAGCCGCCCTTCTCCACGCCCTCGCGCTCGCAGAAGTCCTCGGCACGCTCGCAGGCCAGCAACGCGGAATCCACGCGGTTGGGCTGACCCGGGCCCATGCCAATGCCGGCCTTACCCTTGGAGACCAGGATGGCGTTGGACTTAACGCCCTTGCAGACCTTCCAGGCAAACTCGAGTTCGGCCATCTCGGCGTCGGTGGGCTTGCGGTCGGTGGGGAACGTAAAGGTCGCGGGGTCCTCGGTCACGTGGTCGACTTCCTGCACCAGCATGCCGCCGTCGATGGAGCGCAGCTCCACCTGGGCACCGTGGTCCACGCCGCCGGTAGCCAGCACGCGCAGGTTGGGGCGCTTGGCCATGCGCTCGAGCGCCTCGGCGGTATAGCTCGGGGCGATGATGACCTCGACGAACTGCTTGTTCTGGTCGGCGAAGTGTTCAACCAACTCAAAGGGAACCTCGCGGTTGCAGGCGATGATGCCGCCGAAGGCGCTCTTGGGATCGCAGGCGAAAGCGCGGTCGTAGGCGGCCGTGATGTCCTCGGCAACGGCGGAACCGCAGGGGTTCTGATGCTTGAGGATCACGCAGGCCGGCTCGTCGAACTCGCGGACCAGGTTCCAAGCGGCATCGGCATCCAGATAGTTGTTGTAGCTGAGCGGCTTGCCCTGAATCTGCTCGGAGCCCACGAGCGGGAACTGAGAGCTCGCGGTGTTCTCGCAGCCCTCGGCAAAGCGATAGACCGTGGCCTTCTGCTGCGGGTTCTCGCCATAGCGCAGGTCGTCGACCTTTTCCAGCGAGATCTCGAGCTTGGCAGAGGTGTCCGCCACGTCGCTTGCCTGGGCGGCAAGCCAACGGGAGATAGCCGTGTCGTAGGCGGCGGTGGTCTGGTAGACCTTCACCTGCAGACGACGACGGGTGGAAAGCGTGGTGCAGCCGCCGGTCTCGCGCATCTCGGCCAGGACGGCGTCGTAGTCGGCCGGGTCGGAGATGACGGTGACGCTCGCGGCGTTCTTGGCGGCAGAGCGCAGCATGGAGGGACCGCCGATGTCGATGTGCTCGATGGCGTCCGCGAAGGTGACCTCGGGGTTGGCGACAGTCTTCTCGAACTCGTACAGGTTGACGACGACCAGGTCAATCAGCTTAATGCCGTGCTGAGCGGCCTCCTGCATGTGCTGCTCGGAATCGCGGCGGGCAAGCAGAGCGCCGTGAACCTTGGGGTGCAGCGTCTTGACGCGGCCGTCCATCATCTCGGGATAGCCCGTGAACTCCTCGATGGGGGTTACGGGAACGCCCGCGTCCTCGATGGCACGAGCCGTGCCACCCGTAGAGATGATCTCGACACCAAAGTCGTCAACCAGCGTCCGTGCGAAATCGACGACACCCGTCTTATCGGTAACCGAGATCAACGCGCGTGCGATCTTCACATCAGATCCCATGCAGTCCTCCTGTCTGGTACGCCGCCGTGCTCTGTGAGTCGGTGATACGTCGATCTGCAGCGCTCGCGCAGCGGCATTGAAAATACTGATTCAATGTAGCGCATCGAGCGCATCGATGCACCCCGCAACGGGCGCATGTGCAGAAAAAGTTTGCGAGCGGAGGGGATGGGCACGGCACCGGGCACGGTGAGTTCATGGAACACAGGGGCACCATAATTAGATGCCAATAGCGTGGTAGAACTGTGCTCGATATGCATCCGCAAAAGAAAGAGGCACCATGGTCTCGCGGGTTCTCTACCGACCGTTTGATACCGAAGACTTCGACGCCATCGCGCTGATTCTGCAGCAGCTTTGGCATAACAATTCGGATAACGATGAGTACAACCGCCTCGAAGCCGCGTGCGACCTCGCCTATTGCCTTTCTTCCTCAACGTTTTCGCAGGTTGCAGTTATAGATGGCGAGGCGCGCGGCATTTCGCTTGCGCGTGCGGGACAGAGCTCCGGCACCGCCGTCAGGGAACATTGGATGGATACTGAGCGTACACTACTGTCGCAGATGCGTGAGCTAGAACCCGAGTCGTGCGCCGAGTATCTCTCGTTTGTGCGCGCCACCATTCGAACCAACAACCGCCTGCTCGAGAAAAGCCCACTGCCGCATGACAACGAGGTCACGCTGCTCGCCGTCGACCCTGACGTCCACGGTCTGGGCGTGGGATCGGTGCTGCTCGACGCCGCAATCTCACATCTGTCCTCGTGCGGGGCGACCAGCGCACACCTGTACACCGATTCCAACTGCTCGTGGAAGTTCTACGAGCTGCACGGCTTTAAGCGCGCGGCCACGCACCGCGCCAACCGCGAAGAGCGTCGTCACGACATGCCGCGCGAAAGCTTTCTCTACGAACTCGACCTAACAGCCTAAACCCGGCATCCATACCTAGTCATTTAAGAACGTCCCCAACGACTGATCCCCAATGACTGGTCATTTAAGTCTGTCCCCAATGAGTAGCCTTGGTGGTCTGCAAATAGCTGTGGTCAAAAAACATCAAATATGAGTACTGTTACCTTTTTAGAAGCAGCGATTTGGGGCATTTTTGATGCTTGCAGGCATGACGACCAGCTGCGCGAGCTGACGTAGCTTCCCAAATGTTCAATAAAATGGGCTCCTAACGAGAAGTACTCTCATTAGGAGCCCGTTATTATGTGCAAACATATGTGACCAACGCAGCAACAGTACTCATATTTGGCATTTTTTGTCCACTGCCCCTTGCGCAAAGGTCCTCAGCGGAAAGTTTGGCCCGTTTCGATGCACAAAAATGGGATGAATCTTCCCTGGCAACCGCCCAGAAAGATCCACCCCAAAGCAAGCGCTCACTAGAACGTTCCGCCGCCGCCTCCGCCGGCGCCGCCACCACCGCCGCCAGAGAAGCCGCCGCCGCTGCCGCCGCTCGAGCTGTCGGAGCTCGAAGCCAGCTCGCGGATGGTCTCGTGGTACACATCGTTGAACGAATCGAGCGGGGACTCGTTGCCGTAGTGATGGTAATACCACCAGTAGCAGGGGTAATTATCGTAGAAGTCGTCGCTGTTACGCAGGTCCGCAGGCACGGCCTCGGCCAGCTGTCGCAGCACTTCTTTCGAAACGCCCAGGGCAACGCCCATCACCAGCAGCTTGTTCCACAAGATCAGGTCGCTGGGGACGGCCTCCTTCAGACGCGTAAAGTCCTCGAGCCAATGCTTGAGCGCCTTGCAGCGAGCCGCCACCTCGGCGCCCTCCGGCGTGTAGCGACGGAAGGTGCAGCTCAGGACAAAGCCCACGATCGTGACGGGGATCGAGATCATAGCGGCGCCGACATTGGCATCCGCAAAGTCGGTATAGATCAGAGAGCCCAGAATGCCAAAGACGATGATGATGCCGAGAACCAAGCCGGCAACCAGGGCGATGGTGCCGTCCGAGGCGATAAGCTCGCGCGCCTCCAGCTTGCCCTTAACCGTGCTCTGATAGTCCTCGAGCTTGTCGCCAACAGATGTGGTGCGCTCGCTAGCGTACTCCTCCAGCTCGCTAAACGTGCGTGAACGGACGCCGTCTTTATCGGGCTTAACGCCGGCGAAGAAGACCTTGAGCACATCGCGATCGATGCCGTCCTTCTTGGCAGCCTTCCAGGCCTCGTCGGTCACTGTGATGCGATACGTCTGCTCCTCTTTTTCGCGACGGAGCAGACCCTTCTTCTTGGCCTCGGTCGCTTCTTCCAGCTTGATCACGCGGTCGTCGGTGAGCTTCATAAGCGTGGCGATATATGCCTGATCGGGCACGTCGTTCCAGCTCATGAGAGCTGCAAGCACCGCGGGATGGTCGGCCGAGGGCACATCGCGGAAGTACTCGTCCTGGAAGAGCGGCTTGGGCTTGGGCCTGCGCAGCTTAAGCATCACGATCACACCGGTATAGGCAACCGCCACGACAACACACACCACGGCAATCGCGCCGGCAACCGCACGCGCGTGCTCACGGCGAGCGTTGGCCTCGTCGGCCCATTCCTTCTCTTCGCTCAGAATCGTCGACATGCGCCTTTCGCCCGAGACGGCAAGCTGCGGCACCCAGTCGCTGGGGAAGGCGATGCGTGCCTCGGCGAATTCGCCCTCATGCACGCAGGGAATGGTATAGGTGACCATGGGCTCGTCCGCATCGAGCGACACGTCGCCCGTCAGCGGGCCGTGGCCCCATGCGCGGAAGTTATCGCCCTTGACGGCAGCCGTCCCGGCAGCGGCATTTGCGAAGTACACTTCCATCTCGACGTCATCGGAATCCGCCGACCAGCCGTCGCCGACGAATTTCCAGTAGAGCTCGGCGGTATCGGCCCAGTTCATAACCGCACCGGTCATGGAATAACTCACGTAGTAGATTGCGCTGTCGCCGCTCTCGTGGGGGCTGAACACCTTAATCTTTACGCCGTCGTCGGACTGTTCCACCGTGTAAACGCCGTCGTCGCCTTTATTTGCGCTGTCGACCTTGTTAAACGCAGTGTCGTCTTCCTCGACGCTCAGCACATTGACGACCACCGAGCCGCCTTGCTGGTTAGAGCCTGTATTGATATCCCAATACACGCCGTTGATGTCGTCGTCGAAATCGAACTGGCGTCCCTCGACAACGGTCAGCGAGCCATCGGCCTCAACCGTGGCACCGATATAGGTTTGGCTCATGGAGTAGCCGTCGGCGTGCGCGACGGCAGGCAGCAGCAACAACGCAAGCGCGACGAGTGCGCAGACGGAAGCGAACCGCGCAAACAGGCGGCGCTGCCGACAGGGCTGGGCAACGGGGGCGTTCATAGGCACATCCTTTGTCTGTGGTACCAGTAGCGTCATTGTCCCACGTTTGCGAGTTCATGTGACGAACATCTAGGTCAGCGGAGCGTCAAAACGGGACAAAAGTCACGCCCGCCGCCGGCGCCTGGGGACGTTCCTTATCTGTCGGCAATCTGGGACACTCCTTGGCATAGCCCGCTCCGGCAATAGATGCCACTTCATAGCTCCATCACAGGTGTAGCGGCTTTGTGTGGGCGCGGCATGCGCTGATTGAGCCGCCAGTTGAGGGGCATAAAGCAGTTGAGCGAAAACGGTTTGCCCCTTTGCCGTCCGCTCGAGGATCATGTCCCCCTTTTCCGCGGAAACCCCGGCAGTTGCGAAGAGCTGCCGGGGTTTCTGTCGTTTGAGGGGTTGAAGGGGCTGAGCGTGGGGGGCAATCGAGGTGTTGAGTCGGTGCCCGCCGCGCACAACACGCGGCATCGGCAACTTGCAGGCCACGCAGCGTCTCCCCCACCGCGCCCCGCGCTATACTCGTCCGCATGGATATCAACGCATGCAACATAGCAACGCCCGCCGTGGCCGCGTCGACGGCGACCAACAGCAAGCTCGCC